>JBEKTN010000226.1:0-14021 GCA_049516015.1 Isosphaeraceae bacterium | reverse complement strand
CCGAAGTGGAACGTCCCCGGCTCGGGCGAGGTCGACGCGGCGCTGGGGAAGTTTCGGCTCGACGAGTCAGGTTGGTTGTCCGGCGAGCCGCTGGTCATGGTCGAGCTGAAGGGGGCGAAGGTCGATCTCGACCGGAAGATGCCCACGCGGAACATCACCCCCGTTCAGCAGGTCTGGAACTACCTCAACGCCTCCGAATCGGCGCAGTGGGCCATCGTCTGCAACTATGCCGAGATCCGGCTCTACAGCCGCCAGAAGTCGTCGAACCACGTGCACCGCGTGTTGCTGACCGAGCTGGACGACCCGGACAAGTTCGCCGAGTTCTACGCGATCTTCCATGCCGGCAGCCTGCTGGGAACCGGCATGTTCGCCCAGAACACAGGCTGGCTGCTCCGAGAGACGGGCGAGCGGCAAGAGAAGGTGAGCGTTGAGCTGTACCGCGAATACGCGGAGCGCCGGGTCGAGCTGATCAAGGAGCTCCAGGCCAAGGGCGTGACGGAGCTGGACCGGGCGATCGAGGCGGCCCAGCGCCTGCTGGACCGGATCCTTTTCATCGCCTTCGCCGAGGATCGGGGCTTGCTTCCCGACCGAAACCTGCTCAAGCACACGTCCTTCGTGCGGGTTGCCGGCCTGACCGCGTGGCAGGCCTTTCAGCTCCTCTTCCGCTCGATCGACAAGGGCGACTCGCTCAACGGTATTCCCAAGTACAACGGCAACCTGTTCAAGCCCGACCCGATCCTCGACGACATGGGTTTCGCCCTCGATAGCGCGAAATGGCCCCAAGTATTCGTCATGATGGGCGAGTTCGACTATCGCAACGAGGTGACGGTCGACGTTCTGGGCAGGATCTTTGAGCGGAGCATCACCGACATCGAGGAGATCAAGGCGAAGAGCCTGGACCAGCACGCCGCAACCCTGGCCGACCGCCGACGGAAGCCGGGAAGACGCAAGGAACAAGGCGTCTACTACACGGCCGATTACATCGTCAACTATCTGGTCTCGGCCGCGCTAGAACCGCTCTGGGACCAAGCCCGCACCGACCTGGCCAAGGAGCATGGCGTTGACTTGAGCAGCACCGCTCCTCCCAACGGCAGTTTCTTGGGGGCGATGCTGACCTGGCTGGACGGTGTGACCCTGTGCGACCCGGCCTGCGGCTCGGGAGCCTTCCTGATCGCGGCCTATGACTGGTTCCTGAACCACCGTCTCAGTCTGCTCGACGACCTCAGCCACGTCGAGCCCGGTGATCCCGACTGCGCCGGTAGCCACGACGACTGGATCGAGCGTTCGGCGCCCCCCATCCTCCAGAACAACCTCTATGGCGTGGACATCTCTCCCGAGTCGGTAGAGATCGCCCAGCTCTCCCTCTGGATCCGTACTGCCCGCCCGGGCCAGCCCTTAACGGACCTATCCGCTCACATCCGCTGCGGCAACAGCGTGGTGGATGATCCGGGGGTCGACGCTAAGGCCTTCGACTGGAAGGCACAGTTTCCGAAGGTCTTCGAGCGCGGTGGTTTCGATGCGGTCGTTGGTAATCCGCCGTATGTGCGGCAAGAGCTGCTCAGTCCGATCAAGCCTTACTTGCAGCAACATTTCGAAGCATACCACGGGATGGCAGACCTGTTCGTCTACTTCTACGAAAAGGGCGTGCAGATCCTGAGAACTGGCGGGAGACTTGCTTTCGTAGTGACCAACAAATGGATGAAGGCGGGATATGGGGAGCCATTGCGCCAGTTCTTCGGCGAGCGGACCTGGGTTGAAGCGATTATTGATTTCGGGCATGCCAAGCAGTTTTTCAAGGACGCCGATGTTTTCCCTTGCTTTGCTGTGTTACGCAAACCAAATGACGATCCCGTACCGAATTTCTCAAGGGCCTGCATCATTCCGCGGGATATGGTGCGCATTGATCAATTGCAAGAGCAAGTAGCCACACGCGGAATAGACATCCGGCGGGACAGACTTGCGAAGGATGCTTGGCAACTTGAACCGGACCAAGTGAACGAGTTGCTGGAGAAGATACGTAGAACGGGCAGGTCTCTGCGCGATTATTCAGGGGTTAAGCCGGCCTACGGAGTGAAATCAGGTTTCAATGACGCGTTCCTGATAGATTCCATAACACGAAAAAGGCTGATCGAAAAACATGTCTCGAGCCAAGAGGTTATTAAGCCATACTTGCGCGGCCAAGATGTAAAGCGATGGTTCCCCGAGTGGAATGAACTTTGGATGATATTCACGCGAAGGGGGGTGGACATCGATCAATACCCTGCTGTGAAAGAACATCTCTCATCTCTGAGACACCTTCTGGAACCCAAGCCATCCAATTGGGATGGGGATGATTGGCCTGGGAGGAAAGCTGGCAACTACAAGTGGTACGAAATCCAAGATCCTGTCGAGTATTGGGAGGTGTTCGAGGGAAAAAAACTCGTCATTCAGCGCATAGCCTTCCACTCGAGGATCGGCTTCGATGATCGAAAAATGTACGTAAACGATGCCGCCATTATTATCCCGACCTCGGACTTCTGGCTACTAGCTTGCCTCAACTCCTCTCTTCTATGGTGGTTCGAATTCCGATCCTTTCCCCACAAGAAGGATGAGGCCTTGGCGATGGATATTCCGTTTGTCGAGACGCTACCGATTCCTGAAGCCGACACGAGCACGAAAAAGAATGCCGAGAGGGCAGTAGCACGCCTCATTGCGCTGTCTGAGGGATTGCTGGCCACGCGAATGGGCCTCCTCGATTGGCTTAAAGTCCAGCATGAAATCTCTGAACCGAGCACAAAGCTACAGGACCCAATTGCTCTGGACTCCGACGCCTTCGTCAAAGAGGTCCAGAGGGCGCGCGGCAAGAGGAACCCATTCACTGCGGCCGCGCTCCGCGGCCTTCGCGAAGAGTACAAACGAACCGTCGAGCCCGCCCGGTCAGTGTCCGCCGAGGCGTTGCGATTGGAGTACTCCATCCACGATCTGGTCGACACGGCCTACGGTTTGACACCGGAGGAGGTTCACCTGATGTGGGACACCGCCCCGCCCCGGATGCCTATTCCCCGACCGGCGTCCTAGGGCACCGTACCTGCTGCGGGATTATCGGGGGATTATTGGCGTCAGCTCTTTTTTCGGCGAAAAAGAGCGGACACCAATGATCTCCAACGAAAAAAGAACCGATACCAATAATCTCTCTGGAAGAACTCGACCAGGAAAAACCAACGCCTCTGTTCCGCCTGAAATACCACGACTCCATTGCCGACGCTGTCGCCGCTCTCGGCCGACCGGATGAGATCGGCCAGGTGTTCATTATGTTCCAAAAATACCTGTATCAGCAACAAGCCGTCGCGTGACAAGTATTAACGCAAACACACGGTGCAAATGTTGGGTTTAGGCCAACTTCTGAAGTGAGCCCTCTGATTATTTCGCGTGCGTGAGCGCCTGTTCATAGCGCTCGCGAAGATACTGATCGTGTTCTCGGAGCAGTTCCAACTCCGCTCCCGACGCGGCCGCTAACATTTCTTCAAGCTGCTCAAGAGCTTTGGGCAAGGTCAGCCACGATATATCCTCGCCTTGCCCCAGAAGCCGCTTCGCGGCGGCCAAATCATGTTCCCGGCAGATAGCATTGTCCAAAAGATCGGGCCGTTCGAGGTGGATCAACTGCCTGCCGATTGTCCTCAGGCGTGGATCTTGAAATTCTTCAACTATCGCATACCGCTTAGGCCACTCCGCCTCGTGGAATGCGTCCATTAGTTTCTCGTCCGGCTTCTCGACGAATCTATCGTAAATCTGCTTCTCAACATGAGGCGAAGGTGGATACTCCTCCTTCAGCGACTCAAAAGCGGAAATCAACCGCTCGCGCAGTGCGGCATCCGCCTGTAGCGTCTCCGCGCGTCGCTCCAATTCTTCCAGGCCGTGCTTCCGGCCCTTGCAGATTTCCGGCGCGTCCTCGGGAGGAAGGAGCATAGGTGACGTATTGGATTTTAGTCTGCGTAACGGCTTTGGCCACCGATCAAGGCGCGCTGCGAGCTGCTCTTCGGGAAGTGACCGCAACGATTCGGGATCGACACTGAGATCATAGACATACCAGTCGGCCTTATTTTTTTGGTTCTGTCCGATTGTCGTGACAATCCATGAATGAGGTGTGCCATAGAAAAAGTCACTCACGCAGAACACACGTTCTTCGGTGATGTAATCGACGACGGCGGCCTTCGTGCTAAAACGCATGAAGGAAGACCAAATGTCTGGTGCCTTCTCAGTGAGATGTCGGCAGAGAAAAATCGTGGCCTCAACGTCGCCCATTGCGTCGTGCGCCTGGTCGTGTTTGAACCCATTGGCGTGCGCGATACGGTCCAGTGTGAACACCTTCTGGCCGTTGTCGTCGGTAGGGAATGTAAGCGCGGTAGGAGCGAACAGACTGCACGACTGCACGATGCGCATGACATCGGAGCGACTATTTCCATCGCGATTGGTGAGGTATGGGTTGTGCAGCGTCTTGTAGAGGGCTTGGCGAACCAAATTCTCGTCACATTCAATCGAGTTCCACCCAATGAATAGGGCCGGAGACCATGACAGCAACTTCGCGCGAATGGCACGAACCATTTCGTAATGAGACGGCAAAGACGGATCGGTTAGCTGAGAAACGTTCACGCCCGTAACACGCATCGCGCCGGGCGTAGGAACTACGTGAGGCAAGAGGCGGCAGCGAATTTCAAAGCGATCAATCTCGTTGAGGTCCGCGTCGGTCCGAATCGCGGCAAATTGCAGGATTTGATCGAAGAAGGTCCCACTGCCCGTGGTCTCTGTATCGTAGAACACAAGACTCATGGCCCGCCCCACCCAAGTGATTAGCCACGATTTCGGATTCTATACTCCAATGCCTGCTTGCTCACTCGGAACTTCTTCGCAAGCTCTTCTATCGGCCCGTCGTCGTCTATGTCAAATTGCTTTCCGGCCAAAGCTTGCTCGATGAGCGCGATAGGCATCAATAACTCTGCCGCAAATTGATTGGCTTCAATTTCAATCTGCTCTGTTCCGGTTGCCGATTTTGGATCGCGCATCAGAGCCGGGAAATTCTTATCGACGTGGACATTACTTGTAATCATTTGCCGATGAAGTTCGAGATGTCCTAACTCATGCGCAATCGTAAATCGCTGGCGATTGGGGTGATGCAGCGAGTTAACCCCGATGATAGGAACCCCATCCTTGATATAAACCATTCCAGACAACTCGGAGTCGAATGGCGAAAATCGCACCTGAGCACCTAGCGCCTTGGCGATTTTCTCCACCGGCGTAGGTGCGGACTGAATGCCAAGGCGGACGAGAAGCTGACGGGCCCGGCCGTTTGGACTATCGTTTGGTGGCTTTGGCACGGCTTCCCTCCCTGACTGTGATTTGATCAGTATCTACCTGCTCAAACAAGCGAGTTATTTGTTCTTTCTGCTGGGCCTTAAGGTCATCAGGCAGTGGCAACTCGGTGCGCCCGGCCCTGAAATGTTCGCTCGGCGGTGGCGGCAGGAGATCGAAAGGCGTTAACTCTAGCGCAGCCGCGAACTTGTAGAGCTGGTGGACCAGGATGCTCTGTCGCCCAGTTTCGACGTTGGCCAGCGATCCCCTCGAAATCCCCAGCATTCCCGCTAGATTCGCTTGCTTCAGCCTGAGCGTCTTACGACGGGCTTTGATCACCGCTCCAATGAGCTTGTATATCGGGTCGGGAGTCATAGTCTGTTTATATCCGCCCACAGGCCAAATGTCAAGGTCACACGCATTGTGCTTATAACACGCACAGTGATTGTGCGGTATGGTTGACATATGCGGTCTGGCTTGCTAGACTCATGCTGTAATTTGAACCGCCGCCTCCGCACCAAAGGGGGCCGCTACGGTCCACTAACCGCTTACTCAAGGGAGAGAAAATGGAAAACCACGAACATTCCGAGCAAGGCATCATGGATGCATCGGAAATCGCAGAATTGGAAATTTTTGTTCACAGCCAGGGTGCCAAGCCCAAAGTTATCGTGGCGGCCCCTGGCGATACCCTCAGGAACGCTCTGGTGCGCTCTGAATTCCTTAAGGAAGGGCAGGACGACATTCTGGTCTTCGTTGGCGAGGGCGAGGAGGCTCTAGCACAGCCGGACGAGATCGAAGACGGCGCCGACGAACACGCCCCTGTTGATGTGGACCTTACGCTTGAGGTGCTCGAAATCAAACGGCACCACCATGTACATTGCCACCGGTGCAGGCATGTCGCCGTTGAGGTGAACTTCGGTGGTAAGACCAAGCACCGGAGATTCTCTCCGTCCGCGACCGACGGTGTTGTCGCGCAGTGGGCACGCAAGAAATTCCACTTGGATGCGGCTGCCGCCGCCGAATATGTCTTGCAGCTCTGCAACAGCACCGAACAACCGAGGTCCGACAAGCACCTCGGCGAGTTGGTAGAAGCGCCGAAATGTTCACTCTGCTTTGACTTGGTCAAAGAAATTACGCCTCAAGGCTGACTCATGGACCAGCCAGATCAGCGCCTATTCGAGGAAGACTTGTCATCGGCCGAGTTCCGTGTTGGTGTGGCAAAAGGGCTGTGGGGAATCCCCAGCCCGGAGATGTTGCCGGACGACCTGCTATGGCCTAAGCGGATTCTCTGGATTGCCGCAGCGGCACGTGCAAATGCGCCCGCCCGGTTCTACGTCTTTATGGACGCCGCCGGCTATAGGTCAGTCCCGCCGACCGGCACGTTCTGGGATTCGGCCACCAAGTCTGTGCTCGACCTTGCAAAGCGCCCGAAGGGAAAGCCGGACAGCCGCTTTGCAAAGGTGTTCCGGACGGACTGGAAGAACAACACAGCTTTCTATCATCCATACGACCGGGTGGCAGCCAAGGACCACCCGGCTTGGGCGAAGGAGCAACCGCATCTTGTCTGGACCAGTAATCACACGATTGTGGACTACCTGGAAGAATTCTATTCCTTGCTCAACTGTGGAGATTACCTTGGCGTCTGATCCGGAAATCGCAGCCATTCGCCTTCCCTTCTTGCTTTGGAGAGAGGTGATTGTGCAATTGCGGCGGCGCGGTGCGGGCAAGGGTGAAAGCGGGGCATTTTTGCTTGGCCTGCAGCGCGGTACTTCCGCACGGGTAATGACATATATTTGTTACGACGACCTTGATCCGCATGCCTACCAATCGGGCGCTATCGCCTTCCATGCGGCCGGATATGCTGCGCTCTGGCAATATTGCAGGGAAAAGAAACTCCAGGTTCTCGCCGACGTTCATACACACCCGGGCAAGGGCATCTGGCAAAGCCCAATGGATCAGCAAAACCCAATGGTCCCGGTCGTCGGCCATACCGCCATCATCGTTCCAAATTTCGCGCGCACGCCGTGGTGGTCGTTAAAAACCGTGGCCGTGTATGAGTACCTCGGCAACTTCACATGGCGCACACACGGCGTATCCGAAAAGCCGCGTCGAATCAATCTAACAGTTTGGTAAACGCCAGATGGACATTCCAGAAACTCGACTCTCCCGTATATCGAAATTGTTCATTGACCGCGATGAAGCGACCGCCGAAGCCGCGCTCGCCCGTCGGCAACGACACGCCGTTACCCTCTGCTGTGGCTCAGACGTGGAAGAATCCTACACCTTGCAGCTCGCTGTCCTGACGGCCGCCAACATTGCAAACCGGTGCTTTCCAGGCGCAGTTCGGATCGCCCTTGAGCACAAGCTGGTGGAAGCCCCGCTCTTGGTGTGGCCTTCCCTCAAACAAAAATTTGGGCAGGCGATTGTCGGTCTCTTGGGGCCGGACGCTCTCACGGAACTGAGTAACCATGAGCACGATCATCATATGGTCCTGTTCGGTAACGCGGTTCCAACCAAGGGAGCACTCCGCGCCACCTTTGATGGCTGGATTGCAATGGTCGGTCCGGCGGATGAGGCGAGCCGCCTGCCCGAGCGCGAGTATTGCTCCCTGGCCGGCATCCTGGCGGCTTCCCTCGCGATTTCGGAATTGTTTCTTTCGTTCGCCGAAATCAGCATCGATGCAAGCCGTCGCACCGTTGCGCTTTCCCTCTGGCAACCCGCTGCTGTTGTTCGCGATCCCGCGGCGCTCGGGATTCCGGTTCAGTTTCTCCCCGGCGACCTATGGATAATGGGATTAGGACATTTGGGCAACGCGTATCTGTGGTCTCTCTCAACCCTGCCGTACCAGGACCCCGGAGCGGTTGAAATCTTCCTCAATGACTTCGACAGGATCGAGCTAGCGAACCTCGAAACCGGCCTTCTCTTCAATCCCGATAACCTTCATCCGCGGTACAAGACGCGAGTGTGCAGTGAGTGGCTGGAGAAACGCGGATTTCAGACCAGACTGGTTGAACGGCGGTTCGATTCCCATTTTCGCTGTCGCGCGGACGAACCCAAACTGGCGCTCTGTGGCTTCGATTCAAATCCCGCACGCAGGGACCTTTCTACGGCCGAGTTCCTTCGCGTGATCGAAAGTGGCCTGGGGGGAACTGCGAACAATTTTGACACGATCAGTCTTCATACACTTCCCAATGCGCGGACGGCCGAAGAATTGTGGCCGGATCTTACTGCGCATGAAGACGCCAAACGCATCGCCGACCAGGAACGTACAGCCCAACAAAATGCGGCCTATGCGCGCCTGGCCCATGATGAATGCGGGCGCTACGAACTGGCGGGCAAATCAGTCGCAGTGCCATTTGTTGGGGCCACCGCAGCAAGCCTTGTTGTGGCTGAATCCATCCGTCTCCTTCATAGCGGACCAGCATATACAGAGATCAAGATAACACTATCCGCACTCGGCACGCGGGTTGCGCAATCCACCGGCAACTACGGGAACCAAGACTTCGCGGGATTGAAGTATTGCGATTGCAGAGTGCCTCATCCTTGAGCGACCCTCAATGGCCGACGTCAACACATATGGGACACAGGCCAGAGACATGCTCCGGAGGATCGCGTACCACGAGGCCGGACACGTTGTCGCAGCCATAGTCCTTGGGCATGAGGTCGAACAGGTGATTGTCGACCCCGGGAACCCGACCGGGGCGAAGGAGGGCGAGCACCCCCGTCACTTCATCACGTGGACCGATGGCGTGTTCTCGGAGGACATAACCCGGCCGCTCGCGGAGAACCGCGCCTTGTTCGCGTTCGCAGGGGACGCCGCCGAGATGTACCTGATCGGCGGCCGGCCCGCCGGAGAGTTGTTCGAGCACGGTCCGGACTACGGGCGTGCGTTCAGCGGGGCGGCGCGGATATTCCCCGAAAACCGCGAGCGGCATGCGTTCCTTGACCAGATGGAGGATCGCGCCCGTACCTTCGTCCGGGAGCCCTTACGGTGGCGCCAGATCCGGGCGGTGGCCGAGGCCCTGCTCGAGCAGCACAAGTTGACCGGTGCAGAGGCGGCCGAACTCATGGCCCGCGTTAACGAGGACGGTTGCAGCATCCCCGCCGTGCCGATCCCCTTTCCGACCTAGAAATTGCACCCACCCATTCGCCGCTTGACACCCGACCTCAAATGACGTTGCATAAAGGCCGTTATGTTGCATACGGTAAACCGCAGTAGATAGGCTCTACAGGAACATGGGCGTGGGATTGAGTTCCTGCTCGTGCATCTGATGCGGCAACCAGCCGAGTTGGACCGGAACCTCGTACAGCCGGCCTGGTGCAAAACGGGGCCAGAAGTGCCTCAGCCCAGGGACCACCACCTTGACCACCGGGAGTCCGATGTCCGCACGAGTTTGATCGAGCACCAGAATCTCCAAACCATGCCGCTCAACGAGGGCTTGACAAGCCAGAACGTCTTCCTTCAGGTCGTCTGTCCAGTGGCATAGATTATCGGCTGCGGAACGAGGCTTTGTCTTCGGATCGGGGATCAAGTAAGGCTGATTGTCGAGGGTGGCGTTCTCCAACCAATGGAGTGTCTCCCTTTCTTCCAAAGTATCTGAGCAAAACGACTTACGCTCAATTTCCTGAGGCAGAATCCAGGTCAGCATCTGGTTCAACTCAGTGACGGCCCGCAGAATAGAGATCCGCGAGTCGTAGTGTGACCCGAAGCCCAAGAGGATTCTCTCAGGTCGCTCCAGGCGGCGAGACAGGGCAGCGAAGGTGGGTATCCCCAGGTCGGTGGTCAAATCCAGAACCCAGAGTGTGCGGCTCCGATCGCGCAGATAGGCGCTCAATTCTCGCAGGTAGGGTTCGTCAAACGTGTCAAGGTTTACTCCGGGACGCGGGATGCGGTTGTACCACCAGAGCGCCACAGCATCGCGCTCGACCAATTCCAGGAACCCTTGCAGGATCGCCTCCTCAAGCGTGTTGCCAGCCGCGTTGCCGTTGGAGCAGGCACGGCAGGAGGAAATCCCGCGCTTCTCCGGATAATTGTAGTAACAGAAGGCGGTCGGCAGGTAGCGGACCTCCTGGCGCGTGAGCGACCAAAGCGGGGTCCATTCCATCTCGGCTTCGGGGTCGAAGGGGACTGGGACTGAGTTGGATTTCGACTCTCTACCGTTCCATTCCGCTCGCTCGGCATACTGGCGATCGCTGAAAAGCATGCAGGCATTGGGATGAAGAGCGGCACCGGCTAAGTCCTTGAACCGGGCCGTGCGGCGTGGTTCGTCTCCGCGAAAGACGCCGCTCTGCCGCTCCAGGGCTTCGCACAGTCCGCTGGCCCGCGCTTGCAGGTCGGTGGCCCCTTTGCCCGAGCTACAGCTACGCAAATCGCGGCGGAGCATGGCGAGGTTGCCCGCACTGCGGGCTGGGTTATGACCTGCAATGTAGACGTGTACGACTCCATCGCTCACTGGAGCCGGCTCGAGCATTGCAACTAAGCCCGTTATGGGACTGACATGGTGCCCGTACCGTTTGAGGGTTTCCTGCGGGTAAAATGCCCGGTGGCTCCCGTCCTCGGTGAAGTGTTTCTTGCGGCTTGTCAAAACCAGAGGAAGGCCGCGGCCGTCTTGCCGGAGAGCCGACTGGCCGCAGGTAGGGCACTGGGGGAGGCGTACTAGGATGTGCGACTCAGTCTTGAACGAAACCAGATCCAGGCTGACGACCTTTCCTTCCAGCACAGGTAGTTTACCGTGACTAATCCAGGAAGCGATAGCCATGGCAGCCAAATTGCTGGCAATCGGGAGAGTGGCCTTAGCAAAGCCACGAGGGATCGGCAGCGGATCGGCGTATCCTTTCCGTTCCTGAACGTAACATTCAATCGACCGATTGGCCCGTAACCGTAGGGCAAGGCACTCCCAGCACCCGGTTTGCCCTGGGCGGAAAAGCGGTCCGAGCCAGATCTGACTGCCCACAGGCCGGACAAGGAGCCACGGCATCTCTTGTCGAAGGGCTTCCCGGTTGTATGCTCGGAGGCCGCATCGCAGGTAGTCGTCAGCCAGCACAACCCCGAACTGCCCAAGCTCGCCGACCCGAACGTCCAGTCCTCGCAGAGCTTCGCGCAACGGCTCGTCCGCCATTTCGCCGAATACAGTGACGGACACCTGGTTGTCCGCGAGCCGACTCGCTGCCGTTTGGGCATCGATCCCTTGGGCTGCCCACATTGCCGACTCGCCAATGGAAAAGACGTTGTTTCCCTCCGTGATGTAACCTTTCTCTTCGAGTTGTGTCAGGGTGTAGTAGACTTCCGCGGGGGTGGCACGGCCGTCGAGTTGTTCGATTAGGTCATCCACAGAGCGGCACCCATCAATGAGCGGGACCACATATTCGTACAAACGCCCCTTGAGCACCGTGCTTCCCAACTCGGATATCAGAAACAGTCCCTCGCCTTCAATGGCTTCCCAACGGTAATGAGGCTTGAACTGCGGTTGCATTAGCACGGTTGTCTCCCTTAGATTGGCCCAGGCCCAACAGTCGTGTCGCAAGCCGCCACTTGGCGGCCGACCGGTCTACTTCTTACAGTTCGCCAGTCAGGTGACCCGGTAGGGCTCACCAAACCTTCGAAAACCCCAAGGTTGCTTAAACGACTCTGGCTCATGTCCCGAGTTCGGTGCCCGGTCCCCTCGCCCCGCTCGCGGGGCGAGGGGACCGAACGGGTCTCTCACCGAACTCGGGACATGAGCCAGGACTCTTTACAGCAGACTCATTCTGTAAAGAGTCTGCCACGCCTAAAGACCAATCGAATTGGCCTGAACTCAGGCTGTTTGGTTCCAAATTGCGGTTGACTGTTGGGTCTACCCCTTGAAGTCCTGCATCAAGAAGTGGAAGTGCACGTCGGGCCGATTGCCGGGGACCACGCTGACGACCAGCCAGTATGCTTCGTCAAACGCCACGTGGTACGAGTTGTAGCCCTCCTCACCGGCCCGCGTTCTGTCGGGTCGGCAATGCTTCTCCTTTCAGGCGACGAACGACCACTTCTCATCGAACGGGGCTTCCCGGATCCCGAGGGGAAAAGCCACGGGCTCTTCGTGGACGTCCTAAGAGGCTATCCGGTATACGAACATTGGTACACTGAAGACCACCGTTTTCTGGCATGAAGCCCGACTGTTTTGCCCGATCAGATCACGAATCCGCTGTCTCAGGGCCGCCGCACAATGTGCGTTTGTATGTATACCGGATAGCCTCTAAGCGTGCTGGCGGGCAACCAGGGCTAGCCGCACGCTATTGTGTCGCGGTAGGTGAGAAATCCCCTCGCCGCCGCCAGTTGCTCCTCGGAGATGTCACCCGCGGCGGGCTTGGCGGGTAGGGCAAGGTAAGCCAGCCGGTCGGTGTTCTCCATTATTTTGATCTGAACTCCCTCGACCACATTTAGCCCCGCCTCCTTCAGCACGGCCTCCGGTTCGGCCAGCAGCCGACGCTTGAAGTCCTCGTCCGACCAGGCGCGGGCTACCAACTGGCCCCACTTCTGCTGATACTCCTGCTGCTTTGTCATGGGTTCTCGCTCCTCGCTGAAAAGATCGCTGTTCCGGGCCTCGCATCTCACCGGGGCACAATGACGACGGAGTGGCAGCCAAACCTTGTGAAATTTCTCTTCTCGCTGAACTCGTTTAGATCCGCCAACGGTGTCCCGAAGTTCAAGTGAGAAATCAAGAGGTCGCGGGGTGAAGTTAGAGGTTCTTATTGTGACCTTCCATAGAGACGCAAATCAATCCATGCACACACAAATGGGTACAAACCTGATGGCAATGGCCGCCAGTTGTTCTTCGGAGATGTCACCCGACGCGGGCTTGGCGGGCAGGACAAGGTTAGCCAGCCGGTTGGTGTTCTCCAGCATGTTGATCTGAACTCCCTCGGCCACTTGCAGCCCCGCCTCCTTCAGCACGGCCTCCGGTTCGGACAGCAACCGCTGCTTGAAGCCCTCGTCCGTCCACGCCCGAGCTACCACTTTGGCCCACTTTTGTTGCCGTTCCTTTTGCTTTTCCATCAGTTTGACCCTTTCCGATGAAGAGATGGTAGTTCCGTACGCCAGGAACACATCTGGACCTAATGACTTGGGTTGTGGCACTATCAAAGAGAGTTCCAGTCAAGGAACAGAAATAATACTGTGGAATTCGCATAAGTTTATCGAATTTCTAGAGTTGACGGAATACGAAAGTACCCGACAAGTTCTTGAGCAATGGGCGGTCGCCGACAGTTGCGAAACGGTGAGGTCGCCTACACGAGGCGGCAAGAACCGAGTTAAACCAACGCGAACGCATTGATCAGTTCGCCATCAGCTTGGACATCAGTGTTAGCCACGCTGTCCAACTCTGCCAAGCACGCTGTCTCTTTTCTCAAGGTTCATTCGCAAATTCTGTCGCAAACGGGAGGCAATACAGAGAAGGTGTCGGCCGCAGCCAGTTGTTCCTCGGAAAGGTCGCCCGTGGCAGGCTTGGCCGGCAGGACGAGGTGGATCAACCGATCCGTGTTCTCCAGCATGTTGATCTGAACTCCCTCGGGCACCTCCAGCCCCGCCTCCTTTAGCACCGCCGCCGGTTCGCCCAGCAGTCGACGCTTAAAGCCCTCGTCCAACCAGGCGCGGGCCACCAACTGCCCCCACGTCTTCCGCCTTTGCTCCTGATCTGTCATGGGTAGTCCCTGCTCGTTGAAAAGATCTC
>JBEKTN010000225.1:0-14070 GCA_049516015.1 Isosphaeraceae bacterium | reverse complement strand
CCTGCAAATTCAAGGGGACAATCGCTCAAGACGTGGCACCATGTGTAGCGAGGGAATACAGTTGCCGCTCCATCGCGAAAGGACTTACGGCAAGAATCGCCGGACTACTGTCAAAAACCTGTTTGGGGTCGGAAAGAGTCAGGATCTGGGTTTTTGACCGTTTTAACCCTGGCTTGATCAGGTGCCAGAATCGGCTTGCCGATGGCCACAAGTCTTTGATACACAATCGATTAGGTTGCGTCCCATGACCTTGTTCAACCCCGTTTTTAATCGCCAGAGACTATAGTCAAAAAACGATGAAAAACCCAGGCTGATGAGGGACTGACTCCAGCCGACGGAGCTGGCTATGTCTTTCTGCGTCAGCCCCCAGCCAGCAAGCTTGCGAACCTGTTCAGGATCGATACTTCCAAAGAACCGAATGCGGACCTGCCGCGTTTTCTCAAGACAAACTTCTTTGCGTGAACAGTGTGTGAAACCAGCTCACGTCAGGTACGATGGTACAACGTTCACCATGCCTATACAGGAGACCCGCGCCGAACGAACTGGACGGACGGCGGGGTCGGGAGACCCGCGCCGAACGGGGAGACCCGCGGTGAACGGGGAGACCCGCGCAGAACGAGCTGGACGGACGGCGAGTACGGGAGACCGGCACCGCAGAGAACACCGGCCGTGATCGCCAGGGTCGATCGACACCACCAGGATACCTTTGCTCCATGCCGCCACAATATATCTTCACGATCGAAAAGCTGTCGAAAGCGTACGCGAAAAAGGAAGTGCTCAAGAACATCTGGCTGTCGTTCTACCCGGGCGCCAAGATCGGCGTCATCGGGGGGAACGGATCGGGCAAAAGCACGCTCCTGCGGATCATGGCGGGGCTCGACCAGGACTTCATCGGCACGGCGCGACCGGCGCCGGGGACCTCGATCGGCCATGTGCCCCAGGAGCCGACGCTCGACCCCAGCCGGGACGTTCGCGGCAACGTCGAGCAGGCCGTGGCCGCAGTGCGGAACCACCTCAACCGGTTTGATGAGATCAACGCGCGACTGGGCGCGGGGCCGGATGCCGGCGAGATCGACGAACTGCTCGAGGAACAGGCCAACGTGCAGGATGCCATCGAAGCCGCGGGGGGCTGGGACCTCGACCGGCGGATCGAGATTGCCATGGACGCCATGCGGCTGCCCCCAGGCGAGGCCGATGTCAGCACCCTCTCCGGCGGCGAGCGCCGACGGGTGGCGCTCTGCCGGGTGCTGCTCGAGCGTCCCGACATCCTCTTGCTCGACGAGCCCACCAACCACCTCGACGCCGAGAGCGTGGCCTGGCTGGACCGGCATCTGGCGGAATACTCGGGTACGGTCATCCTCGTGACCCACGACCGCTACTTCCTCGATAATGTGGTCAAGTGGATTCTCGAGCTGGACCGGGGCCAGGGGATTCCCTGGGAAGGGAATTACTCGTCGTGGTTGGAGCAAAAACAGGGCCGGCTCGCGCTCGAGGAAAAGCAGGAGAGCGCCCGCCGCAAGCAACTGGCTCGCGAGCTCGAGTGGGTGCGCATGTCGCCGCGGGCGCGGGTCGCCAAGAACCGTGCCAGGCTGCAACGGTACGAACAGCTTGCCGTCCAGGAAGCCGACAAGCGGGACGAGGCGATCGTGCTGCAAATCCCCCCCGGACCGCACCTCGGTTCGCTGGTCGTCGACGCCGAGGGTCTGGCCAAGGCCTACGGTGAGCGGCTCTTGTTTGAAGAAATGAACTTCCGCTTGCCGCCCGGCGGCATCATCGGCGTCATCGGCGCCAACGGCGTCGGCAAGACCACGCTCTTCCGCATGATCGTGGGTCAAGAGACGCCCGATCGCGGCATCCTTCGAGTGGGCGACTCGGTGGTGACCTCCTACGTCGATCAGAACCGCGACGCCCTCAAGCCCGAGAATACGGTCTTCCAGGAAATCACCGGCGGAATCGACCCCATCGTCCTGGGCAAGCGCAAGTTACCGGCTCGGGCTTACGTGGCCACCTTCAACTTCAAGGGCCCCGACCAGGAGAAGAAAGTCGGCAACCTCTCAGGCGGTGAGCGCAATCGCGTCCACCTGGCCAAGCTGCTCAAGAGCGGAGGCAACCTGCTCCTGCTCGACGAGCCGACCAACGACCTGGACGTGGACATGCTCCGCGCGCTGGAGGAGGCGATCGTCGATTTCGGCGGCTGCGCCGTGGTCATCAGTCACGACCGCTGGTTCCTCGACCGGGTTGCCACTCATATCCTGGCCTTCGAGGGCGACAGCCGCGTGGTCTGGTGTGACGGCAACTATCAGGCCTACGAACTTCAGCGTCACGAGCGGCTGGGGACCGACGCCGACCAGCCGCACCGGATCAAGTACAGGTCTTTGACACGTTGAGCAACGCTGCCACGGCAAGGTAAGGTATCGGATCAGCTTGCGAATGGGTTAATCCTGACCACGCGCCCATTGTTCAGCGCGATGCCCACGCGACCCAGACTCCGTAGAACGGGCACCTGTCATGATTGTTCCCGAACGCCGCCGAGCTTTCATCCTGATCACTCTCTACGGGGCTATTCTTGGGGGATGGTTGGCGTTCGCGCACTGGGTGGCGTCAGCCGACATCGCCGGCGCGAATCAGGGCCGCAGCTCCGCGGTCATGAACTGCCTGGTCCAGGCCACGGTGAATGCGCCACCCTGGGCGACAACAGTGCTCGAGCGCTGGCACCAGTTCTCGGGGGCCGTGCTACTCGCTGGGCTGCTTCACCTGGCGATCGTCTTGTTGATCTGCCGGCATGATCCGGCGGGTGCCGGGCAGGGGTCGTCGCAGCGGCGAGGCCTGGAGCTATGGGCGAACCCGGTGCTCATTCTGCTGTCGTTCGCCTTTCTGGCCCTGACCGTCCAGAGGGGGGGCATCCAGGATTATTACTTCTACCTCCAGATGTGGCGAGAGGTCCGGCTGGGACACGATCCCTGGTTCTTCGCATACGGCGTTTTCGGCAAGTATCCGATGAACGCCTACGGGCCGCTTTTCAACATTTTCGCAATCCCGGCCCTGGTCAATCCGCTCTTGCCCAAACTCCTCTTCGCCGGCGCCTATCTCGTCTTTGCCGTCTCGCTGATCAAGGATCGCGGCAAGGACCGGCTACAGGCGGGCCTCGTGTGGCCGCTGCTTGTCGTCTGGTTCTGGATGCCATACTGCTGGGTCGAGCTCGCCAACTTCGGCCATTTCGACGTCCTCGTCGGCCTGCTCTGCGCGGCCGCGGTCGAGGCGCGCGTCCGTCAGCGCGATGTGATCTCGGGTATCTGCCTGGGTCTGGGCGTGTTGCTCAAGTTCATGCCGATCGTACTGCTGCCTTTTCTGATCCTGGATCGCGGCCGGCCTCGCTACCGCTTGCTGAGTGCCGCGGCGGTCACGATCGCCTTGGGGCTGGGCGCCAGCGTTCTCCTCTGGGGGCCTGCGACCTTTCGCCCGCTGATCTTCGCAGCGGGACGGTCATCACATCATCTATCGATTTACCGATTTCTCAAAGGGTACTACTCGCCGCTGCAATGGCTCAATTTCAATGAAGACCCCGATCAGGCGGCTCCGGTGTTCATGCTGATGGCTTTGCTGTGGGCGTGGCTGTTGGTTCGAAAGCGGATGATCGAGCCTGCTCCTGCCGCCGTGCTGGCGGTTCTGGTCACGCTCATGTTCTACCAGGTGGGTTTTGCCCAGTATCACATGGTGCTCTTCGTGCTTGCCTCGCACTGGATGATGAGCGCTCGAGGAGCGATCAAAGAGGCGATCCCGGTCTGGATCGCACTGGGTTGTTACTTCGGATGGCTTTCCATTTTCGACGTCCTCCTCTCGACGACAAATATTGATTATATGGGAATACAAGAATTGATTGGGCTGCCGACGTTTCTTCTGGGATGCTTGGTTCTGGTGAGCATCGTCCGATCGCCTTCGATCTCAAGGAAAGAGCCGGCCGTGGCGGGTGAGTGCCTGGCGGGATGACGTGGGTGAGCTCATGAGCAAGGACGTGGTGACGATCGATCTGGACGAGACTCTCGATGTCACCATGGAGAAGATTGGCGACCACGGGGTTCGCCGGCTGATGGTCGTCGATGGAAATGATGTTCTCCAGGGAGTGCTGAGCTGGACCGACCTCGTTCCGTACTTGTCCGAGTCTGGTCTGGGCCGTGTCGTGTCGCGGATCGTCGAAAACCGTTAGCGACCCGAATCACCACTCAATGGCCGGAAGTGGATTGCCCCGCGGCGTGCGACCGGTTATTCCTGCAAAGGTGGAAATCCGCGGGCTCCCAGCCGCCGACGTCCACCTGGAGACCGGTCATGATCACCCAGCTTCGGTTTCGGTCATTACCCTGGAGGTCCTTCATCAAGCCTCATTCGCGCCGGCTGGCCTGCCATCCCCCACCGCAAGCCTGGCGCCTTGACCCGGTTTCCCGAGCAGGAATGCCCCCGCGTATTTGGTTGTCAAGAGAACGGCGAGGAGACCTTCGATGGCAGACTGCCTGATTCACGAATCGCGTGAGGGCGTCATCCGGCTCACGCTCAACCGTCCCCAGCGGCGCAACGCTCTCTCCCGTGAGCTGCTGTTGCGGCTGGAGGACTCCCTCGGCGCGATCCGCTCTGACCGGTCGGCACGAGTTGTCGTGCTCGCCGGCGAAGGTCCGGTCTTCTCTTCGGGTCATGATCTCGCGGAGCTTGTGGGCAGTTCGGAGCACGACTACCGAGAGCTCTTCGAGCTGTGCAGTCGGGTGATGCTCGGCTTCCGCCGGCTCGACCAGCCCGTGATCGCGCGGGTGCACGGCCTGGCAACGGCGGCCGGCTGCCAGTTGGTCGCGTCCTGCGACCTGGCCGTGGCCTCGGAGGAGGCCGCCTTCGCCACCCCGGGGGTCAAGATCGGCCTCTTCTGCACGACGCCCATGATCCCCTTGGTCCGCGTGATACCGCCCCGCGCCGCCCTGGAAATGCTCATGACCGCCGCCCCCATCTCCGCGCACCGAGCCCTCGAGCTTGGACTGGTCAACCGCGTGGTTCCCGGTCATGAACTCGACGCGACGGTCCAGTCTCTCATCGACACCATCCTCTCCCTGAGCCCTCGCGTGCTCGGGATGGGAAAGCGGGCATTCTACCAACTGCAAGGGCTGGACGAAGCAACAGCTTATGCGCAAGCAACCGACATCATGGTCCAGAATGCCCTCTGCCGCGATGCCCAGGAAGGCATCTCGGCATTCTTGCAAAAGCGGTCCCCGCAGTGGGAATAATGTATTCAGCAGTCATCTGCCATCTGCCACTTGCCATCCGCCATCCGCCATCCGCCATCCGCCATCCGCCATCCGCCATCCGCCATCCGCCATCCGCCATCCGCCATCCGCCATCCGCCATCCGCCATCTGCCATTTGCCATCCGGTATCTGCCATCTGGAATCCTCAACCTCATGCTTCCTCTTCCGGGGTTCGACGAACTTCACCAGCGAGCTGACGCACGATCCGAGCCGGCGACCATCGCCGTCGCCGGTGCCGATGATCCAACCGTGATCGAGGCCCTGGCCATCGCGCTTCTGCGGGGCTGGGTCCGTCCGCTCTTGGTCGGTCCGGAAGCGGGAATCCGGGCCACGGCCCGATCCCTGAACGTCGAGCTCGAAGGCATGCGCATCCTGCACGCGGAGGCCGGCGAGGCGGCCCCGGCCGCCGTGGCCGAGGTGCGCGCGGGGCGAGCCCGGGCGCTGATGAAGGGGCAGATCGCCACTCCCTCGCTGATGAAGGCCGTGCTCGACGCGAACTTCGGCCTGCGCACGGGCCGGGTGATCTGCCAGATCGTGCTGATGGAGATTCCCCGCGACAACCGCCGGTTTCTGATGGCCGACACAGGGATCACCGTTCAACCCAGTCTGGAAGACAAGGCGGACATTCTGCGCAGCTCGGTCGAGGTCGCGCACGCCCTCGGCGTCGCCCTGCCGCGCGTGGCACTCGTGGCCGCAACCGAGACAGTCAAGGCGGCCATGCCGGAAACTGTCGACGCCCACGAATTGACCCGCCGGCATGAGCAAGGCGAGTTCGGCTCCTGCCTGGTCCAGGGTCCGCTCTCGTTCGACCTGGCCTACGCGCGGGACGCAGGAGACAAGAAACGCATCGGCGGAACGGTCGTGGGAGCAGCCGACGTCATGGTTTTCCCCGACCTGCTGTCGGCCAACCTCACCGTCAAGGCGATCATGTACACCGCGGACTGCCGGTTCGGCGGCGTGCTGGGCGGCACCGCGGCTCCCGTCGTTTTCATGTCCCGCGCCGACAGCCCCCGGACGCGCCTCAACTCGCTGGCCCTGACCCTTGCCATCCTTGATGGCGACCGTGCCTTGCCGAAGTGTGATGCAATACAGTGAGTCGTTCGAGGGACAGCAATGGGGACATTCGTAATTCTATTGGTAAGTTGAGCGATCCAGGCAAACCGCCTCTCCGCAGACTGGGCACTTCCCGCGACAATTAAGAATGTCCCCTTTGTTCCCCCGCACACCGACATCAAGGAGAGACGCACTCATGCCACTGGATGCCCAGGCCCAAGATTTTCTCAGGCGGCTGGCGGCGGCGAACTTGCCATCGTTTGAGGAACAGACCGTCGCCCAGTTACGTGCCCAGATGAATATGTCTACTCATTTCCTGGGCGAGCTGCCCAGAGTCGCACACGTCGAGGACCGGAGGATTCCTGGGCCGGGGGGAACGTTGCGGGTCCGGATCATCACGCCCCAGGCAGCCGGCAACGGTCCGCTCCCGGTCGTTGTCTATTTCCACGGCGGTGGATGGGTACTGGGAAATATCGAATCGCACGAGGGGATCTGCCGGGCGCTGGCCAATGCCGGCGGAGTGATCGTCGTGACGGTCGATTATCGCCTTGCGCCGGAGCACCGGTTTCCAGCCGCCGCCGAGGACGCCTATGCAGCGACACGCTGGGCCGCCGAGCACGCCGCCGGATTCGGCGGCGATCCCCGGCGAATTGCCGTCGCCGGTGACAGCGCGGGGGGCAATCTTGCCGCCGTGACGTGCCTGATGGCTCGGGATCGTGGGGGACCACGCGTGGACTTCCAGGTTCTTCTCTATCCCATCACTGACTATAACATCAACACAGGATCGTATACGGATTTTGCCGATGGTTTCTTCTTGACCCGCGCCGAGATGGCCTGGTACTGGGAACACTACGTCGAGAAGGCCGAGGATCGCCGGCACCCCCATGCTTCGCCATCCCGGGCGGCCGACCTGAGCCGCCTTCCCCCCGCGCTCTTGATCACGGCCGAGTTCGACGTGCTTCGCGATGAAGCCGAGGCTTATGCTTGCCAGCTCCAGGCGGCCGGCGGCGCGGCGAAGCTTCGCCGGTACGACGGTATGATTCATGGTTTCATTCGCCGGTATCCGTTCTTCGACCAGGGGAGGGCCGCGATCGAGGAGATCGGGCGGGAGCTACGGACTGCGCTGGCGACCACGGATCGTAGCTGAGTCAGGCTTTGTGCCTGACCTCGGGCTACAAGACTACCCGTCCTGAGTGCATGCTCAATTGCGTTGAGGCGACAGACGCCCAAGCATGATTGCCTTGAGTCCGCGAAGCAGGCTCTCTCAACCAGCCCCTTACGACCCGTTCCGCTGGGTTCGAGTGTTGGGCTCATTCGACTTCCTTCCGACTCATCGGCTCGCTAAGCTAATTGAGTGGGTTACCTGGCGGCCGGACGTCCCTCGAACAGAGTGCGAGTCGATGCCGACGGTATTACGGGTCGGTCGCTTTCGCTTTTTCTTCTACAGCAACGAGGGGCATGAGGCGCCGCATATCCACGTCAAGGCCGGCGCGGACGAAGTCAAGTTCTGGCTCGACCCGATCGCGCTGGCTACCAATCACGGCTTCAACGGGCGTGAACTGAGTGAGATCGAGCGGCTCGTCGAACAGCACAGACTCGGGCTTCTGGAGGCATGGAATGAGCACCTCGGCTAGTACCAAACCCAAGCGTCCGCGAGCCTATGTCCCCGTGACGGCGCTGGCCAAGTCGGTGGAGTTCGACGAGGCGATGATGCAGGTCGTTTTCACAGACGGCCGTGTTTTGTGCGTGCCCCTGGCCTGGTTCCCCGTCCTGCACGCCGCCACGCCTGAGCAGCGTGCCCGCTACGAGATAGGCGGGGGGGGCGTGGGCCTGCACTGGCCGGACCTGGACGAGGACCTCTCTATCGCCGGCCTGATGGCGGGGGTGGATTGGCAGTCGGCTTGAACTCGCACACCGGAGGACCCGCGTCAAACCTCGATGGAGATCAGTGCACCAGGCTCAACCTGCAAAGGCCGTTCGACGGAGAGCCCATGAGTCTTGCTTTTGAATGGGATGACAACAAGGCCAAGCAGAACCTCAAGAAGCACGGCGTTTCGTTCGAGGAAGCGAGTACGGTTTTTGGCAATCCGCTCGCCCGGACGATTCCGGACCCGCTACACTCGGAAGAGGAAGACCGCTTTGTCAACCTCGGGGAGTCCCAGAGCCGACGACTCTTGGTCGTGGTCTTCACCGAGCGCGGCGACAAGATTCGCATTATCAGTGCGCGGGCAGCGACCCGTCGCGAGAGGAAGGATCATGAAGAAGGCAGTTAAAGCTAGGCGCGACCCGGACATGCTGGCCGAGTACGACTTCAGCCAAGGAGTGCGGGGCAAGTACGCCCAGCGATACTCCGAGGGCACGAACATCGTCGTGCTTTCGCCCGATGTTGCGGAGTACTTTCCCGACTCCGAGGCAGTGAATGCCGCGCTGCGTGCTCTGGTAGAGATCGCCCGCAAGAGCACGAAGAAGGAGGTCATCTGAGATGTGGGGCGAGTGCGCCTGACCACTCAGGGCTGCGCCCCCAGTCGCTGACGCAGCTTGATGAACTTCTTCTGGACTGCGCCCCCGCCAAGGTCCGGGTGCAGGATCGCGGTGGCATCAATGAGCTGGGCCGCTTCCTTGAGGTGGCCAGAGTGGAAGTAGGCCAGCGCCAGCCCATACCGGGCCTCGAACCAGGAAGCTGACCCGGTTTGCAAGTTCCTCAATCTTAGCCTTTGCACGTCGCTGGCGAGCTCGTAGGCCTCGAGCCTGTTGTACGTGTCGGCCAGGTCGCGAAACAGATCGTCCGGGGCGGAGCGAGGAAAGCCGGTCCATCGCTGCAACGAGGTCCGCGCGTTGCGCTCATCGCCCAGGAACAGGTAAGCCCGGGTGAGCCGCAGCTTGATCTCGGACCGTTCCTCGGCGGTCCACTTCTCGTCGTCGGGATCTTGCGGCACCGGCTGAACGAGCAAGCGCAGAACCAGGCCGAGCCTGCGCTCGTGCAGGTCGACCTGGGCGAACGAGGCACACTGATCGATCAGCCGGATTGCGTCGAGAAACGCCCCACGAGCCGATGGGTCGGCCCAGGTCGCGTGGGTCTGCGCCTCGCGCTCGGCATCGAGGTAGGGGGGGCCGACCTGGACCAGGGCGATCATGCGAGCGAGCCTGGCCCGGTAACGCTCTTGCGGCGTCAATCCCAGCCGTCCCAGCCGCTCGAGAAGTGAGACGGCAAGCTGGGCCTTGCCCGCGATCGGAACGAGGTTCAGGCGTGCCTGCGCCAGCAAGAGCTCGGCCTGCTCGCGCTCGTTGCGGGCCTGCTGCGCGCTCTCGGTCAGAAAGGACGCGGCCCGCTGATACGCAAGCACGATGAGGTGGCGGTCACCGCTCTTGAGCTCTGATTCGACGGCAGCCTGCCTGAGCTCGGCGACGGCCAGGCGCGCATCGAGCCAGCGCGGCGAGCCCTGGGCGATGGCCGTCCAGAGGGCCTCGGCCTTGCCGGGTTCTCCGGCGGCCCGCAAGAGCGTGCCCAGCAGCCAGCGCGCTTCGTCGGTGGCCGGGTCAGCCGGAAAATCAACGATCTGCTGCTGGAGAGCTGCGGCGTAAGTCGACGCGGTCACCCCGGGTACGCCGGCAGCGAGTGCCCGACCGCGGGCCATTGCACGCAGCATGCCAGCCTTGGGCCGGAAGGCACCCGCCCTGGGATCGCCGGCCACACGGGAGAGCAGCGCGTCGGCCTCGGCATACTTCCCCGCCTGGAACAGGAAGCCCCCACCGCGGAGGCGAAATCTCGCGGCTGCCTCCGCCTGTCCTTGCTCTTCCGCGCGGCGAGCGGCGCGCAACTCGAGGGCGCCCGCCTTGACGGCATCGCCCTGGACCTCGTGCGCCTCGGCAAGCATATCCCAGATCTCCGCCGGATTCCGCGGGTCGGGATCGATGCCGCTCCGCGCCAGGGCCAGCAAACCCAGCCGAGCCTCGTTGGTATTACCCTGGCGGAGTGCCTTGATCAGCCGGAACAGATCCTGTTCGACCGCAAACCGATCGGTTCCCGGGGCAAGTCTGGTAAGCTCGGCCAGCCGTACGTCGACGAGCTCGAGATCCTTGCCCGGAGGGTCGAGATGGGAAGCCGTGATCGCCGCCTTGGCTTCCTTGAATTTCTGCTGGCTGATCAGGAGGGGAATTCGCACGTCCAGGATCTCTCGTTCCGGAGGCGGCGGGTCGGTTCGCGACACCGCGTCGAGCTCGGCAGCCGCCTCGTCCAGCCGGCTGCCACGGAGGAGCAGGCCGGCCTTGAGCAGGCCGGAGAAACCCTTCAGGCCCGCTTCGGTCATCGGTTCCTGCAAGAGTGCCAGGGCGTTGGCTTCGTGGGATCGGCGGCTCGGCGAGTCCATCGGCTCGAGGCCGGCTCGATCCGCCAGCGCTCGAGCCAGTCGGAAGCGGACATTCTCCGCCAGGACTTTCTCGACGTCCTCGGCGGAAATTGCCCGCAGTCGAGCGATCGCGTCATCGAGTGCGGCGGCGGCCTCCCGCGGCGCCCGGCTATCCCCGGGGTTCAGCTCGCCGGCTTCCCGCCAGCCTTGCCCCTGAGCCCAGCGATACACGGCGGCCTGGAGCTGGAATTCGCGTGTTCTGGGATGGCCCGGATTCTGGCTGTTGAACTCATCGAGCAGACCCACGGCCTTCGCCCAGCGTTCCTGTCTCTGACCGGCTGCCACGGCCCCGCGGGCCGCGCGATCGAGTGTTCCGGCCATTTCCTGAACGAGCGCCTCGCGCTGGCCGACCGCGAGCGATGTGTCCTCGACCTGCGCCTCGAGCGTGGCCAGGTGCCGGGCCAGCTCATCGCCCGGCGCGGGCTCCTGAGCGCGCAGCGACGGGTAGTACCCGGAAACAAGCATGATCAGGCCGGTAACACACGCTCGACTCATCGTGGTAATATGCACTGTATCAATGATTCCTTCAAGACTCGAGCGGGAACCAGGATTCATGGCGGAGTTGTCTTCCTCGCCTGCGCAAGCCGTGGTCTGGGATGACGTCGCGAAGGTTTATCCCGGCGGCCATCAGGCAGTCCGAGGAGTCAGCCTCAGCGTGGCCAGGGGCGAAATCCTGGCGCTCCTGGGCACCAGCGGCTCGGGTAAGACGACTCTCCTCAAGATGGTCAACGCGCTCATGGAACCCTCTTCCGGACGGGTCGTCGTTCGCGATCGATGCACGACCGAGTGGGATCCGATCGCGCTGCGACGCTCGATCGGCTACGTGATCCAGGAGGGAGGTCTGATGCCGCATCTCTCGGTGCTGGACAACGTCGCCCTGGCGGCAAGAGTCCAGGGGCGGCTGCTGCGCGAGCAGCATTCGCTGGCGGCCTCGCGGCTCGAGCTGGTTGGCCTGGACCCGGCGCGGTTCGGCCGGCTCTTTCCCCGGCAGCTCAGCGGCGGTCAGCGGCAGCGAGTGGGGGTCGCGCGTGCGCTGGCGGCCAGCTCCGACCTGATTCTGATGGACGAGCCCTTCGGCGCCCTCGACCCGATCACCCGGCGCGAGTTGCAGGATGAGTTCCGACGACTCCAGCGGCGACTGAAAACGACGGTAGTGCTCGTCACTCACGACCTCCGCGAGGCTTGCCGCCTGGGCGACCGGCTCGCCCTGCTGCGCGAGGGTGAGCTGGTCCAGGAGGGTCCGGCGGACACATTTCTTGAGAACCCGGCTGATCACTACGTCCGCGAGTTCTTTCTCGATGCGGCGGCCGTGGATTTGCCAAGCAAGGACTAACCGTGCCGCGCGATTGGCTCGATCTGCTGTCATCGGAGTGGTGGTCCTTGCTCGGGGCCACGGCGGCTCATCTCGAGCTGGTCGTCGAGGCCGTGACGCTCGCGGTTCTGGTGGGCGTGCCGCTGGGCATCCTGGCCGCGCGCCGGCCGCTCCTGGAACGGACCGCCGTCGGTGTCTCGGGCGTGCTCCAGACGGTCCCCAGCCTGGCCTTGCTCGGGTTCCTCTTGATCGCCTTCCGGGGCCAGATCGGCAAGGCCCCGGCCCTGGCAGCGCTGGTGCTCTATGCCCTTTTGCCGATCGTCAAGAACACGATTCTGGGGTTGCAAAGCATCGATCCGGGTGTCCGCGAAGCAGCGATCGCGCTGGGGATGACCGGTTGGCAGAGGCTTCGCCTGGTCGAGTTGCCCCTCGCCGTGCCGATCGTGCTGGGTGGAGTGCGCGTGGCCACCGTCGCCTCGGTCGGCATGGCGACAATCGCGGCGGCCATCGGAGCACGCGGTCTGGGCAGCTACATCTTTCGCGGGGTCGCCCTTTCGGATACGCGGTTGATCCTGCTCGGTTCAGTCCCCTCGGCGCTCCTGGCGCTGGGCTGTGACGCAGCCCTGGGTGAGGCCGAGCGGCTGCTCGACCCGGCCCGGCCCCGGAATTCTCGACGCCGTGGCTGGATCGCCGCGATGGCGGTCGGTCTCTTGCTCGCCTTCGCCGCCTGGGGCTGGTTGCTCGACCACCCGATGGGCGGATCGAACCGGCCCACGATCACGATCGGTTCCAAGGACGGCAGCGAGATGATTCTCCTGGGGCACATGCTCGCCGACCTGGTGGAAGCCCATACGCCGATTCGGGTCGACCGCCGGTTCAACCTGGGCGGGACCCTGGTCTGTTACAACGCCCTCCGCCTGGGGGGGCTCGACGCCTACGTGGAATACACCGGCACCGCGCTGACGACGATCCTCAAGGAACGCGTTCAGACTGATCCCCAGGCGGTTCTCGAGCGAGTGCGCACGGAACTGAAGGACCGCGACCACGTCGTCTGTCTCAATCCCTGCGGCTTCGAGAACACCTTCGCGATCCTGATGCGGAGAGACCAGGCCCAGCGGCTGGGAATCCGGACGATCTCCGATCTGCTGGCTCACAAGCGCGACATCCGTCCGGGCTTCGGCCCGGAATTCATGAACCGCCCCGACGGCTACCCCGGGCTGGTCGGGGCGTACGGCCTCGAGTTCGCCCATGCCCCGCGGGAGATGGACCGGAACCTGCTCTATCGAGCGCTCACGCAAGAATCCATCGATCTGGCCGCGGGAGACTCGACCGACGGCCGAATCGCCGCCTTCGATCTGTTCCAGCTCGACGACGATCGCCGCTACTTTCCTCCTTACCAGGCCGTTCCCCTCGTCCGCGCCGAGACGCTCCAGCGGTTCCCCGAGCTGCGGAAGGTCCTGAATCTCCTGGCCGGCAAGATCGACGCGGCGACCATGCGCCAGATGAACCGGGAGGTTGACCAGGAGCGGAAAAAGCCGGAGGAAGTTGCGCACAGCTTCCTCCGCCAGGTGGGTTTGCTCCTGAAGGATTGAGCGGCCGTGCACTGCGCTCTGCTCTCGAGCGGTTTTCAATCGCCTGGATGCCAAGCCTGGGGCAACGCAGAGGCACTCGAAGAACCCCCCTGTGTCCCCCCTTCGCAACAGCGATTTTTCCGGCCATGATTTTTTGCCTTTCAGATGGCTTGTATTTACCAACTCAGTTTCGCGAACGGCATCGCGTCCGACAGGGTGTCTAATCAAATATGGCGTTATTCAATTTGATGAGTGTTAGCATGTATATCTTAGTATTCATAGATACGTAAAAAAACCAGGCTTTTCTGCGGTGGACGTGCGCACCCGGAAAAAGCCTGAAAAACCGCCACCGCCATATTTAATTTGCCCCAGCGTTTGTACACCGAGCCTGTTTCAACGGAGCCGCTCTCAAAAAGGTCAAGTTAATGACCCCGGAAAAATCGCTGT
>JBEKTN010000224.1:0-14087 GCA_049516015.1 Isosphaeraceae bacterium | reverse complement strand
ACGAAGCTGGCTCTGTCGTTCTGCGTCAGCCCCCAGCCAGCAAGCTTGCGAACCTGTTCAGGATCGATGTTCGGGACCATGCTCTCGGCCTCGTCACGCAGCAGCTTGGCGGTCGCGTAACACAGCACCCGCCCGGATGGGTGGCTTGGGCCACGAACGCCATTACTGAGGGAAGAGACCCTCTGGTGCTCTGTGCATAATCTACCGCTTCCAAAGAACCGAGTGCGGACCTGACGCGTTTTCTCAAGACAAACTTCTTTGCGTCAACAGTGTGTGAAACCAGCTCACGTCAGGTACGATGGTACAACGTTCACCATGCCTATACAGGAGACCCTCGCCGAACGAAGATTCACTGGCCACTGTTCGCGTGCGACTGGCCGCTCCGTCTTTACTCGCCACTTCAGCTTGTCGTGGCGGGTGTGATCCAGCTCGGGCTGTTCAGCTCATGGCTGCGGACCTCGGCCTCGTGCAACAGGGTTTCGGCGATCGCGTCGAGGCCGTTCAGGAGCCGATGGCGCTGGGCTTCGGGGACATCGAAGCGATACTCGGTGGCGGTCAGGTCGGATCGATGCAGCGTCAAGGTCCGGGACTGGAGGTCGATGGTGAGCTCCGCGCCGCCGGGCCCCAGGCCGGCCGCCGCGATCTCTGCCCACTCGTTCTCCGGAAGCTCGATAGGAAGCAAACCGTTGTTGTAAGCGTTGCCTTCGAAGATATCAGCAAATCCCTCATCCTTCCCCGGGGCGATCACGGCCCGGAAGCCGGCCTGGGCGATGGCCCAGACGGCGTGTTCGCGGCTCGAGCCGCAGCCGAAGTTGCGACCGACCACAAGGATGCTCGCCCCTTTGAGCTCGGGGTGGTTCAAGGGGAAGTCCGCTGCGTCCGGGCCGTGAGCCTCGGGGGCGTCGATCGGTGGCGCGCCGCCGGGCGCGTAGCGCCGGTCGGCAAACAGTAGCGGTCCATAGCCTGTGCGCTCAATCCGCTTCAGATACCGCGCTGGAATGATGAGGTCGGTATTCACGTCGGACCAGTCAAGTACGGCAATCCGGCCGCGGTGGGTGACAAACGGATCCATTGCGGTCTCTCCTACCTGCCAAGCAGCGTGCGGACGTCGGTGAACCGCCCGGTGACGGCCGCCGCGGCGGCCATGGAGGGGCTGACAAGGTGGGTCCGTCCACCGGGGCCCTGGCGGCCCTCGAAGTTGCGGTTGCTGGTGCTGGCGGCACGCTGGCCGGGTTCGAGCCGGTCGGGATTCATCGCCAGGCACATGCTGCAACCCGCCTCCCGCCACTCGGCGCCGGCCGCGGCGAATATGCGGTCCAGACCTTCAACTTCGGCTTGATGCCGTACTTGCTCGCTGCCCGGGACGATCAGTGCGCGGACTCCGACGGCCACCTTCCGTCCCTTGAAGACCCGGGCGGCTGACCTCAGGTCCTCGATTCGCCCGTTCGTGCACGACCCGATGAAAACGATGTCCACGGGGATCTCGCCGACCGGTGTCCCCGGTCTCAAACCCATGTATTCAAGAGCCCTGCGCGCTTCCTCGCGAACCGGCGCGGGGATTTCCGCCAGGTCCGGGACCCGGCCGGTTACATCCACCGTCATGGCCGGGTTCGTGCCCCAGGTGACCTGGGGAACGAGCGCGGAGGCGTTGATTTGCACATGAGCGTCAAACGCCGTTAGATCTTCGGTCCTGAGGGTCTTCCAGTCGGCGATGGCGGCTTCCAGGTCCCTTCCCCTGGGTACAAAGGGCCGATCACTCTTGGCGATGTAGTCGAACGTCGTGTCGTCGGGTGCGATCAACCCGGCGCGGGCGCCTGCCTCGATCGACATGTTACAGATGGTCATTCGCCCTTCCATGGACAGTGCCGAGATCGCCGGGCCGTGGTACTCGATGACGTGCCCCGTGCCCCCGCCTGTTCCAATGGCCCGGATCACAGCCAGGATGATGTCTTTCGGTTCAAGCCCGGCAGGAAGCCGGCCGGTAACCTCGATCCCCAGCGCCGGAGGGCGCGCCCCTTGCCACAGGGTCTGGGTCGCCAGCACGTGCTCGACCTCGCTCGTGCCGATTCCGAACGCCAGCGCGCCGAATGCCCCGTGGGTGCTGGTGTGGCTGTCGCCGCAGACGATGGTCAAACCGGGAAGTGTCAGCCCCAGCTCGGGACCGATCACATGGACGATGCCCTGGCGGCCGCTCTTGATGTCATAGAGCGTGATTCCGAACTCGCGGCAATTTGCCCGCAGAGTCTCCACCTGGCGGCGCGAAAGCGGATCGCGGATGTCGAGCTGGTTGTCGGTGGGGACATTGTGGTCCAGCGTGGCGAACGTCAGGTCGGGCCGACGCACACGCCGGCCAGCCAGGCGGAGACCATCAAACGCCTGGGGGCTGGTCACCTCATGAATGAGGTGGCGATCGATGTAAAGCAGCGTCGCCTCGGCGGTCGAGGACACCACATGGCGATTCCATACCTTCTGAAACAACGTCTCTGGCATGCCCGATCAACCTTTGCCTGATAGGCCCCGGCCCGGGGAAGCGGCCTCTGATGCCGGCCTTGGTTTCGATCCGGACCACCAGGGTCTCACCGCGGCAGGATCCCTTGTCTTGCACCGTCCTGCATCATGACTCCTGGACTCCGGAAGCCTCGCGGAGGTTCATGGAAGACCCGATTGGATTGTCGCAACCGCAACCTTGACGAGCAAGGGCCAGCAGCCGCAACCAGACGCGGCACAGCTCGCCTCACGCTCATCACTTCGTATCTTCTCGTTGCGGGAAAGTGGCTTGATTCATGCGCTTGCGGATGGCTTCCCCCGATTCCGGCTGGTTGCGTGGCGGTAAGACGTCTTGGCTCCGAGCCATCTCATCGGCATGGTAGCTGGAGCGGACGAAGGGCCCGCTGGCAACCTCCGCGAATCCGAGCGAGCGGGCGATCTTTCCCAGTTCATCGAATTCGTGGGGAGGAAGATACCGCGCGACCGGAAGGTGGTGGGTCGAGGGTTGGAGGTACTGCCCCAGCGTCAGGAAGTCGCAACCGATCAACCGGAGGTCGGCCAGGGTTTCCACGAGTTCCTCGGTGGTCTCGCCCAGGCCGAGCATCAGTCCGCTCTTGGTTCGCGTTGTCGGGCTCGTGGCCTTCACGTGGTGGAGCACCTTGAGGCTGACGTCATACTGGCTCTTGCGGCGGACGTGCTGCTGGAGCCGGGCGACAGTCTCGATGTTGTGATTGAAGACCTCGGGGCGGGCGGAGAGGATCCGATCGACGCAGTCGATCCGGCCGTTGAAATCAGGCGTGAGGACCTCGATGGTCGCGCCGGTACGATGCCGCACCGCGAGGACGCAACGGCGGAAATGCTCGGCGCCTCCATCATCGAGATCGTCACGCGTGACCGAGGTGATCACGACGTGCCGGAGCCCGAGCCGGCGACACGCATCGGCCAGTCGATCTGGCTCGTCGGCCGACACGGCGTCGGGCTTTCCCCGCTTGACCGCACAGAAGCCGCAAGGGCGAGTACAAGTCTCCCCGAGGATCATGAACGTGGCCGTCCGCCGCGTCCAGCACTCGGAGCGATTCGGGCAACGTGCACTCTCGCAGATGGTCTCGAGACCCAGTTCGCCGACCAGGCTCTTGGTGAAATAGTTGCCAGCAGAGCTCGGAATGGGCCGCTTCAACCATGCTGGCAAGCGCCTCGGTCGGTTTTCAGGCTCGCGATCGCTTTCGACGTCGCCGGGCAACACGGGCAGGCCGGGGGAGTCATCCAGGACTGGGAGCGTAGGCATGCGATAAAACCTTGCGGCGAATCAAAGGGTGGCCGGTATAGACGTGGTGCCTTTCGAACCCGAGAACTCGTTCCAGGTGACGGATCATCGACTCGCGGACCTTGGGCATGGGAGTACAGCGCTGGCGTCGAGATTCCATCGAGGTTTGTCTCATCGAGGCCGGCCCGATGCCGGGCTCGTCGAGCATGTCGAACAGGTCGAGAAAAGGCCCCACATTGAGCGTCAATCCATGATAAGCAATCCAGCGGTTGACGGCCACTCCGACCGAGGCCACACGCGCCTGACCAAGGAAAGCTCCGGGCAAGTCGGCTCGTACGGAGCCACGGAGTTCGAACTCGTCAAGGACTCCGAGGATGGCCTGATGGAGCCCTTCCAGGTAGCCAGAAAGCGTCAAACCACGGCTTTGTAGCGGTACGGCCAGATAGGCCGCGAGCTGACCGGGAAGATGCAGCACACACCCTCCACCCCGGTTGACCCATTGCGTGCGGATCCCCAGAGCGCGGAGGCCATCATCGTCGGGAACAATGTGGGCCCGGCTTCCTGCTCGACCCACGCTGATCGTTGGCGGGTGCTCACAAAGCAACAAAGCGGCACCGCCTCCATCGCCCATCTCGTAGACGATCCGCCGCTGCAGTGACAAGACCTCCTGAAAGTCGACCAACCCTAACAGGAAGATCTCCAGCGGGGGTGCATCGGGGGATGGCTTCATCGGCATTCGATCCCCCGATTTCAGAGGGTGAAATCCAGTGGCGCTGAGTGAATAGCTTCCACGACAAGGCCGCGTCTTCAATCTACAACCTGAAAACACAGCCCCGCAAGTGCGGCTCGGGCGATCTGGCGATCTGGCGCGACAATCGCCGACCACAATGCAGCCATCTGGTCCAGGCTGTTGTGAAAGGAGCGACCCCGTGGCGAGGGGTCGTATCTCTAGCTGTTGATGGGGTTTTCGATCTTTGCTCGCGGTGCAGATGCGGAAAATGCCGGCTCAATCAGTGTCAACTCGCGTGACCGAGTGCTTGCTTGGCTTGTCGAGCCTCGTGCCACCATTAGACGGGCGGGCGGAGGCCCAGCTCTGATCGCAGGCATAGCTCCAAGGTGGATACAATGTGTGATCCGAGAGCGTGACGGGCTAGCCGGTGACGTCAGGGAGCCTGGATCACCGAGCCGCCGTTCAGGAGCCGCCGTCCCTGGTGTTCGTCGATATGGAGCTGGTCGAGCAGGCGGTGTCGCACAAGCCGCAAAACCGGGTCGACGGTCGCGGAGTCCTGATCGGCAAGAGCGATCATACCGCCCGCTCGCTTGTCGTGCCCGCCAGCGTTTCCCAGGCCGCTAAGAACCTGGCGCAAGACTTCGCCGGCGCGTCCGCCCAGGCCCGCTGCGCGCAGCGAGAGCTTGATTCCACCGTCGAACAGCCCGATCGCCAGGGCCCAGTTGACCTGGTCAAAGCGAATGAAGAAATCGGCGATCTCAGCGATGATATCGGGTTGAGAAACCTCCCCGCACCAGCTCACGATCAGGTCACGGTACAGGAAGGCATTGATCAGCGAATTCTGAAAGGTGGCAAAATGGCTTTGAGGTAGCTTGGGGTTGCGAATCCTGGCGAGCAGGTCCTTGTTGGCTCGAGGAAAAAGCCAGACGAGGGCGCCGTCGTCCAGGGTGCTAGCCTCTCGAGGATATCCCATCGTCTCAGATTCGATTCCGTAGAGCAAGGCGGTTGCCAGTTCCGGTGAGACCAGCACCTTCTGCTCGATCAGGTACCCTGTCACCATGGTGCTCGTCGCACCCAGGTGATCTCGAATATCCTGGAAGATCACCCCGTTCAAATCACCCCCGGTCTCATGGTGGTCGATCACAACCTGCGGTACCATCTCCTCGCTGAACCGCCTCCCGGTGCAAGGCTGGCTGTCCACCATGATCACCGCGGTCTCGGCATCCACGCTCGCCGTTTCGACCGGGACCAGCGGGATGGGGATCATTTCCACCATGGCCCGATTCTCGGCCCGGGCAATCATTCCGTCCACCGTCAAAGTGACTGGTTTTCCCTGCTGGCATGACTCGATGAGGGTCTTCAGCCCCAGCATGCTCGCCAGCGAGTCAGGATCAGGATTGACGTGGGAGACGACGACCAGACGGTGAAACGGGGTCAGCGCCGTCAGAAGCCGATCCGAGCGAACGCTCCGGACGGTCTCAAACTGGCTCCCAGGCTCCTGTGTCTCGGGATCCGTCACCATCGTAAACGTGTCCGGAGACCTGTTAAACCCATGCACTCGCATGGCGACCCGTGCGGCCAGTGCCGGCACGATGCTTTGCCCGAGTTTACGTCATTTACCCTGTTGATTGCCAGACTCCGGCGCCGGCGCTGCGCTGCCGTCACTCGGACGCGATCGCTCGGGGAGCCTTCGGTCAAGCGCAGTGGCGCCGCGGTTCCGGGACAGGTCGCGAAGTTTCTTCTGCTCGTAATAGGACTCGATTTCCTTGATCATCTCGGGATCGACAGCCGGCTCCGATTTTACTGTCGAGCCAACCTGGCCGTGACGGCCGGTTCGATATCCATACTTTATCTCCACCTGCTCGATGACCTCGTTGAGCTGGGCGTCGAAACGGCCGCGGTCAGTCGGACTCAACTCCTTGATCCCCGAGGTTCGTGGAGCCGGCCGGTTCGCAAACCCGATCAGAAGTCCAACGCCAATCACCAGCACAAGGGCATTGAGGCGCACCGACCGCCTGTGGAGCTGCTTGAATCGTTCCTGGCCCTCGGCACCGGCATCCCGCGCGGCGTTGATCGCGGGGGTGAGCGAGTTGCCCCCATAGAGCATGATCAGCGTGCCGGCCAGGATCACCATCGATTGAATCGCGACGGCTCCCCCGCGGTATTCCGGATAGCAGAGCGGCACGGCCACGAAGGCCGGCAGGGCGATCGCCCCCGCGATCGCTCCCCAGGCATAATAGGTCGGAAAGAGGGCGCGTACGAACTTGCCCCCGTGCTCGGAACCGAGCACCGTGAAGATGATTGGCGCCACTCCGAACGAGAAGAACAGAATGCTTCCCACCCAGGCCGTCAGGGCAATCACATAGACCGAGTCAAAGATTCCAAGCAACAATCGCGCTGACACGAGAGCCTTTCCTCCAGCAATCGGACAGGGCAGGGCGAGGTCACCCCGGGTTCACCGTGGACACGAACGCATCCGGCTCGACCGCGAGCACCAAACATTCCACCCGCTGTATCGGCTCGAGGGCTTCGACTCAAGGTCTACCGTTGGAACGCGGGTATGCCTTCTAAGCTACGCGCCCGTCCCTGGATCCGCAATCGCATCGCTGCGGTACCGCCTCGATTCGAATTCCCGATGAATGCGTGAAGACAGCGCGAGAACCAACCGGAGTTGCTGTTTCCAGGCCGCCGGTTTTTCCGGAGCACGAGCACCCCGACCACCGCCCACACCAGTCCGGAGATTGCGGTAATGAAACCGCCCAGCGGCAAACCTGGTGGACTGTATCGAAGGATGATCGTGTGTCGTCCAGATTGTACCAGAGGAATGACGCGCTGGGCTTGGTTGCCTCGGAAGATAGGCGCCGGCCGGCCATCGACCAGGGCCGACCACCCGGGAAGCCAGGTGTCGGCCATGACCAGCAGTCCGGGGGCCTCGGTGAACACCTCGAGCATGGGGCGGTCCGGGTCGTGGGACAGCCAGGAAACTGGAATGAAGGATTGCCGACGATCGGCCGGCAACCCGGCCAGAGGGTCGTGACTCATGAGCACGGCCGACCGTGGATCACTCGATCGGAATCGCGAGAGGATCATGGCGGGCTCGTCCGCAATGACCTCGGCACGGGGAACCACGTAGGCTCGGGGCAGAGCGGCCGGATTCTGCTGGATCACGTAGTCTCTTCCACCATCCCGACCCTGCGCCAGGACCGGCCAGGGAGGGTCGGACTCGATGCGGTCTGAAACGAGCGCAGAAACGCTCATACGGTCGAACACGCCCTGGCGGACTTGCCGCCGGTAATCCTCGACGGCCAGAGACATCGGTGTCTCGATCGGTGGCTGCGTTCGGGTCGCGACCGGATAGAGAGTCTCGTACAGCGACGCAGCGTGCTGGAGCTGAAAAACATCATTGATGTTGGTCTTATCGATCCCATAGCGTACAGCCTGCAGATCGAGAAAAAAGGCATCACGAGCGCGAATCCTCAGAGGATCTCCAACGGACCACCGAGGGTTCGTCAAGATCAAGCTCTCGCTGACCGGATCGGGTCGAAAGAAGAGATCCGCGGGCGCGACCTGGATCAGGGCGAAACCATGCCATGCCAGCTCGCCAAGCGCCAGCAGTCCGACGAGATCAGCCGTCCGGGGTCGGCCTTTCCGCGAGCCGAGCAGGCAGCCTGTGGCGACTGCGGTTCCCAGCGCCGCGACCGCAATCCAGAAGGGAGGATCGTGGAGGATCCGGTCCGCGGCCTGGCAAGCACGCCAGACGTCCTGAACATACCGGGCGGGCACATAGGCCGCCGACTCTCCCCATTCCGGGCCCCCTTGACTTGCCCTGATTTCCGAGAGGCTCAAGGCAGTCGTGCCAGCAAGGCCAAGCAGTCCAACGTGCCTGCCCAGGAGCAGCAGGCCGAGGACCAAGCCGGCAATCTTGCTCAGCCGAATAGCGAACCGTCTCCATCGCGCCAGCTCGCTCAGTCTGCCACGCAGCGTCTCGAGCCCGAACCCGGCAAGCATCGCCGCACCGAGAGACGAGAGGTACAGCGATCGTGCCGGGACGCGAAACCAGCTCAGCCCCGGCAGCGCCGAGTACAGCACATTGCAAAGCCCGAGTTGACGGCCCGCGGCGAACCAGACGGAAAGGACCACCAGGATGATCCAGCCCCGGACCCGGGATCGGTCGGGGGAAGACACCGCTGCCACCACGATCAACACCAGGGGGACCAGGCCGAAGGAAAGCACCGACTCCCAGAAGTTGTTCACGCCGAGGTAATCGGCGGGGCCTCCCAATGCTTCCTCTGAGAGGAGTTGCAGGCCATTGACCAGGTGAAGCTGGTGATTCCGAGGCGCTGCCGAAACGGCTTCCGGCTGAGAACCCTTCTGAACCCAGGGAAGAAGCTCGCGTGCCGGTACCAGCTCGATCGCCGCCAGGCTCAAGCCGACTCCCAGGACACTCGCCCAACGTACGACGGTCGCCGCCGCGGCCAGACGCCCTTCTTTGCCTTTGACGACCAGACCGAAGACATCGGCGCCGACCCAGAGGGAAAGCGCGATTACAAGCAAGAACCACTCTTGCGGGTGGCCGGTCAGGTAGGCCATTGCCAGGATTACGGGCATGGCGAGCAGCCCGCGCACCTGACCCTCACGCTGCTGGGCATGGGCCCAGAAGGCCCAGGGAAACCAGCACGCAGCCCAGACGTGAGGATAATGACCCTCGAACGTCTGGGCCAGCAGGTAAGGCGAAGCCTGAAAGACACCGGCCGCGACCGTGGCCGGCCACCGGCTCAATCCTTGACTTCGTGCTAGCACATAGAGCCCCAGGCCGCCCCAGAGCAGGTGCCCAACCGTCAGCCAGCCCAGCGTCGCGGGCCAGGAAAAGAACCATGCGATCCAGACCGGAGGATAGAAGACACCGCTTTGCGGATTCCCGATGATCGGCCGGCCGCCGAAACCCGTGCAGTCCCAGGCGGGCAGGTGGCCAAACTCCGCCAGGACCTTCGCCACATACAGATGATGGGGAAGAAACACGAAGGTGGCATCGTTACCGAGCGGACGGGCATCGCCATGGTTGGCGAAATCGATGCTGGGACGACCACCGTCGGCGATCAACCCCGAAGGGTCGGCGATCAGACGCGCGAAGCAGCCGATGCCCAGCGCCAGCAGGACAGCCCAGGGAACGAGTCCTGTCCCAATCCGCCGCATCAATCTTGCGGTCTCCTGACGCCGGCCAGCGGGGGCCTCGGTTCGGCCACGGCCGTTCCCGCGCGATGCGGCCGGTAAACGGGCCTGACTCCCCGCGCCTCGCGGTAGCGGCCGATCAATTCAAAGTAATTATGAATGTGCTCCGTTTCGGACCATTCTCTGATGCGCTGGGCGAAGCCGCGCGCAGCCAGCTCGGCGCGCAGCTCCTCGTCGTGGATCATCCGCCGCAAGGCCAGCAGCAGCTCCCCGTCGCTGCGGTAGCCCAGTCCCCCCCCACTCAAAACGCCCGTTTCCTGGAGGGCTCCTCCCTCCTCGTGCACGACAACCGGAGTGCCCACCGCAAACGACTCCAGGACGACATATCCAAACGTCTCTGGAAAGAGCGAGGGAACCACGACGGCCCGGGCTCCGCGAAAGAGCCTGGCCAAACTTGCGCCACCCAGCAAGCCCTCGAAGAACACGTTGGGCAGTTTGGCGGCCAGCTCGCGCAGGGCCGCCTCGTGCGGGCCAGTGCCGGCGATCCGCAGATCCGCCTCCGGCAGGTAGCGCATCATGGGAATCAGGCGCTGAAACCCTTTCATCGCGACCAGCCGACCCGCCGCCGCCAGGTAGGGCCGGCCTCCCGGTTCTGGCTCTTCGTCTTCGATCCCCAACGACCAGTCGTCGGGAAGGAAGTATGGCAGATGAATCAGGGGCACTCCGTCGCCGACTCCCCGCCGCCGATGTTCCTCGAGCGCATGACGGCTGGGGAAGATGAGCCCGTCGAGATGCCGCAGGCCACGCCCGATTGCCCCTGTATAACGCCAGGCCTGGGGAGGCCGTTTCCCCACCAGGTTGCAGCGGATGCAACTCGGGCCGTCACATGGCTTGCGATCGTACTTCCAGAGCAAGTGCATCGAGCAGATCAGCCAGTGCTCATGCGATGTCATGATCCGGACGGCCCGCCGATTGGTCCCCAGCCCGAGGACGCCCGGGCCCCCGACAAGCGAGATGTTGTGAAAGTGCACGACGTCCGTGTCCGTGCTATCGAGACCGTCCCGCAATACCCGTGACTTGAATAAAGGAAGCCCTGTCGCCTGCGTCGCCAGCGGCGAGAGGATGCCATATGGGCTTTCCAGCGGATGGAGATGCAAGCCGGGGGTCGGTGTATACTCTCTCAGAGGGTGTTTGCCGCGTACTGCGTTGAAGGCGTCGACGCAGTAGTAAACATGCACTTCGTGGCCGCGGCGACAGAGAGCCTGGCAGAGCCGGTCCACATAGGCCGCGTCACCGCCAAAGCTGTGACCGCCAAAGAACGTGGTGACCATGCAAAACTTCATCGGCGACCTCCTGTCGCGTGACGCGTCAAGCCTGCTATTCCGGCCGGCTGACCGAGGAAACGGGGGCCGCGGCCGAGAGCGGCGTCGCGGGCAATGCGGATCTCCACAACCGCGTACGATGCAATCCACCCAGGCTCGGCAACACCAGAGCATAGGTGACAGCTCCGCCCAGGACCGCAAGTAACACATGCCAGTGTTTCAGGGCCAGACAGACGGGAACCATGACCAGCGATGCCGCGAGCGGTCTTGCCAGGTGATGGTGCCACGCCGGGTGCCGACCTTCCCGGGCCAGGCTTGCATATCCCGCAACAACCAGTGCCAGGCCAATCAGGATCACGCCAGAGGCCGCTCCAGGCAGCCCGAAGTAAATTCGTAAGAGCGCAACCACCGGCCCGATGCCCAGGGCTGCCAGGACCAGAGACCGGACGCCCACTGTCTCACGATTGAGCGCGATCAGCGTGGTCTGGTAAAGGAAGGCCAGTATCAACAGGGGTGCGCGCCAGATGCCAAGTGCCAGCAAGAGACCCGCGCCCGCGTAATCCTCCGGGAGCAGCCGAACCAGGGGTTCGGCCAGGATGGTCGTCCCGATCGCAACCGGCAAAAGAGCGGTTACCAGAACCTCGACCAGCGAGTCGAGTGCCTCCCGTCCCGCCTGCGCCGTCTGCCGCCAGAGCCGCGAGAGCGTGGGAAATGCGGCCTGCTGGAAGATCAACCCGAAGGTGAGCAAAGCCGTGACCATGCGGTGCGGGGCTCCGTACCGGCCAACGTCCCACCAGGAGCTCAAGAGTCCCACGACCATCAGGTCGGCCGTGCTGATCACCGCCTGCGAGAGCTGGATCACACAGACCGGCCGGCCACGCTGCATGATGATGCTCAGGAAGCGAAAGCCCAGCCGGGGACGGGGCGCCCGATAATTCCTCAAGTAATGCAACCAGACCAGCGCGATGCCGCTGGCCTCGCCAAAGGCTAACCAGATCGGAACCCAGACGATTTGCCGGGCGCCTCCGACCCATGCCAGCACTCCGACGGCATAAATGGAAGTGCGCAGGCAAAGCGAAATCGCCAGTAAACCCATGCACTCTGTGCCACGGTAAACAAAATCCAGCCCGCTCGCCGTGGTGAAGAGCATCAGTCCGTAGAGAGTCAACACCCACCAGTCGGTGCTGTCCCGCAGCGTCAGGGTGCCGACCAGCGTCAGCCCTGAAAAGAGCGCCAGCGAAAAAAGCCCCTTGAGCGCCAGCACGCGATCCACCAAGGGCTTGATCAGTCGCGGATGACGTGACAGCTCGCGCGCCACAATCACGTCGCTGCTATCGCGGACAAGAAGCACCAGCCAGAACACGATGTTGAACGCAAATTCGATTCGCCCGTAGCCGACTACGCCCAACCGTTTCATCAGCGAAAGGCTTACAATGACCGAGGTCGCACGGCAAATCAGCTCAGCCAGGCTCAAGAAAGCAAAATTCGAGGCAATCCTCCGGCCGGTGGCGGGCGCGAAGTGACTCGGGTGTCGAGGATACGCAAACCGCTGCGCGGAGCTATGCTGCCGGACTTCGGAGCGGCGCCGTGGCTTTCGTTGAGTGAGGCTGGACATTCGCGCGGGCACTTCCTTGTGCGAGTGGGCAAGGCAGCCCATTCGTAAGCCTTTACTGGCTCGCTCGATGGCTGTCGACAGTTATCGGCGGGCTTCTCTTGTCCACCTTGCAAAGGATGGCGGTGGCATCCCTGTCATTGTCCGCCTGGGCGCTGGCATAGTATGGGGGTGCCAGAACCGTGTCAATCGAAGCTTTGGCGAGCCGCGGGATTCATTTCCGGTCGCGGAGCAGGCATGGCTTGACGGCAGTCGGCTCAAACCGACCGAAACGATGATCTGGTCTCTGGCTGCCAGCTTCCAACAGTCGACTGGTTCGCCCGATCGACGCCTTGAAGCTGCCGTTGTTTGCCTGGGGAACAGGGCCTTCTGTCGGTCTGGCGTCGACTGCTTATAGCGCTCGCCGCCGCCCGGCGATCGAGGGCCACCGCCACGACGCTGATGATGCCGATGATGACATCCTGGCTGGCGTCAGGTGTCCCCGCGTGCGTGCACCCACTGTTCAACACCGTCATGATCAGGCAGCCGATAAATGTCCCCAGAACGGTCCCCCCGCTACCGGGCGTCGCGGAACGGGTAGTAACGGGTGCAGTAGAACAACCCCACGATCGCCATGAACGCGCCCCACCAGATGTCGGAATGCAGGTAGTAGAGGGCGACTCTTGATTCCTCCGGGGGCGGGACCGCCAAGGCGAACAACCCGGCCCCGGTGATCAGAACCCCGTAGAGGAGAAGCAGGCCGCCGATGAAGAACCAGATCGGGATTTGATGCTCGTCATGCATGTTCGCAATTTCACCAGAAGATGACGTTGATTGCGCAGATCCCGAACAGCTCGGGCAGGTACGAGCTGACCGCTTGGTGAGATGGGTTATCTCGAGAAGCGCGGTCGTGGAGCTCAGGTCAGTGCCGCCCCGCGAGCAATCCGGCTTCTTCAAGGGCTCTCATCATTCCCACCGTACTCGTCTCGTTGGGGCAGAAGACGCCGTCGAACTGCCCCCGGTACCGCGTCACCAGGCTCTGTGACGTTTGCTGCGCCTGATCCGATGTCGTCCCCGTGTATTCCGACTCGGTCAGGAGCGTGATTCTGAGGAGCTCCTTGGAGAGCGTGTCCGTGAATCCCTTCTCACGCTGCTCCGTGCTCTCCAAGCCCACCGCGTACCGCTCATCAACAAAACAGCAAGGAGTCCGAAAAAAAATCCTTGGGTCATTGACCTTCGCGGTTTGATCGGCTAACATTAAAGTTACCTCATGCAAAGACGAGGTCGACCTGACACGGCCGGGGCGAGATGCCAGTGGGCAGCTTGCACCGGCCGATGGTATCGGCGGGACCCGGTGAACTAACCGTGAGGCAACGGCGTACGTACGATGACGCCGTGTCGGGCTCTTTGACAATTCGGTTGATTGCACTCGTCAGCCAGAAAACGAGAAAGCAAGCAAGAACGAGATGGATGAGGCAATCATCTGTCGCGTTGTGAGGAACCCTTGAGGGAAGCCGGCGTGCG
>JBEKTN010000223.1:0-14168 GCA_049516015.1 Isosphaeraceae bacterium | reverse complement strand
AACGAGGCCGCCCCTTTGGCCAGCCGGAATGGCAGAAGGAAATCGCGAAACGTTTGGGCCTAGAGTCGGCCTATCGTCCCACGGGTCGCCCGCGAAAGGTGGGCCGAAATCAAAATGCCTCGTCCGGGTGAAGATCGCTCGGACGTCGGCGGGGCCGCCCAGTTTACAATATCGGACCTGTCCCGCTTTCTCCCTCCCCGCTTTCTCCCTCCCAATATCGGACCTGTCCCGCTTTCTCCCTCTTTCTCGTTGTGTCCGCACCGTAGCTCGTCCCACGCCAGGTGACGCGGCCGGTCAGGCACATCCAGGTCGATCGCAGCAGGATGAAATCGATCAGCAGGTTGCCCACCGGATACCAGGCGACGTGCCGCGAACCAGGCACGGAGGTCTCGTAGACCAGGCGAAAGACCGGATACATCAAGGCGTGATGCAGCAGGGCAAGTACCAGCAGCCAGAGGGGAAACGGACCGGGGAACCCGGCAAGCAGCAAGATCACCCCGGCCAGGAGGGCAACATGCCCGCTCTGGCAGAAGATGATGGGATCGAGCAGCCGACCGGCAAGGCGCCAGGCCTTGCGGTCCAGGGCGTCATAAAGGATCCGGCTCCAGCCCCTGATGAGCTGACCGAGCGAGGCATACATCCGGCATGTGACAAGGTTTCGTACCAGGACCGTGCGGATCGGCAGCCCCAGGGCCTTGACCTTGCACGCCATGCCGATGTCCTCGACGAATCGGTCGCGAACGGCCGAGTGGCCCCCGGCGGCATCGTAGGCTTTCCGCTCGACAAGGATCGATTGACCGTTGGCGAAGGCCAGCTTCGACCGGTCATCATTGACCCGGTGCAGGGGGAACGATTGCATGAGCACGATTCCCCCCAGCGGCTGAACCACCTGCTCCCAGAACGTTTCGCACCGCAGCTCGGGCAAGAGGCTCACGAGCGCAGCCTGCTGGGAACGGGCGTATTCCAGCATCACGCCGAGGAACTCAGGGGCATGCACGGTGTCGGCGTCGAGGAACCAGAGCCACTGCCCTCGCGCCTGGCCGGCGGCCTGCTGCAAGACGTAAGTCTTGCCGGTCCAGCCGGGCGGCAGATGGTCGTTGGAGAGCACGCGCAGCCTCGCGTCTCGATCCGCGTACTCGTTGGCGATCTGCCTGGTCCGGTCGACGCTCCGATCGTCGATGACCAGAATCTCCAGTCTCGGATAGGCCTGGCCGCAGACCGACGCCAGGCAGTCGGCCAGCGTTGCTTCTTCGTCCTTGGCCGGTATGACGGCCGAGACCAGCGGAGGATCCACCGCGGCCAGCGTTGGCGATCCGGGCGAGAGGTACTGCGTCTTGCTCAAAACGTACTTGAGCACAAAATAACGGATCGGCCAGACGGCGACGATCGTACCGTAAATCAAGAGGATCGTGGTCTGGGCTGGTGTCATGGCCCCAGCTTTCCGTGCAGCGCCATGGGGGCGCCCAGATCCTCGAGCTCGCGGCCCCGGGGATAAGCCAGGATCCCGAGCACGAGAGCCGCGAGCCAGAACGGCAGGATCGCCTCGATCCGGGGCGAGACCAGCCAGCCGTAAAGCAGACCCAGGGGCGCTGCCAGAGCGCCGATCGCGGCGGGAATCACGTGCCCCCAGAAGAACCGCGATCCGCGCAGGTGGGGATCGCGCAGCCGGGCGCGGCGGCCGAGCACCCGGCGAGCGACCGTGCTGCCCACGAAGATCAGGATCAGCCAGAGGAACAGGACCTGGTTCAAAAGGACCGGAACCGGCAGCACGGCATCGTTCGCCCTGCGCCGCAGCAAGGCGCCGGTGAGCGCAACAACGGCACCGACGGCGACCAGCACGTTGAGCACGCCCGACCTTGTCTGCTTCAAGCAGTCGAGCGCGGCCGGATCAAGGCTCTCAAGGGCGGTTTCAGCGGGATCGGGCATGGTCGATGGAACCTCGAGAGGAATGGAGCCGGCGATACAGTCCCACGATCAGCTCGATCTGCCCGATCGGCTGACCGGTCTGACGGGCAATCTCCTCGGGCGGCACTCCCGCGGCCGCCAGCGTCCAGGCCTCGCCGTGCCGCTCGCCAAGCTCGCTGCCGGCGCGCCCTTCAGATTCCTCTTCGACAGCGCCCAGGTCGGGAACGGCGATCAAGGTCGGCTCATTTCGTGCGTTCCGGTCTTCGCGCCCATCGAGGAATGATTGCGTCCGGCGGCCTTGCTTCGATTCCCATGGCGCTGCGTGTTCGGGTGGGTTTTGGTGGTCGTCAGGGGCTCGTCGCCCGTGGTTTTCGAGCTCATCGATGCGCGATTCGATCGCGAGCAAACGCTCGGTCAGCAGCTTGAGGCGCCGCTCGGTCTCGCTGCGAGTCGTCTTCAGTTGCCTGGTCGCGAGCATCCACAAGGTCGCGGCCACGGCCAGGCACGCGAGCCCGGCAACGACCGTGAAGAGGGGCATCTGCGACCACAAAGCAGGGGGCATGACGCGGATCCTTCCTTGGTTGAAACGCCTGGTCGGCGTGAGCCCTGGCGTCCTGGGTTCCTTGAGCAGCGGCAGCGGCCCTTTGGACTCAATGGGCGTGGGGTTGCGGAGCGGCCGACGGCTCCGCAGCCCGAGCTTGCCGCTCCGCCGTATTCGCCGCACTCGCCGCGTGGGCTGCGTGGGCCGCATCGTAGACTTCGCGGAGCGCGACGCCCTGGGCCGAGGCGATCCGTGCGCAGTCGTCATATTCGGGGCTGAAGGTGGGAGGACGATTCTCGAGCCACCCGAGCTTACCCTGGATCGGACCGAACCGCGTCTGGACCTCGATGCCCTGGCGCTTCAGCTTGTGGCGGCTGACAGGGTAGCGCCTGATGCCGAGAGTTCCCGTCTCGCGGAAGACGATCTCTTCCAGGGGCGGAATCCTGGCCTCGTCGCAGAGCACGCTCACCATCACCGCGGGCCGGTTCTTCTTCATCTGGATGGGGGTCACAAAGGCATCGAGCGCCCCCTCCTCCATCAGCTTGATCATGGTGTAGCCGACCACCTCGCCGGGGAGATCGTCGAGATTGGTCTCGAGCACCCAGATCCGGTCGCTGGCGGGAGGCAGCTCGGCGCTGCCCACGAACAGGCGCAGGACGTTGGCCTGCTCCGGCAGGTCGCGGCTGCCGGCGCCCAGGCCGATGCTCTCGATGGTCAGGGCCGGCAGCGGACCGAACCGTTCCACGACGGTCGTCAGGATTGCGGCCCCCGTCGGTGTGGTCAGCTCCATCTCGACCATCGATTCGGCCAGCGGAACCCCTTTGAGAATCTCTGCCGTGGCGGGCGCCGGGAGTGCCATCCGACCGTGGGCCGCCTTGATCCAGCCCTTTCCCGGCGGCACCGGACTGGCCTCGAAGCGATCGACGCCCAGCAGGTCCAGGCCAACCGCGGACCCGACGATGTCGATGATCGAATCAACGGCCCCGACCTCGTGAAAATGAATCTTGGACAGGTCGACGCCGTGAACTTTCGCCTCGGCCTCGCCCAGCCGCAGGAAGATTCGTTTCGCGAGGTCCTTCTGCCGGGCGCTCAGGCTGCTGGTGTCGATGATCGCTTCAATATGGTGCCAGTGCCGATGAGCGTGCTCGATCGGGGCGTGAACCCTGGCCGCGGTCGCCCGGAAGCCGCCCTTCTTCACGGTTTCGAACGCGACGCTGCCGGGAAGCCCCAGGCTCGACACGGCCTCCTGGATCGGCCTGGGATCGACCCCGGCGTCCACCAGGGCGCCGAGGGTCATGTCCCCGGAGATACCACTGAAGCAGTCGAAATATCCGACGCGCACTCCTACCCCTTCACCCGGAAGTCAAAATGGCGAAACTCAAGACATTCTAACCGACCTCGCTGTCGGGGCAAAGGCGGAGTGAGCACGAGCACGGACGTGTTCATGCGCGCAGGATGATCGCCCCGCGGGAAAAATATGGGATGGCTGGGATCGGCCGTCGTCATCCAAAGGGAGAGACCGTCGACGACCGGCGAGGCAGAGATCGCATGGATCCGGACTTGCTCGGCAACCTCCTGGACCAGCACGCCGACGCGATCGAACTGTACGCGCGGCAGTGGTGCGACGTACCGGAAGACGTGGTTCAGGATGCGTTTCTGAAGCTGGCGGCTGAGCGCACGCTGCCGGACAACCCGGCTGCGTGGCTATTCCGTGTCGTCCGCAACGGGGCCATCGACGCGGGTCAGGCCGCCCGGCGGCGAAAGCGTTACGAGACCACCGCGGCGTCCCGGGCTCCTCCCTGGTTCGAAGCCGATCCGGACGAGCGGCCGGAGGCCGTCGATCCGGAGCAAGCGGCCAGCGAGCTCCAGGCACTGCCGATCGAAGAGCGCGAGATCATCGTCGCCCACCTGTGGGGCGGATTGACCTTTGAACACTCGTTCGGCGAGGGTCTCCAGACCCCGCCGGACCGGGGGACCGAAGGTCTCAAGGCCGCGGCTATTGGCCCCGTGGGAGACATGCGGTCGGCAACGACGGCGGGGTCGGAGACCCGCGCCGAACAAGTCTACCCGCGCCGAATGCAGGTCTATTGTTCGAGATAGGCCTCGTGCTCCAGACCCTTGATGTAGGCGAGCACTTCATCGAGGGTCTCGACGACCATGCCGGGGACGCGGCCGGCGTCGTCCAGCTCCCGCAGCAGCTTGAGGTCTTCGAGGTATTCCGAGGCCTCGAGCTCGCGCCGGAGCCGCGCGCTGAGTCCTCGCTCGCGGGAGATCAGGAGATCCATGTGATGCGCGATCAGCCAGAGTGTGCGCTCGGTGACGGCGCCGCGCACGGCCTCGGCTCCGGCGCCGGCATGATCTTGAGCGTCCAGCGCCTTGCCCACGTCGTGCAGCAAGGCCGCCAACAAGAACTCCTCGTCATAGGGCCGCGCCTCGCGCGCCAGGTGAAAGACCTGAAGGCTGTGATAGAGGACGTCACCCTCGGGATGGAACTTCGGGTTCTGCTTGACGGCTTCGAGAGGAGCCAGGCGCATCCGGTAGACGGCGAACCGGTCAAGGTGCTCGGCCAGTGCAGCCACGCCTTCGCCCTCCCCGGGCTCGGGCATCGCCGGCTCCTCGCCGCCATCGTCCTGACCACGACGCGACCGCCAGAGAGTCACGAGCTGGTCGCGGACCTCGCTGTCGGAGGGCAGGTCTCCCGGCCTCACCCGGTGCCCGAGTACCGCCGCGGCCTTGCGTTTGGCCACGTAGAAATCGTTCTCGCCAGTACGGTCAAGCCAGTCCAGCGTGCTCGCCGTCGCGAGATCTCCGGCCCCGTCCAGTAACCGCCGCGCCGCCTCGAGTGCAATCTGCTGCCGGAGCCGCTCCGTCGCGGCCGGGAGGCGATATTTCTTGCGATACTTGTCGTGCATCACTTCTTCATCCCCCAGCCCGATTCTACGTGGTCCGGGGGCCGCTGGGAATGCAGACCCATCCTCCGGGTCTGCGTGCGATCCGGAGGAAATGATCAATTGAGCGGCAGCCGGGTCCCAGGGTCACAGATGACGTCCGTCATCGTGAGCAAGACCCCGCGACGAGCGAATTCGGTCAGGACGCCGGCCTCGGCCTCATTGTCGATCGCACGGATGGCGTCAACCACCAGCGCGATCCGGCAATGCCGGGCCAGCAGACCACGGACCGCCGCGGCCACGCAGTAATCGGTAGCGACGCCATAGACCACGAAGATCGGCTGGCCCGACGCGTAGAGCGCGATCAGCTCATCGGAATGGGGATGAGTGAAGAGATCGTACTGCCGCTTCAGCAGCGTGAGATGAGGCGGAGCTTCTCCTGGCACCTGTGCGTGCTCGTCGAATAGCACACTCTTGGCACAGAAAGTCGCCTCAACCCGCTCTTGCCCGACTGTGCCGATCATGCAGTGCGGGGGGAATGTCTTCAGTTCCTGGTCGTCGGGAGTGTGGGCGCAGGCGGTGGCCAGGATGGGGATTCGCTGGTCGCGCGCGAACCGAGTAAGCCGCGCGAGGCGGGGAACGATCGCGGTCGAGCCAAGGACGAACAGGGCTCCGGTTGGTTCGAGAAAATCGCGCTGGGTATCGATATCGACAAAGACCTGGGGGCCTTCGAGCATGAGCCAGACTCCCGTGCTAACAAACAATGGATGAATACGCGGCTCGGTCGCCGCGAGCGGCCGAGTGTCGTGGCCCCATTGTGCAACGGATTGAACCGCACTGTCAGTAGCGGTGAATGAGGGTGCCCTCTCGCTGTTACCGTTGAGAGCTCGCGCAAAGGAGCGCAACCGCCGGACGCAACGACGCGGGCTACTCCTGCACGACGCCGCGCTCGACTCCTGCCATCACGCGGGCGTCGGCATTCCTCTGGCCCATTCTCTTTCCGCAGCCCGATAGCTGGCTCACTTTGGCCCGCAAAAATGGCTCCCTTCCAGGCCGCGACCGACAACGTCGGGCGTCCTGGCTCTCCTCCCGGCGATTTTAATGTGCGGCGATGAAGCGTGTTACAGTATGATGAATCAGCCAGTTGATCGAGGATCAGGCAGGAGCCAGGCATGTTCGGAATGTTCAGGAACCGGCGACGAGAACGGCTCCGCTCTCAGCCTTTCCCACACTCCTGGCTCGGCATCATCAAGAAGAACGTCCCGATCTTCAACCGCCTCCCTCAAACCGACCAACGGGAACTCCAGGGACACATCCAGGTCTTCCTGGCCGAGAAGTTTTTCGAGGGTTGCGGCGGGCTGGAACTGACCGAAGAGATCAAGGTCACGATCGCCGCCCAGGCGTGCCTGCTGCTCCTGCACCGGGAGACCGGCTACTATCCCCGCCTGATCACGATCCTGGTTTATCCCCATGCGTATGTCGCCAAGGGCATTCGGCCGATCGGCGGGGGAGCCGTGCTGGAGTTCGAGACGGCCCGGCTCGGGGAGGCGTGGAAGGACGGCGTGGTGGTCCTGTCCTGGGATGACGTTCGGCAGGGAGCGTCGGACCTCCACGACGGGCACAACGTCGTGCTGCACGAGTTCGCCCACCAGCTTGATCAGCAGGACGGCTCGGCGGACGGAGCCCCGATCCTCGAACACCACAGCCAGTACGTGACCTGGGCTCGTGTGCTCAGCCACGAATACGATCAGTTGCGGCGGGACACCGAGCAGGGTCGCGCGGATGTGCTCGACGAATACGGGGCAACCAACCCCGCCGAGTTCTTCGCCGTGGCAACGGAGTGCTTTTTCGAGAAGCCAATCCCGCTCCGGCGGAAGCACCCGCGGCTTTACGAGGAACTCAAGGCGTACTATCGGCAAGATCCAGCCTCGCTCGTGTCTTCCTGATAGCTCGGGAGATCGGAGTGCCGACTGGCTGAGCAGCCCAGGATCACAAAGACTCCCTGACTCTGAAGATCCGGGGCCGCCAACCGGCGCAATGGTCGTCTTTTTCCAGGGTTTTTTTTATCGTTCCGGACCGGAGAAGGGCAGTCCTCGTCGGAATTGCGGGATAAGCTCAATTTCCGATCGGTATCACCCTTCCGCAGTTTAATGGGTATTGAATTCCGAGTCCTCACCGCACTCTGAATATCGGCATCATCCCGATGCGGGCTGTCTGGGCGAACTTCCAACCGGCCTCTGAGCGGGGAGAGCTGACGACAGAGCCTGTGCCGTCCAGGGGGAGAAGACGATGAACCGGCGGGCCATCGCTCTGCTGGCCGCGGGGCACTTCCTGACCGACCTCTGCCAGGGGACGGTCCCGGCGCTCTTGCCCTTCCTGGTGACGGAGCGTCAGTTCTCGTATACGGCGGCGGCCAGCCTCGTCTTCGCCATCAGCGCCTCATCGTCGGTCGTGCAACCGCTCTTCGGGCAGGTCGCCGACCGCCTCGCCCTCGCCTGGTTGCTCCCGGCGAGTATCTTATTGACCGGAGCCGGTCTTGCCCTCGGGGCTCAGGCGACGACGTTTGCTCTGGTGCTGCTGGCGTTCGCCTTGAGTGGCCTGGGGGTAGCAGCGTTCCACCCAGAGGCTGCCCGCCAGGCGTACCTTGCCAGTGGCGATCGACGAGCGACTGGAATGAGCTGGTTCACCGCCGGCGGCGTGGTCGGGTTCGCCCTGGCCCCGATGCTGACGACCGCTCTCGTTGTCGGGTGGGGAATCAAGGGAGTCCTGATCTTACTGCTGCCGACTGGACTTGTCGCCGCACTCCTGGCTCAACTCACCGGTGGAACGGCCGGAGCGCCGGTCAGTCATCGACCAGGACAACCTACGAACAGCGTGCGGGATAACTGGAGGGGGTTTGTGACCTTGAGCGGGGCCACCATCTGCCGCTCGATCGTGTTCTTCGGTCTGAACACGTTCTTGGCGCTCTACTTCATGAGCCGATGGGGCCAGAGTGCCGCCCAAGGGAACCGAGCCTTGGCGGTGTTCCTCGGGACCAGCATCGCAGGAACGCTGATGGGCGGCTTGCTGGCCGATCGTTTTGGTCGCCGGGCGGTGCTCCGGGCCGGATTCGCCGGTGCGGCGGTTTTCCTGAGCCTGTTCGTGATCACATCGAACCAAACCCTGGCATTGGCGTTGTTGGTCCCGCTGGCTGTTTGCATCTTCCTGCCGTCAAGCGTGCAGGTCGTGCTTGGTCAGGAGTACCTGCCGAGCCGGGTTGGCATGGCCTCGGGTGTGACTCTGGGGCTGGCGGTCAGCGTCGGTGGCATGGCTGCCCCACTCCTGGGTCGCCTGGCAGATTGGCAGGGTTTGGGCGTTGTGTTCCTGGCATTGCTTCTGGTTGTGCTGCTGGCGATGATCCTCTCATTGGCTCTACCTTCAACCGTGGGTCGAGTCGATGTCCGCCGATCAACCTCCATGAGCCGGTCTCGGAATCTTGAGGAGACCACCGTGGCCTGTGAAACGAGCGATCCGTCATGAGCAGAAGATCGACTCGCCGCTCTCACTGCTGTCATCACGACCATGGCGAGCGTGATCTTGAAGCGGAGATCCACGACCCGGAGAGAATGCGCTTGATAATCCAAATCATCGTGGTTTTTGAGATCCTTATCTCTTGCATTCGCCGATCGACGGAGATATGCTTCACTTAGTGGGCGAACCAACCTTCCCGGACCTCAAACGGAACCCTCTTGGGAGAAGGACGGAAGGGGTCGCCAGGCTGGTTGAGGGTATGTCGAACGTCTCGTCCACATGGTCTGATGGGTGGTCGGGTTCAGCAAAGAGCCGAACGCAACGCCGGGTAATTCGGGCTGGATGAAGAGATGCTCCGGGCGAGAGAGTGATTCTTGAGCGCTTTGGAGGAACCTCCCAGACCTTGTAAGGAACGGTGAAGCAGGCTCGTACGTCTCCAGGCGTCATGGTTTTGTTCCAGCCCATGTCGGCGGGAGACGGACGGATACGCCGCCGAAGCCCGAAAGACCAAGAGTCACCGGTTGGGATGCCTGGAACGGTCTGCCCAACTGCTGACCCGGCATACCCCCCAAAAACGGCTTTCCGTTTCCCCCCGAGGTGATCCTTGGGGGGTTCTTTTTTCAGGGTTGAGCCTTCACGAACTCATGTCCGGTCGCCGATTGTAGCGTTTCAACGCAAATGGCACTTTCGGGCCGCGGCGGGAATTCCCGTGTACGTGATCTCGACTTACAACACGGACTACATTTTCGTGAAGGCGATGGACCTCGAGCGCGCCGGGGAAGTCGTGCGCACTGAGGGGCATGAGGTCGAGGCAAGTACTGATTGCCAACGGCCGGAGGGACCGGATGTCGGACTGGCTGATGAAAACGATACGTGCGGAAGCTCGGCGCCTGCTTGAACTGGCGGCGGACGACGGCGCGCTGCGCGCGGACCTCCGGGCACTGGCCGAGGAGATCCTGGCCGCGACCGAGGTTTCCTCGCCCAGTGTTTCCCCGAGCGGTATCGAGCCCGACATTGGCTTCCAGCATCCGTTCTCAGGCCCGGCGCATTCCAACGATGAAGAGCTGGCCTGCGAACCGCAGCCCCATCCTCTTCCGTCCCACGACGACGCCACCGAACCGCTGCGAGAATTGACGCTGGGACGGTCTCGACCGACATCTCCTGGCGATTCGATCGCGCCCAGCTTGCCGGCCAAGAGGGGAGTGGCTGGAGAAGACCTGGCCTCCCTCGAGGCTCGTTGTCGGCGCAAGGCCGAGGCTGCCCGATGGGCGGCGGAATGCCAGCGGAGGATCCGTGAAGAAGCCGACTTCCATGGTGCCGGTGACCCTCTGGATGAGGAAATGGCCGGATGGGCACGGAAGTTGACTGACGGCTTGTACTGGATGAGTTCACAGACGGCGGCGGATTCGATCGAGGTCTCGATCCTCGACGACATCGCCGGCTGCTTCGACACGCTCGCCGAGAGCCTCGCCCTGGTCCAGGAAACTCAGGGCCGAGGAAAGACTTTCGAGCAAGCTCTCAAGTATCTCACCGAGGCGCAATCCGCGGCACGGCGGGCGCTGCAAAGAGTGGACATCGCTGACGATCGGGACCAAGAGAAGGTTCACGAGTGGATACGATCCACGGCGGCGCGGCAACGGATCTATCTCGGTCGTCACATGCGAGCTGACGACCTGGCCGACCCGGCCGGATGGTCCTCGCTGCTGGCGCGGATCGAGGAAGCGCGGAGCAGCGGCCACAAGACGCCACTTCAGATTTCCCGGCTCGACCGCATCCGCCCTCATTCAGAACGGATCAGAGAGGGCAGGCAAGGCGAACAGGACTGGTCGGCGATCATGGAGACCGTTGCTGGATTGGTCAGTGATGGGATGCCCCCCAGCACTCGCGAGCTGCGGGAATTGTTGTTGCCGATCATCGACCTCGTCCCGGATATGGACGATCCGCCGCGGGGCTTCCGACTGGTTCTCCGGCAGATCGATCGGTTCCTGGCGGCGCGTCCCGTTCCGGTCGAGACATCGGTCCACCACGAGCCGGCAGCCGAGGTGAAGGAGGTGGCGCGACTGCTGAGCGGCAGGAGCGTCGTCCTGATCGGCGGCATCCGCCGTCGCGAGACCCAGCAAACTCTCAAGACATCGTTTGAGCTCGATTCACTCCTCTGGATCGAGACCAAGGAACACCAGGCGGTCGAGACATTCGAACCCATGATCGCGCGCCCAGACGTCGCTTTGATTCTCCTCGCCATCCGCTGGTCGAGCCATGGTTTTGGCGAGGTCCGCCATCTCTGCGAACGGCATAACAAGCCTCTGGTCCGGCTGCCAGGGGGCTATAACCCAAACCAGGTTGCCGCCCAGATCCTTGCGCAGAGCAGCGAGCAGCTTCGTGCGGCGAGGAAATGATCGGGATGCACGCAGATCGCCTGATCGGCTGTCAACGTCGACTTCAGCCGCGGCACGATCCATCGTGTCAATTCAGCCTGGGGTCCGCCGGCCGCGTCTTCAGTCCCAGGAATTCGGACAGCTTGATGGCATTGACCTCACCAACCACAACTTTCCAGAGATCTTTTTCGCCTGTCCAGAAGACGTGATCGCTGGTCGCGGGCAAGGTGATCCAGGAATCCCAGCCGAACTCCCCTTCGAGCTGTCCCGGGCCCCAACCCGAATAATTGGCGATGACCAGGGAGGGTTCGGGTCGTTGGCGGATGATCTGCTGGACCAACGCGGCGTCGAGCGTGACGAAGACGCCCGGGATGATCTCATGATCGCCCAGGCCTGCTAGCGTGTGGAGCACGATGAGCGAGCCGGGCACCGGCCCCCCCAGATGCAGCGGCTTGTCCCACTCAAATCCTTCCTCGAAAATTTTCCCGGCCAGATTCGTGATCAACGTGTTGATCGGTTGGTTCAAGATCAGTCCCATGGCTCCGTCCTGGTTGTGATCGAGCATCAAGATCACGGACCGAGCAAAAAGAGGAGTGTCGAGTTGCGGGGCGGCGATGAGAAGATGACCCTTGAGGGATTGCATGTGTTTGCCCGCCAACTGCGATGACGGAAGCGACTTTCGAGTCTGGTCTACTTTCATGGTATTGGGTCCGGCAAGCTGCGCGGGATGGTAGCCTGAGCAAAGCGTCCGCGGAAGGGCAAGTCGATCAGGATGTGCGGCACTTGCACTCGCACCGACGCCAGGTTTGCGAAAAGAACACCGAGTTGAACGAGTCATCAACCTGCGGCTCAGCTCCTACGGCGTGTCGCAAGTGACGTTCCATTTCCGACTTGTATGGCAGTCGGGTGAGACAATCGGGCACGGTTCAATGATGGGCGTTTCCGGGTGACAACCGAGGCGAAGCTCCGACCGCTTGCTCGCTTCGGCTGCTCAATCGTCGGCGCCACCGTCGCTGCCGTGCGCCGAACTGGGTATCCATTGCCTCAACAGATGGGCCGTCAATTGTCTAGGAATGTCTAGAAAACGGGGAATTGAGCCAAACAAAACGCCACGGCCGAGGACAGAAGTCGTGACAGGGCCTTGAGTTAGGTATCCTTCATCTGAACAGATGGACCGTAAATTGTGTAGACAAATCCGAGAAACGCGGCGTTCCCACAGACAAAACGCCTCGAGTGGGGACAAAGATGTTGTTGGCAGCGCCTGCAATTGCGCGCGGAAGTGTGCGCGCGGAAGAGGCTGCGCGGCAGGGGCCACCAGCTCTCCGCCACCCCGAAAACGTGGTTGGCCCCTTCGACTTCGCACGAGGATCCAAAGGGGCAGTCGATCCGGCGTGCGGACTGGGTGGTGGGTGATGAGTCGTTTCAGAAGCGGCTGCAGGGACATCAGGGTAGAGCCGTGCAACGGCGGCGTGGTCGGCCACCCAAGTCCGGGGGGCAGGAGGCTGGCATTTCGTCGTAAAGTATTCGGAACACAAGCTTAATATACAGTGTCACCTATGCCTCCCGCGACCCGTCAACGCGACTCGAACCGGATTTTTCGAGATCCGCGTTCATCATACCGGGTGCCGCGATGCGGCATAAAAGACTGCGGACAAATCAATCCGTTCCTCCCCACTCGCCGCCGCCCAACTGTTGACCACTCACTCGTGGGCGGAGGCGCCCAACGCCACGCGCCCCGAGCGTGCCTGCCGGATGGCCATAAGCCGCAATGCCCGTCGACTCCTTGTCCACCTGTGGACGGGGACAGTGGTATCGCCAAGCGAAGGAAACGAAGCGCGGCGAAATGGGTGGTAGGGAGTCGCGGCGTCTCACAGTACTGTTGACCCAGGGGAACCAACCTGAGGAACCCTGGCGAGGGAAGGGGATGCCGTCTCATGAACCGTAGCGGGAAACATGGCAGGTACACCGAGACCTGCAACTGTGTCCACGCAACGACAACGGATCGCGCCGGTCGCGAATTCAAGAGATGAGGAACCGGGTGCGCGTGATGTGCAAGCCCGGATCTAAGGGGGACCTGGGTGGGCAACCACCCAGGTCTACCCGGCCCGCGAAGCCACCTTGGTACGTGCCTCCCAAAATCAGGGCTGGTCACGCCCTTCCGTAGAAGGTAAGGGCTCTCAAGCGTAGGTGAACTCATCGGCGGGCGGCGTGGTGGCCGAGGTGCCGGCCGGGGTGGTCACGGTCACGTCCACGGTACCGGTGCCCGCCGGGCTGGTGGCAAAAATCGTGGTGTCGTTGACCACCGTGACGCCCGTCGCCGCTGTCGGGCCAAAGTCGACCACCGTGGCGCCGGTGAAGCCGGTGCCGATGATCGTCACCGAAGTGCCACCGGCCGCCGGGCCGCTGGCCGGGTTCAGGTTCGTGACCGTCGGCGCGTAGGTGAACTGATCGGCGGTCGAGGTCGTCGACTTGCCGGCCGGGGTGGTCACGGTCACGTCCACGGTACCGGTGCCCACCGGGCTGGTGGCCGTGATCGAGGTGGCGCTGACAACGGTGACATTCGTCGCCGCCGTCGGGCCGAAGTCGACCGTCGGCGTCGGGCTGCCGGTGAAGTTGGTGCCGGTGATCGTCACCAAAGTGCCGCCGTCGGGCCGAAGTCGACCGTCGGCGTCGGGCTGCCGGTGAAGTTGGTGCCGGTGATCGTCACCAAAGTGACGCCGGCCGCCGGACCGGTGGCCGGGGTGATGGCCGTGACCGTCGGCGTGGCGGCCGTGCCGTAGGTGAACTGATCGGCGGGCGTGGTGGCCGAGGTGCCGGTCGCGGTTTTCACGGTCACGTCCACGACGTTGCCGTTGGTGCCGGCCGGGCTGTCGGCCGTGATCGAGGTGGCGCTGACAACGGTGACATTCGTCGCCGCCGTCGGGCCGAAGTCGACCGTCGGCGTCGGGC
>JBEKTN010000222.1:0-14135 GCA_049516015.1 Isosphaeraceae bacterium | reverse complement strand
GTGATGCACACGCCGTCATCGGTCATCTCGCACTTGCACATGCCCATCGTCATGTTGCAGCAGCAGACCATCATGCCGTTCATCATCATGCAGCAACTGCACATCCCGCCGGCCATCATGGTGCAGAGGTTCTGCATCATCGTCGCCGTCATCTTGTCATCGCACTTACAGGTGATCTTCATGCCACCCTTGCACTTCTCCATCTTCATCGTGCAACGAGGCACCATCATCCACTGAGGGCTGGCCGGCATCGTTGCCGTGCCGCCCATAGCGCCCTGCATCATGGTGCCCATGCCGGGCATTCCCATCCCGGCCCGTTCCATCACCATTGAACTCGTCATCGCTGTGACTCCCAGTTCTTGAGGTTTGACCGCGGATCAAGCAACCCGCGGACGTCTTTCTCCCTCTCAGACCTTATTCCAAGAACCGAGCATGGGAATGCAACAAAAAAATAAAGATTCTTACATGTATCATGACAATCTCGATCATCGAGGTCAAGATAAACGGTCGGAGGGTATGCAGGTATCGCCGCTCACGGGGGACACGGCCGGAGCTCTTGAAGTGATCCATGCGTGACGCATTTCATGGGCCCAGGTCCATGCCGTGGACCTCCCACCCTGGCAGGAAAGCCAATTCGACGTGGCCGTCGCTTGCATTGGGTAGGATTTTCCATCTTGCCTTGCCGGGGCCTGAAGATTTTTGAAAACCATGATAGGAATACTCGGGATTCTTCTTGACAAACTCGATAGGAAATACAATAGTTGTGGTAGTGCGACCTTAACTGCTCTTTCTCGACGGGGTATGAGAGCCATGCCTTACGAACTCGACAGGCGTTCTTCCAGTCACAACTCATACCTGCCGCTGGTGGCGATGATGCCGCCCGTATCGGTTCTTTCAACCTGTACGCCAGCATTCGAGGGTGGGATTCCGAGTTGTGGGCCCTGGACTGCCGTATATCGGCTGGCCTACGAGCAGGCTCGGGCCGCGCTGGCCCCCTCGCGGTTCCAAGAAATGATCAAGCCCACCTGGAATTGACGGCACGGGGTCTGAGGTATGGAGCCGTGAGAGTCTCGGCGAAGGCCGAATATGCCTGCCTGGCAGTGATTGCCCTGGCGCAGCGGCGACTGGAAAACCGACCGGTGCCGATTCGCGAGATAGCCGAGGCTCAAGGGATACCCGAAACTTTTCTGACCCAGATCCTGCTGAAGCTCAAGGGAGCCGGTCTCGTCCTCAGCACGCGCGGCTCTGCCGGCGGTTATCGCCTGGCTCGATCTCCCGAGGACATCTCCCTGCTGGACGTCCTCAGGGTCGTCGATGGTAGCGAGCTGAACGCGCGGGAGACCCAAGGCCCGGCCGCTCCGCTCCTGGCAAAGGTCTGGGAGCAGATCCGGGCATCCGAAACCCATGTCCTGACAAAGACTTCGATCGCTCAACTGGCCGAGCGATCGAATACCCATGACTGGGTGATTTGACCGGTCGAGGTCAAGAGCCGTGGACTGCGGCGTCCCCCTGGCCGCAGTTCAAACCCTCCTGGCGATCTAATTCCTACTGTTCTGGTAGAGACTCGACAGATTTGGTAAACCGTTCCGGTCCGCGACGCCGAGGAATCAGAACGGTAACGCTCGGCGTCAGGACCGGTGTTGCGGACAGGCACCGGTCACGTGGTAAGGTAAGTCCGGCACTGAAACGTTGAGGAGCGCTCGGGGGTGGGGTGCTCGCGGTTTGCCCGGACTTCGGCTCGCAACTGTGCAAAGGGGTCGGTGGATGATGTGCCTGGGGAGGATAAGGCTGTTTGCCGGCTGGCTCCTTCTGGGATCAATCCCGGGAATCCAGGCGGGAACGGTCTTGGGGGCTGATCGGGCACCGAACATCGTCCTCATCGTCGCCGACGACCTGGGCTGGGGCGACGTCGGTTTCAATGGGCGAACGGAGTGGACCACTCCTCATCTCGATCGCCTGGCGGCTGATGGCGTCGTTCTGAGGCACTGCTATTCGGCGGCACCGATCTGTGGTCCCAGCCGCGGGGCCTTGCTGACCGGCAAGTACACGATTCACACCGGCGTGCGGCGCAACGATCAAGATCTGCCTCTCGAGGAGGTGACGATCGCCGAGGCGCTCAAGCACCGCGGTTACAGGAGCGGCCTTTTCGGCAAGTGGCAGCACGGCAAGCCCCGTTCCGGCCGCGATCACTACGTTCACCCGATGGACCAGGGGTTCGACGACTTCTTCGGGTTCACGGATTCCTACGATGCTCTCGAGAAATTCCCGACCCAGCTCTGGCGGGGACGCCAGCGGGTGCAGGTCTCCGGCTACGTCGATGATCTCATCACCGACCGCGCCATCGAGTTCCTCGAGCGACAAAAGGAGGCTCCGCTCTTCCTCGACGTGTCCTATCTGGCACCCCATTTCAGCATCGCCGCCCCCGCGGAGGAAATCGAACGCCTGAAGGGCAAGGTGCCCGAAGCCGATCCGTCCCATCCCCAGAACGCAACCTATGCTGCCATGATCACACGGATGGATTGGAACATCGGCCGGCTGCTTGATACGCTGGAGCGGCTTCATCTGATCGAGGACACCCTGCTGGTCTTCACGAGCGACAACGGTGCGACCTTTGAGTTCGGCAATCAAGGGACGAGCGCCGCGCTCGACAGCAACCGGCCGCTGCGCGGTCACAAGCGCACTCTTTGGGAAGGCGGCATTCGAGTGCCGGGGTTGGCTTACTGGCCGGGCAAGATCCGCGCCGGAACGGTCTGCCAGGAGAACGTCCACCTCGCCGATCTGCTACCCACGCTGGTCAAGGCCGCGGGCGGAACGCTCGATGCAGCCTGGCACATCGATGGCGTCAACCTGCTGCCCCTCTGGACCGGCCAGGGGCACGCCCCGGAACGAACCCTGTTCTGGGAATGGCAGAGCGAGGGAGCCGACCAGCTCGCTGCACTGCGGGGCGATTTCAAGCTGGTGATCGAACGCGGGGGCAAGCCCGAACTCTACGACCTCTCCGTGGATCCCGCCGAACGGCGCGACCTGTCCGCGACCCATCCCCAGCGTGTCCAGCAGCTTCGATCCGAGCTCGACGCCTGGATCGCCACCGAGGATCCGCGTGGAAAGGAGTGAGCGTGCAAGCAGGTTCTCTCGCAGACGGGAGATTATACGTATCATCATCTGGCCAATAGCAGACGTCGCACATTCATTGCCATCTGCTTTTTGACCATCTTCTCTCGGCAGTTTTGCAAATCGCTTTTTTTCGCCACCGGCCGGATTGGGAAGCCGGCAAGTACGACTGTCGCACCGTGAAGGGGATGGCTTCCCGACACGGCGAAAGGGTCAAGTCATGAAAGTATCGCTGCCGATCCTGCTGGTTCTTCTTGGCCTGAATGTCCACGCGGCCGACGAGGCTGTGTCCAGAGACGGGGATCTTGACCGTCTCCAGGGCCGGTGGACGGCGAACGCCGGTGCGCGGCACGATATCCACGTTGTGATCGAGATCAAGGGTCGGGGCGTTTGCGCTGCGATCAAGACTCCCCAGGGCCTGGACTTCCAGGTTCAGGGAGAGCTCAAGCTCGACGAAACGACCAGCCCGCGCAGCCTGGACTGGAAAAAGCTCATCGGCCCCGATCAGCAGCCGCTGCCCGAAATCGCCGCCGTCTACAAGATCGACGGCGCGACGTTCACCGTCTGCAATGGCGGGTTCCTTGGAGCGCGGCCCAAGGAATTCAAACCCGGCGAGGGCGTCCTGGCTGATGTGGTGGTCTTCCACCGGCTTGAATCGAAAGACAGGACCGGTATAACAGCACCTGCCTCGCCGGCTGCTGCGCACTCATCGAGCCGGACGGTGAGATCGGACAGCAAGAAGCCTCTTGCCGCTGGCGTCGAGCAAGCAGCACGGCCAGCGCCGCTGCCGCCAGTCCGCGCGTCTGGCGAGGCAGTTCTGGTACGGGCAAAAACGAATACCACGCGCTAGCGGCTGCCTCCCTTCCACCTCCACATCCGCCGCCGCAGCTCGAAAGTGTCGCTTCATGGAGAGGGTGATCAGCGACATGGTGATGGTTCATCCGAACAGAGCGATCGCCGAGGGAAACTTGAAAACGGTTGCGTGATTAATACCAACACTTGTGCAGGTTTCGCGCCGCGGCTGACCTCGCTCGATTGAAACTGGACGTTCAACACACTATGGTGGAGTGCGATACGCTCGTTTGTCGAGAGCCAGTCACTGCCAGCTTCTTGAATCTGGCAGTTCATGGATGTCCATGGGGGCAAGTGTGCCATACCCAGTGCCTGATAACCTCATTACCACGAGAACCGGCAGGATGCTGGAAGTGAGGGAATACGGCGATCCCGCGGGGCACCCCGCGCTCTTCTTCCACGGGTTGATCGGCTCTCACCATCAGGCGTCCTACATCGCAGAGCAGGCGACGCAGCATGAGCTGCGGATCATCGCCCCCAACCGCCCGGGTGTGGGCAAGTCGGAGTTCGTCGAGCGCAAGAGCGCGATCGAGGCCGTGCCCGACATCGAAGACCTCACGGCGGCCTTGCAGATCGATCAGTTCAGCGTGATCGGCATCTCGGGCGGTACTCCTTATGCGCTGGCTTGCCTGCACCGGCTCGGTCCCCGCATTCGGACGGCGACCGTCATCAGCGGCATGGGTCCGCTGCGGCTTTCCGGCGCCCTGCAAGGCATGGACCGGACACGGCGCCTGGCCATGGAGATCGGTTCGCGCTTTCCCAAGCTGGCCAAGCAAGAATCGCGGCGCTGGGGCGAGCGTTTCCGGGCCCATCCGACCGCTTTTCTCAACCGTCTTGTCTCGACCTGGCCCGCTGCCGACCAGGAGCTTTTCGGACGCAAGGAGATCTTCGACCTGTTTCTCCGCGACCTCCGGCAGGTCTTCATCGACGGCAATGGCCCCGAGACATTTGCCCAGGAGCTGAGGCTTTACCGCAACTACGGCTTCTCACCCGCCGACTTGCCCCCGGGAAGCTACGTGACCCTGTGGCAGGGGCTGGACGACGTCATCGTCCCACCCGCCATGGCCTGGAAGATGGCACAGACCCTGCCCCGCTGCGAGGCCCACTTTGTGCCGGGGGGACATTTTGTTGCGATCACAATCTCGGACCAGATCATCGCCCGCCTGAAGCAGCATCTCGACGTTGCGCCGGGTGCTGTGCGCACCGCGGATGGAACCGCGTGATGAAATGCAGCGTTCAGGGGCCATCGGGGACGATCGCTCAATGTTGTCCACCCTCCGTGGCCGCTGGCTGCCCCTCGGCGAGGACGTCGAGGTTTCCGGCCAGAACGTTTTCCGTACCATCGAAGAGCGGCCAGGCGTTGGTATCGGAGACGGGCGAATACTTCCTAAAGACCTGGGTGTGTGTGTCGTCGGACGGTCCGATGATGACCGGGGTGCGGACAGGTTTGCCGTTGAGCTGTAGGTAGATGAAGTTCTGCTGCCCCTGGAATCCGATGGCATCCGAGGGGAGGGTCCAGACCTGTCTGCGCTCGATGGTGATGGCGACGGTGACGTACCAGCCCGGGTGCAGGTGGCCGTCGGAGTTGGGAATGTCGATCTCGGTCTGAAGTGTGCGGGTGGACGGGTTGAGCGAAAAGCCCGAACGGACGACCTTCCCCTCTCGGGTAGCGCCCGCGAGCGCCTGGAAGCGGATGAGCGCCGTGTCGTTCTCGTGGATGAAGTACGACGCAAGTTCGGGCACGCCGACGAACACACGGACCGGGTCGATTTGCTCGAGCACGAACAGGGGGCGGTTGTTCGAACTGCCGCCGGGCTGAAGGTAGTCGCCGGGGCTGACGTTGCGCTGGGTGATGACGCCTGCGTAGGGCGCCTTGATCTGGCCGTACCCGACGATGACCCGGGCTTCTTGCTCGTCGGCCCAGGCCACTCCGAGGTCGGCGCGTGCGGCCTCGACATCGACACGGGCCTTGTCGCGGTTCGCGACCGCCATGTCGCGGTCGGAGGTCGTCTCCGAGACCATGGCGTCGGCCTGATCGCGGGCCGCGGCGGCCTCCTCAAACTGGCGATAGGTCTCGTCGCGCACCTGCACGTCAAGGACGTGCTGGGCGACGAGCACCTCGAGCCGCTTGTATTCCGACTCCCAGCGGGTGTAGCTGGCCTGTGCCCGCTTCACTCCGGCCCGGGCAGAGACGATCCGTGCCTCGGCCGTCAGAAGTCTTGATTCGGCGGCTCGAAGCGAACTCTGCGTCACTTCGATCTGGACCTCGGCCCGGTGCACGGCGGCGACCTTCTGGGCGTGGGCCTGCACCATGTCAGGGATCCACATATCAATGAGGATATCGCCATCCTTGACACGGTCGCCAATGTTGTACCGGTACTCCTGGACATACCCGGCGATCCTCGAATAGATCGGCGTCGCCTCGAAGGCCTCGATCGTCCCCGGTTGAACCACACTCATCCGGATGTCGCGGCGCTCGGGGTGGATGACGGTGACACCCGCGGTCTTCCCTTGCTCGCTCTTGGCGTCAGCCGACTTGCCGTTCTGGTCGGAGTGCCGGCAGCCACCCGAATGCACGAGGAAGAGGACCAGGGTGACGAGTGCCAGAATGGGGCTCTTGAAGACGGACCGAGTGATGGTTGGTGTCCTCGATCTTGGGTCCATGGTCGACATCGTCAGTGGTCTCCGATCGAAGTTGGGGCGGGCGCGGTGTTTTCGACGGCTGGATGGTGGCGATCGTACTCGGGCGCCGCGTGGTGGTCATTGTCAGGGCCATGCGCGGGATGGATGGGGTCATAGTGGGCACTCGAGGTATCGTCCGGGTCGAGCGAGGGAGATTGGTTGGAGGCCCGGCTCAAGAGCAGCGTGAAGACGGCCGGCAGGACCAGCAAGGTTGCAAAGGTTGCCAGGGCCATGCCGCCGATAACGGCCCGGCCGAGCGGTGCATTCTGCTCGCTCCCCTGCTCCACCCCCAGCGACATCGGGATCATTCCGGCGATCATGGCGCAGCCGGTCATGATGATCGGCCGGAGCCGGCCCTTGGCCGCGGTGATCGCCGCGCGGTCGGCTGGCATCCCTTCTTCGCGGCGGTGGCGATCAGCGAAGCTGACCAGCAGGATCGCGTTGGAGACCGCCACGCCGACGGCCATGATCGCCCCCATGAACGACTCGATGTTGAGCGTCGTCCGCGTGATCCAGAGGGCCAGCACGACGCCGCAAAGCACTGCCGGTACCGACGCAACTGCCGTTATGGCCAGCCGGGGTGCCTGGAAATAGGCCGTCAGCATGAGCAGGATCACGAGCACGGCCACGCCCAGGCCGATCTCCAGGCTCTGGAACATGTCTCGCATCGGCTGGACTTGCCCGCGGAGGTCGACCTCGACCCCTTTGGGCGGCTGGCCGGCGCGGGCGATGGCCGCGTCGAGCCGGTCGATCACGCGGCCGAGGTCCTCACCCTCGATATTGGCCGTCAGGCTCAGGTAGCGCCTCATGTTGTAGCGGTCGACCTCGCCCGGAATCTCGCTGCGCCTGACGCGTGCCACGTCGCGGATGAGCAAGGGCGGCGTGGGGTTGGAGGGCGAGTCGGCGAGCTTCGCCGCCTGCTGGCGGTTGCTCTGGGTCGTCAGCGGCACGAGCCCTACGTCGGTCGCCTCGGTCATCCTGGCCTGCGGGACCTGAACCTGGACTTGGTACGAATTGCCGCTGATCTCGTCGCGCCAGTAAATCCGCGTGGTGTAGCGGCTGGAGTAGGTGGCCGCGATCAGCGACTGGCCGATGTCGCGCGCGGTCACGCCGCTGAGGCCGGCCCGCTCGCGGTCGATGGTGACCTGGATGGACGGGTAGTGAAGGGACTGTTGGATCTGCACATCGCGGAGCGACGCGATCCCGTCGAACTGCTCGCGGAGCTTGTCCATGTAATCGCTTGAGTCGGCCATGCTGCGCCCACTGACAACCACCTCGATGGGAGCGGGAGACCCCAGGCTCATCGTCTCGGAGATCAGGTCGCCCGGCTCGAAGGCGAAGACCAGGTCATCGACCCGCTGCTGGGCTTCTTCAGGCGTGAGCCCCAGGCGCAGCAGCTCTTCTCGGAACCAACCGCCAACCTTTTCCGGCAATACCTTCCGCAGCCTCTCCTGGAGCTCGAAGATACCGACTCCGCTCCCCTCGCGCAGCCCGATGCGCAGCAGGCTGTCATCGGGTCCACGGCTCCAGAGGTAAGCCATGTTGATGGTGAACTGCGGCGGGTTCGCCCCGGCGTAGCCCATGGTGATGTCGACGTTGCCGGCCCCGGCCTCCTCGGCGATCACATCGAGCGTCTTCTGCGCCACCTGCCGGGTCAGCTCGTAGTGGGTTCCCTGGGGAGGCCGCACGCGGAGCTGGAACTGCCCGGTATCGACCCTCGGGAACAGCTCCGAGCCGAGTTGACTGCCCACGGCGAGAAAAATGGCGCCGGTCGCGATCAGGTAGGTGAGCACGACTACGCGCCGGTGCGCGACCGTCCAGGACACGACGCCCTCGTACCGGTTCTGGATCCGGATGAAAAATCCCGGCCGCGCTTCGAGCCCGTCGGCGTGACCGTGCGTCCCGTGGCGGTTCTCGAGCAGCCAGACGCTCAGGACCGGCACGAACGTGCTGGAGAGCAGGTACGAGGTGATCATCGCCCCGCCGACGGCCAGCGACAGCGGAACGAACAGAGCGCGCACCGCGCCTCGCATGATGAACGACGGGATGAACACCGAGAGAATGCACAAGAGTGCCAGGAGCCGCGGGACCGCCGTCTCCATGTTCCCTTGCCGCACGGCGCGGGACATTGATGGGGTGTGCTCCATCTGTGTATGGATGTTCTCGATCTCGACGGTGGCCTCGTCGACCAGGATGCCAATGGCCAGAGCCAGCCCGCCCAGGGTCATGATGTTGATCGTGTTGCCTGTCAAATTCAGAATGACGATCGATCCCAGGAGCGCCAGCGGGATGTTGAGGACGACGATGATCACGGCCCGCAGGTCGCGCAGGAACAAGAGCACCATCAACCCGGTCAGGCCGGCGCCGAGCGCTCCTTCGACCCCCACGCTCTCGATGGCTCGATAGACGATCGGCGACTCGTCGAACTCGTAGGAGACCTTGACGTCGTCGGGCAGGGCCGCCTGGAACCGTGCCAGGTTCTGCTTGACCGCGCTCACGACCGTCAGCGTCGAGGCAGAGGCTTGCTTGACCACCGGCAGGTAGACCGACTTGCGTCCGTTGACCAGAGCATAGCCAACGGTGATGTCGGTCGCGTCGGTCACCGTGCCGACGTCACGAATGTAGACGTTCTGACCCAACTTGAGCGGGACGTTGCGTAGCTCCTGCGGGTCAAAGACCATGGTATTGGCCGGCACGACGGTCATCTGGTCCTTGATCGTCACGTTGCCGGAGGGGCTGATGAAGTTGCCGCGCTCGATCGCATCCACGACGTCCTGGGGCGAGAGGTTGTAGGAGCGGAGCCGGTCGGGATCGACGTTGATGAGGATCGCCCGGATGTTGCCGCCGAAGGGAGGGGGCGACGAGATGCCCGCGAGTCCAGAGAACATCGTCCGGACGCGGTACAGCGCCATGTCCTGGAGCTCGCCGACCGAGCGGCTCGGGCTGTCGAAGACCAGGTAGCCGACCGGCAAGCTGCCCGCGTCGAGCCGGAGCACATAGGGCGGCAGTGACCCGACGGGCATATTCGCTCCCGCGCGGTTGCAGTAGGCGACCGTCTGGGCCGTCGCCTCGGCCATGTCGGTCCCCGGCTGGAAGAACAACTTGAGCATGACCATGCTCTGGATCGACCGCGACTCGACATGCTCCAAGTTGTTGATGTACTGGAAGTACAGCTCGTAGACGTTGGTGATCAGGCCCTCGACCTGCTTGGGGTCCATCCCGCCATAATTGTGAATGACATAGAGGACCGGCTGATTCAGCGACGGGAAGATGTCTTTCTGCATCCGGACGATGCTGTAGGTCCCGCCCAATCCCAGGGCGAGCACCAGCATCATCACGGTCACGGGTCGGCGGAGTGCGAAGACAATCGGGTTCATCGAAGCCTCAGCGCGCAATCCCGGTACGCCCACCACCCCAATCTTCGGCCCGCATTCTTGCGGGCGGGGCGCTGTCGCGACAGCCCACAAAGGAACTTTATCAGCATGATACGCACTTCGGGAAGAGCGCGCCCGGTCACTTCCCGGCGGTCCCTCCGGACCGTCGGGATGCGATCAGTGCGGCGGGCCGCCGCGTGCCGATGCCGCGGCCGCGCGTGGAGGGGCTGGCGACGGAGCCGGCGGTGGTGTGTTGCCCGCCTGCGACGTGACCCACTGGGCCGGTTGGCCGAGGGCGTGGTAGACCTCGAACTGGGCGACGTTGTACTCGCTCACGGCAGCGGAGTACTGCTCGTAGGCCGTATTCAAGGCGATGAGCGCGGCGACGACCTCCTGGGGGCGGATGATCAGGCGGAGCAGCTCGCCGGCCGGCCGCGCCGTCTCGCGCAGGCCGATGAAGTTCTTGTCGGCCGACTCGATCGCCTGGCGCACGCCAGCGTCCGTCTCCACCACGCGCACCCGGGCGGTCTGCAACCGGGCGACGGCCTGCGAGACCTCGGACTTGACGCGAAAGACGGTCCGCGTCAGCTCGATCGAGGCCAGCTCCTGCTCGGCCCGCCGCTGCCGGATCAGGCCGATGTTGCCGACTCCCCCGTTTTGCAATTCCCAGACGGCGGCGACCGCGATATCCAGGCGGGAACCGTTGGTGTTTAGCATCCCGTTGGCGCCTGAGGAGAAGTTGCCGGCCGCCAGCAGCCCCGTCGCCGTGGCCGGGCTGGTAACGATCAGGCTGGGCAGGAGGGGGCGCTTCTTCTCCCGGCGCAGCAGCAGGGTAGCCGCCGCGACCAGTTCCTGCCGCGAAGCGATCTCGGGGCGGCTGTTCAGAGCCACTGGCAGCAGCTCATCGGGAGAACGCTCGGAGGGAACAAAGGTCACTTGCAGGAATGCCGGCTCGACCGGCTCGAGCAGCGTGGCCGGGTCGAGCAAGAGAACTTCCGCCAGGCGCGCACTTGCGACCCGCCAGTCGCGGATGGCGATCTGCTGGCTTTGCCGCAGGCTCTGCAATTCAGTCTGCGCCCGATTGATCTCCAGCGGTGCGATCAGGCTCGGTGCCAGCCCCTTGGTGAAGTTTACAAGCACCTCGGCCCTCACGATCGTCGCCCCGACGCCGAGCAGTCTTCCCCGCGCCGCCTGGACGTCGAAATAGGCTTGGGCCACCGTGAGCAGGACATCGTTCCGCGCGGCCTGGAGGTCGGCCCGCCGCGCGGCGACCACGCGCCGCGCCGCGAGCGGGGCGAAGATCGCATCCGTGAGCCCGACGAACAAGCTGGGGCCGCCGCCGACGAAGAACGTCTGCGTCCCTTTCCGAAAATTCGGACCCGTGAAGATGTCTTGCTGGACACCATCGTGCCGGAAGTAATCGACGCCCCCGTTCAGGTTGGGGATCCAGAGGGCCTTGGCCTGCAACTGCAAGGCGAGAGCCTGTTGAACCTGTGCGATGGCCGCCGCGATATCGAGCGGCCGGACCCCGGAGAGTTGCATCGCGGCCGCCAGGTTGATCGGCAGGCCTTCCGGCACCACAGCGTCCATTCCGCCCACGGGAAACCCCACCCCGGCCGGGCCCGGGATCGGTTGGGGAGTTGGAGGCGCGGCCTGGGCAAATAGATCCGAGGTTGCGCCCAGCGGCGACTGTCGTGCCAGGGGTGATGCTCCCGGCTGTTCCTCGATCGCGGGAGGTAGTGAAGACGTCTGCGCCGCCACGTCGCCGATCAGCGACGCCCACAGCGCGATCGGCAACAGCCAGTGACGACAGCGTCTCCGACGCATCATCTCCTCCACATCCTGTGGACGGATACCCGTCAATCCTGAACGGTCCGGCAAACTCTAAGGGTTTTAGACGAGCCGGGACGATCCTGATCATCACGATAACTATCGGTCGGTCGTACAGGCGCTGCGTGAATGATTTTGCGTCGTCTATTGCCGGACGCTTCGACTTACTGAGCGTTGCAAAACGACGGAAAGTTTTTGAGCCCTATAATAGGGCATGGACCCTGAGCACTTCGACCCATCGGACTTGCGGGAGTGGCGCCGGATGCGTGCCTGGCATCGGAAGCAACTCGGCTGGAAGCAGCGGCAGATCGCCGTCGCGCTCGGTGTCCGTGAGGTAACTGTTAAGCGGTTCGTCTCTCGCCGCTCGGGATTCTTGGGTGACCGGAGCCATCCGAAGCCCGAACTCTCTGTACAGAAGCTTCGTAGAAGAGGGCATGGCTCCTCCACCGCCGATCCCTGCACCCCTCTGGGAGACGATCCCACCCGAGGCCCAAGCCGCTGTCTTGGCCCTCGTCGCCTCCCACGGGCAGCGGATCGCCGACCTGGAGGCGGAGAACGCGGACCTGCGCCGCCGGCTGGCCCAGGTCGAGCACCAGCTGCAGAGTGTCCGTCAGCGGGATAAGCGCCCCTCCCATCGCCGCGACGAGCCCCACAGCCCGCGCACCGACCGCCGACGTAAGGACCATCGCCAGCACCCGGGATGCTTTCGCCTTCAGCCCATCCCGAGATAGGCCTCCAAGGAAGGCTCTGGCCGCCCGCTGGGTGGAGGACTGGCGCATTCCACGCCTTCGAAGAGAGACGCCCTCGTCAGCCAGGTTAGCCGCGGCGGCAATCCCCAGGACTCGGTCACCCGCGAAACGCCCGTCAGATCGTGCACCACGGGCCCGTCGTCGGCGTCTCCGTAATAAACCGGGGGCGGCAGCAACTCCACGCGATGGCCATCCGGGTCCAGCAGGTAAACGTAATAGGAATGGCCGAGACTATGTCGCCCGGGACCGAATTCCACATTGTCCCCGTACCCGAGACTGCCCGCGACGTCGCAAGCCCTAACGATCTCGTTGATGCCGCCGACGATGTATCCGTAATGGTGCAGGGCGGGATCCGGCCGACGCACGAAGACGACATCGTAGACCGTATCCTTGGCGTGCAGGAACACGCCCACCGGTTGATCCCCGACGACCATGTAGTCGACGATCCGGAGGCCGAGTCCGGCGTAGAAGGCTGCCGACTTCTCGACATCAGGCGAATGCACCTGGTAGTGATCGAAGCGAAGCGCGCCGGCGCCACGAAGGCTTTCAAATCGCTGATCGACTCTTTCGAGTCTTGGCATGGACGAGCAGAACTCCAAGGGCGTTCCGAACAGGTCAAAGGCATGAAGCGTTCGTCCCTGATACGGAGTCTCGATGAACTCGGCCTTCAGCCCCTGTCTTTCGAAGTAGGCTTTCGCTCGATCAAGGTCCTCATCATCAAACGTCCGAAGGCCGGTCCTGACCGCTCTTGGCGCGCCGTCGGTACGCTTCAGTACCAGGCTGTGGTGAGACCGTTCCTCGACACCTCGCAGATACAGCGCCTCTTGATCCTCGTCGGTTACGACAAGCCCCAAGACCTCGGTGTAGAAGTCCCGACTGCGTGATAGATCACGTACTGTGTATACGAGATGGCTTGCGCGCGTCACCCGGAACGGCGGCGACGATGTCGTCTCAGGCACTTGAATCATCTCAAAGTCCTCCTCGTCTACAGGAGGAATCATCGCTGCTCCGTCCACGACAGGAGAGCCAGCACAAGTCACGGGTCAATGGCGCCGGAACCAGTCTTCCATCTCGATGTCCAAGGGAAGCAGAATGCGAACGACGCAATTATACCAGGCGACAGTCAGCACCAGTTCCATTTGCTGCTGGAGATCCAAGCCGTCGAGGCCGTCCCAGACGTCCTGGTCGATTCTGCCGTGCCGGGTAACCTCGCGTGCGAACCGGATGACGGCCCGCTCTTGCGGACTGAAGCAGCTTCGTCGGCTGGAGTCAGTCCCTCATCAGCCTGGGTTTTTGATCGTTTTATGACTATAGGCGTCAGGCAATTAAAAACGGGGTTGAACAAGGTCATGGGACGCAATCTAATCGCTCGGGTATCAAAGACTTGTGGCCATCGGCAAGCCGATTCTGGAAGGATCAAGCCAGGGTCAGAAACGGTCAACAACCCAGATCCTGACTCTTTCCGACCCCAAAATCAGAGGTCAAGAACCCAAAACCCTAAGCAAACGCGCCCACAACCCCCTGTTGAAAGAGGCTG
>JBEKTN010000221.1:0-14904 GCA_049516015.1 Isosphaeraceae bacterium | reverse complement strand
TTCGTCGGGCTCCAGGGTAAGCGCAGTATCGAGGCGCACTTCGACCCGGAGCTCAATTCCCTCTTCCATGCCTTCGATGCGCTCGGCCACCGCATCGGCCACAAGTTCTGGAAGGACTGGAGAGATATGCTGCCGGTGAACTATAAGGGCGGTTTCATGAATGTGCCCTATCGCGAGATCGCCCCGCCGCCCAGCGATGAGACCGCGGCGCTGAGCCTCATCCGCTCGGTCATCGAGCGGCACGTCGGCCGGCTCGAGGAGCTGCTGGCCGAGCATGAGCAAATCGAGGCCGAGGAGGCCGCCGAGCGGTACGACCGCGCGGCGCTCGATTGCAGCCCGGCGTTCGAGCGGCACCGCCGCTACCAGTCCGCCCGGCACCGGGAGCTGATGCGAACGCTGGAAACCCTTCGGAAAATGCGGAAGGAGGAATTCGGAACGGGGAATGGGGAAGAAGAAAAGGCGGATGGCAAATGTCAGATGGCGGATGGCAAATGCCAGATGGCGGATGACGGATGCCGGACGGGGGATGACGGCGTGGCGAGTGGCGAGTGCCGAGTGGCGAGTGAAGAGAGAGTGGCCAGTGGCCAGTGGTCAGTGGCCAGTGAATCCGGAGAGAGTGGCCAGCCGATGCAAGAGGAGGGCCGGTCACTGCAAAATGTGCAAAACGAAGCCAATTTGGAATCAACGCAAAGTTCATTGCTGCTTGAGGTTGAATCGTCTACGACCGAGCCGGCTGGTCAAATGGCCAGTGAATCCGAAGAGAGTGGCCAGCCGATGCAAGAGGAGGGCCGGTCACTGCAAAATGTGCAAAACGAAGCCAATCCAGAATCAACGCAAAGCTCGTTGCCGCTTGATGTTGAATCGGCGGCGGCCGAGCCGGCGGGTCGAAAACGAAGCCAATTCACCCAGGCAGTGGCGAGCGGCGAGCGGCAGTGCCACGTAGGTCAGGCTTTCGAGCCTGACGTCAGCCTGGAAAGGCTGACCTACCCGCACGAAAAGTCGTCGAGCACCGGCCCGGCGTTCCCTGGAGGCTAGCTTTGCCTGAACGAACGGGGCCGGGACAGCGTACATTCAGAATGGTAGTCAGTAGCCAGTAGTCAGTAGTCAGTGAATGCGAAGGGAGGGAGATACCGCTCCACACTCCACGCCCCACGCCTCACGCCACGGTGCTCGAACGCTGGCTCGGAGTCGACAGCGTGCCGGTGCTCGGCGGTCGATTCGAGCCCTTGAGCGTGCTCCACACTTGAAACATGCGTTTCACAATTGCCGACCTCGCCGTTCACTCGTCGCCGACGAGGTCGTACTCGTCGGGACTCCAGAAGCCTGTCTTCGAGAACACCAACACTTGCGATGAGATGGGTACGTTCAACTGCTCGAGCACCGAGCGCAGACAACCCTGGCGGTCGTTATGGCCCAGCGCGACCTTGCCGGCCTGGAGCTTCGCTTGCAGCAGGGCCATCGGATCGTGCACGGACGCGGTCAGATAATTGATCGGCTCGCGCTCGAACGGAATCTCGGCCCGCGCCCCTAGACAAAAGACCACCAGGCAGGCCACACCGACCACGATCGGCACGACCCTGACAACACGAGAACGCGCAGCCAGCCTGGGGTGTCTTGGGCGGGTAGTTCGCAAATCGAGGCTCATCGGTTGCTCCCAGTCCACAATCCTGACGGGGGAGCGATCCAGCGATAATCAGAACTACTCTCTTGTTCTACGCCAGGAGGGGGGCCACTCTGAGCTCGTTGAAATGTACCAAAGGTTATTGTGGATATCAAGATCCAGAATCGTGGGAAGAGGCAACCGGATTTCTGGAAACGGCTCGGTCATCGTGGGTGAGATCCGGCGTTACGTCGGGTGCAACCGCGAGATCTCGAAGGAACCGCCAGCGGTCGGGGACTTCGATCAGGCTGGGGCCGTCGTGACCGAGGGCGTGGCGAACAGCGGAGCGGAGCTCATCGGGAGTCTGGACCCGGTGGCCCGGGACGTCGAAGGCGGCGGCCAGGGCGAGGAAGTCAGGGTTGGTCAGATCGACGTCGACATAGCGGCCCTCGAAGACGTGCTGCTGGATGTTCTTGATGGCTCCGTAGGTCGAGTCGTTGTGAATCAGGGCGATGAGGGAGAGACGATGCCGAACGGCCGTGGCGAGTTCCTGGGCGGTCATCAAGAAGCCGCCGTCGCCGCTGACCGAGACGACGTGCCGGCCCGGCAGGGCCACGGCCGCGCCGATCGCCGCGGGGAAGGCCCAGCCCAGGGCAATGTAGTTCGATGGATAAAAGAACTGGCGCGGGCCGAACGATGGCCAGTCGGCCTGCATCCGGTAGCCCATCTCGCAGGCGTCGGTGAACACGGGGGTGGACTCGGGTAGCTCGGCGCGGAGAGTATCGATCAGCCATTCGGGCCGCGGCTGTCGGGCCTCCCGGGCCTGTTCCCAGATGGATCCCCAGCCCTGGCCGGCCGGCCGCTCCGGAAGGTGCTTGCGAAGCATGGCCAGGGCCGCGCGGGCATCGGCCACGATGCCGACCGCGACCGGATGATTCATGCCGACCTGGCCGGCGTCGAGATCGATCTGAACGAGCTGCCGGGGCACGGGCATCCGACGCCAGTCGGTCAGCACTTCGGTGAACCGGCAGCCAACCGCGAGCATGGCGCCGGCATGGGGCAGGGCCGTCCGGGCGCGCACGGAGCGGGCGTGGCCGAGTGACCAGGGATCGCGCTCATCGAGAATGCCCTTGGCATTGAGGGTGGTGATGACCGGGCAACAGAGCTGGCGCGCGAGCTGTCGAATCTCTTCCCCGGCCCCGGACCAGAGGGCGCCTCCCCCCGCCAGGATGATCGGCCGCTGGGCGGCTCTGAGCACTTCCGCCGCCTCGAAGACTGCCGACCGGGGCACGTCAGGCGCCGCTGGCGAGGCGGACCCTTGCACCTCGGCGGCCACGGTGCAGGGCTGCCGCATCAGGTCCTGAGGCAAAAAGATCGCCGCGGGCCGCGGCCGGCCGCCAGTCATCGCCTGGAAGGCCTGGGCAATCAGCGCCGGGATCTGCTCTGCCCGGCGGACCGTGCCGCACCACTTCGTCACGGGCCGGAAGATCGCTTCCAGGTCGATCTCGTGGTAGTTGCCACACTCGCGGTCGAGATCGTCCGCGTTCACCTGCCCGGCGATCAAGAGCACGGGGACCGAGTCGGCCCAGGCCTCGGCCACGCCGGTCAAGGCGTTGGTTGCTCCGGGCCCGGCCGTCGTGCAGATGACCCCCGGTCGAGCCGTCACCCGCGCATAGCCGTCGGCCATGAACGCCCCGGCCTGCTCGTTGCGAGCGAGTAAGGTCGCGATCCTGCCGCGGCGACCCAGGGCGTCGTAAATTGCCGTCGAGTGCGACCCGGGCATGCCGAATATATGGTCAACGCCGCGGCTGATGAGGCCCTCCACCAGCACGTCGGCACCTGTTCTGGCCATCTTCCCGGCGCTCCGGAGGAATGTCCTGGCTTTCGAATGACCTGAGCTTAGCGGTCGAATCCGCACGCCACCACCCGATGGCGGAAGACGTGACCGGAAATCAGGGCCGCCAGGTCAACGGAATTCCCGGTAGGTGGATCGCGGGAATGATGCACTTTCCCCATAAGGCGGAACGCTGCCCGACGGACGAGCTATAGCAGGGAGATCCGGCTGCCGACGCCGGTTGGAACGGATACTCGGCGGGGGCAACTCCGCTTGCGAGATCGCCCGCTTGCAGCAAGAAATGGCGACTCGGAAGACCGAGGGTGAACCGATCTGGCAGGTTGAACGTCACCCTTCTCATTTGTTTTCCGCTTCCGACCCGGATTCGTTATGATATTCGTCGTCCTGTCCTCGAATGGGGGCTGAGCCTCCTCGAGATGCTGCTGCTGACGCGAACCGGGAGCCATCGATGAAGTCGAAGAAGCCGACCAGTCCACGAGCCAGGCGCAGCCCGGCCTCGTCGTCGGGCCGCACGCTCGACGAGGGCGGGGCGGTGATTCTGGACTTCGTCCAGAGCCGGATCGAGGCGTTCAACGCGGAACAAGGAGGCGGCGTGGCCGTTCGCAAGGACGCTCACGGCTACACGCTACTGCATCAGGACTCCGGCATGCCGATCGCGCGGCTGCGCCCCCGGGACACCGGCGACCGGTTCGAGGTGCTTTACTGGAGCCCCTTCCGCGAGCGCTGGCTTCCGGTCGGCCAACTTGGCGGGATGGTCCTCTCCCTCCTCGATGCGCTCGAGTTCGTCGCCAACGACCCGATGGACTGCTTCTGGCGGTGAGCGGGAAGCGGTGAGCCGCGAGCCAGACGGTTGCCTCTCCAAACCGTCATCCATTTTTCACCAGGTAGCGTTCCGTCAAAGTCTTGAATCGGGCGACCTGGCCGGCCTGCCAGGCCTCGTCGCGGCCGAGTTCCCCGGCGAGCAGGGCTGCGACCCTTGGAGCGGCCTCCAGGCTGGCACGGGCGTCGAGGAAGAGGGCGCGGGTGCGGCGGGCGAGAACGTCCTCGAGCATGCGAGCCGCCTCGTGGCGGGCGGCCCAGACGACCTCGGCGGCGATGTAGGTCAGGGCGGGGTGGAGCGGCGCGCCCAGGTCAGGGCGTTGGCGAATCAGCGCGTTCAGCTCCGAGAGATCGGAACCGTAGAGTGCGAGGGGCCGTGGCTGGTCATCGATCGGCAGGCGCCAGCCGTGCAACCTCAATGACGCTGTCGCGGAGGGACGGCCGGGAAGTTTGCCCACCCGCGCCGCGTGGTCGACCGCGTCCCGGGCCATCACGCGATAGGTCGTCCACTTCCCACCCGTGACCGTCACCAGGCCCGATTCCGAGACGGTGACGACATGTTCCCGCGAGAGCCGGGATGTCGCGATGCCCCTGGCGCCGGCGGGCCGTATCAGGGAACGCAGACCGGCGAAGGCACTCTTGATGTCAGCCCGGGCGGGGGCTTTCTCGAGGTACCTGCGCGCGTGGTCGAGCAGGTAATCCAGTTCGCCCTCGAGCGGCCGGGGCTCGAGCGGCAGAGTCGCCATCGCGGTGTCTGTCGTGCCGACGAGCACGCGACCGCTCCAGGGGATCGCGAAAAGGACCCGTCCGTCGTCGGTCTTCGGCACCATGACGGCAGTCTCTCCCGGCAGGAACGAACGGTCGAGCACGATGTGAGCGCCCTGGCTGAGCGCGATCATGTTCGGCGCGCTCGGCTCATCCAGCCGCCGGATCTCGTCGGCGTTGACGCCCGTGGCGTTCACCACGGTCCTCGCGGTCACGGCGAACTCCTCGCCGGTCTCGAGGTCGCGTGCTGTCGCGCCGGCAAGCCGGCCGCCCTGGCGGATCAGGGCCGTGACCGGCAAGTCGTTGAGCGCACAGCCGCCCAGGTCGGCCAGGGTGCGGGCCAGAACGACGGCCAGCCGGGCGTCATCGAACTGGCCGTCGGTGTAGAGTATTCCGCCGCGCAAACCTTGGGATCGCATCGTGGGAACGCGGGTCAAGGTCTCGGCGCGCGAGATCCACCGCGATCGGCCCAGGCTCAGAGCGCCCGCCAAGCGGTCGTAGAGCCAGAGCCCCGTGCCGTAGTACGGCAATTGCCAGTAATGATAGGCCGGGACCACGAAGTCGCGCGAATGGACCAGATGGGGTGCGTTCTGGAGCAGGAGTCCTCGTTCATGGAGTGCCTCGCGTACCAGGGGGATGTTCCCCTGGGCCAGGTAGCGAACCCCGCCATGGATCAGCTTGGTGCTGCGGCTCGAGGTCCCCTGGGCGAAATCGCGCGCCTCGAGCAGGAGCGTGCGATAGCCGCGCGACGCGGCGTCCACGGCTGTTCCCAGGCCGGTCGCACCGCCGCCTATCACCAGAATGTCCCAGGTCTCGCCGCCGCGGAGACGATCCAGACACTCATTCCTTGACAAAGAGTTCATCAGGGCACTCGCTCAGACATCATGTCCGGGAATTCCCAGGCTCCGGGCAACCGACTCCAGTTGCTTCCAGGTCGTCGCGTCCAGCGGTATGCCGTCCCGCAGCCGCTCGATCCTGGACCGGTGCTCGGGCTCGCCGGGCATGAGAATCTCTCCGTCCGGCGCGACCGTCCTGGCGCTTTTCACCCAGGCGGTGAAGTCGGCCAGGTCCCGGTCGAAGTCGGCCCTCGCGCGCAGCCGCGGCGGGTCGATGACGATCGCCAGCAGATTATTGGACACGGCCTTGGTTCCGGGCCGGCTGCACGAGCCTCCCGAGAGTGCGCCGGCCAGGACCTCGACAATCACCCCGAGCGCGAATCCCTTGTGCCCGCCGAGGGGGAGAATGGCGCCCGGGGGCGACGCATAGAAAGCCTGGGGGTCGGTGGTCGGCTGCCCCTGGCCGTCCAGCAGACAGCCCTCCGGGACGTTTGCGCCCTTGTTGGCCGCAACCCGGATCTTCCCCTCGGCGATGGTGCAGGTCGAGATGTCGAGGATGATCGGCGGGCCCCCGGGGACAGGCACTCCCGCGGCAATGGGATTGGCGGACAGCCTGCGCTCGGTGCCGCCGTGCGGAGCGACCAGGATGCCCCCGCCGCTGGTATTCACGAAGAGAATCGCGACCTTCCCTTCCCGCGCGGTTATCTCGGCCCAGTCACCAATCCGTCCCAGATGCCCCGTGTTCCGCAGAGCCACCAGCGACAGACCGAACTTGGCACACTTGTCCAGGGCGATGCGCATGGCCTCTTCGCCGATGACCTGGCCGAACCCGAGCCGGCCGTCGAGCACGGCCAGAACCTCGTTCTCGCTCACGATCTCAACCGTCTGGTTGGGGACAAGTAGCCCTGCCCGCACGCGCTCGACGTACCGCGCAACCTGGATCACCCCGTGCGAGTCATGCCCCACGAGGTTGGCCTCGACCAGGTAGTGGGCGATTCGCTCCGCCTCGTGATGATGGCTTCCGGCCGCCGTGAAGATGTCACGGACCAACTGTTTGAGCGTCGCATGGTCGATCGTCATCGCAGCCCCCGTAACAGCCTGGTTTCCACAGGAGAGTTCCGCGCGGAGATCGCCTCCTGTCGCCATTGTCCGTGGTAGATCGGCCGGCCGCCATAGAGCTGCAGGCGGCAAGCGAAGAACAGGATCGACTACCTGCCACGAACATCCTGGGCGACGGCTTCCTCCGGCGACGCTCCACTTGGGGGCATTGCGGGTCGGGGAGTCCACCGTTACGCTTCAGGAATTGGTGCGGGATCGCGCTCGGCGCAGCGGGGAAGCGCATCAGCCCTCGGAGATCGCCCTCATGCAGACGATGCTGGCCCTCGTGAAAAAAGAGGCCGAGCCCGGACTGTGGCTCGAGGACGTGCCGGTTCCCACGTTCGGCATCAACGACGTGCTCATCAAGGTGCTGCGCACCGGGATTTGTGGCACGGACGTACATATCTATGAGTGGGATGCCTGGGCCAAGAAGACGATTCCCGTGCCGATGGTGGTTGGCCATGAGTTCGTGGGCCAGATCGTCGACGTCGGCTCGAACGTCACGGATTTCCATGTGGGCGATGTCGTAAGCGGCGAGGGGCACGTCGTCTGCGGCCGGTGCCGCAACTGTCTGGCCGGCCGGCGGCACCTGTGTAAAGACACCCGGGGCGTCGGCGTCAATCGTCCGGGAGCCTTTGCCGAGTACCTGTCGCTGCCGATGACCAACGTCTGGGTGCATGACCCGCAGATCCCCCGCGACGTGCAGGCGATCTTCGACCCGTTCGGCAACGCCGTCCACACGGCCCTCCAGTTCGACGTGCTTGGCGAGGACGTGCTGATCACCGGCGCAGGGCCGATCGGCGTCATGGCCGCCCGGATCGTCCGCCATGCCGGCGCCCGGCACGTCGTCGTCACCGACGTCAATCCGTTCCGGCTGGAGCTGGCCCGCAAGATGGGCGCCACCCTGGCGGTCGACGTCCGCGAGCGTTCGATCGCCAGCACCCAGGAAGAGCTGGGGATGAAGGAGGGCTTCGACGTCGGGCTCGAGATGTCCGGCAACCCCGGCGCCTTCCGCGACATGCTCGCCAACATCTGCCACGGCGGCAAGATCGCCATGCTCGGCATTCCGACCCAGGACATCGCGATCAACTGGCAGACCGTTGTTTTCAACATGATCACCATCCGCGGGATTTACGGCCGCGAGATGTACGAGACCTGGTACAAGATGACCGTGATGCTGCAGTCGGGCCTGGACATCACGCCGGTGATCACCCACCGTCACGGTTTCCGTGACTTCGAAAAAGGTTTCGACGCCATGCTCTCGGGCCAGTCGGGAAAAGTCATCCTGACCTGGAACGAAGGTTGAGCTTCCGCTTGGCGAACCAGACTGGGAGCCTTGCGACAATGTACGGCGCCATGCAGCAATACCTGGCCAGCCAGCTCGAGCAGATCCGCTCCGCCGGCCTCTGGAAGGGCGAGCGCGTGCTCACGTCACCCCAGCAGGCGCACATCGGCGTGGGGGGACGGATCGACGTTTTGAACATGTGCGCCAACAATTACCTTGGCCTGGCCGATCACCCGGAGGTGGTGCAGGCGGCACACGAGGCCCTGGCGCGCTGGGGCAACGGCATGGCGTCGGTCCGGTTCATCTGCGGGACGCAGCAGCCCCACAAAGAGCTGGAGCGGGCGATCTCGGAGTTCCTGGGCACCGCGGACACGATCCTCTATTCTTCCTGCTGGGACGCCAACGGCGGCCTGTTCGAGACGATCCTGGGGACCGAAGACGCCTTGATCTCCGACGAGCTCAATCATGCCTCGATCATCGACGGCATCCGGCTCTGCAAGGCTCAGCGGCTGCGCTACAAGAACAACGACATGGCCGACCTGGAGGCGAGGCTGAAGGAGGCCGGCGGGGCCCGGTTCAAGCTCATCGCCACCGACGGCGTCTTCTCCATGGACGGTATCATCGCCGACCTCAAGGCCGTTTGCGACCTGGCCGAGAAACACAACGCACTGGTGATGGTGGACGATTCACACGCCGTGGGCTTCCTCGGCAAGCAGGGGCGGGGAACGCACGAGTATCGCGACGTGATGGATCGCGTCGACATCATCACCGGCACACTGGGCAAAGCCCTGGGCGGCGCCAGCGGAGGTTACACCAGCGGCCGGGCCGAGATCGTCGCGCTGCTCCGCCAGCGGTCACGACCCTATCTCTTTTCCAACTCGGTGGCGCCGCCGATCCTGGGCGCCTCGCTCAAGGCCATCGAGATCTGCCGCCGTTCCACCGAGCTGCGCGACCGGCTCGAGGAGAACACGCGGTTCTTCCGCGCCGAGATGACCCGTCACCGGTTCAATATCATTCCCGGGGAACATCCCATCACGCCGATCATGATCGGCGATGCCGCGCTCGCCGGTCGGATGGCCGACCTGCTGCTGGAGAAGGGCGTCTACGCCATCGGCTTTTCCTACCCCGTCGTCCCCCAGGGCAAGGCCCGCGTCCGCGTCCAGGTCTCTGCCGCCCACAGTCGCGAGGATCTGGAATTCGCGATCGAGGCGTTCACGGCGGTAAGGGATGAATTGAAGCTATGACGACTCGGATCGGCCTCGAGCCCGACCTGACTGCTCACGGCTTGCGCGCAAGCACGATCCAGCCGCCGGCGCGAAGGCTGGGGAAAAGCCAGGGACGGTGGATCGGCTGGTAGGACACGTCCTCGAGCGGAACGACCTCGTCGATCCTTAACCCGGCCCCGCGCAGCTCGCGCTTCAGCTCGCCCCAGCGATAGAGGTGGACTTCCATGCCGTGGATGCCCCGGTAGGTCATCCGGCGGTCGCCCACACCAGACTGAAGTCGCAAGGCCCGAACGAGCTGGCCCAGCAGCCAGAGACGACCTTGAGGGTTGCGAAAATTGAGCCAGCGGTTATGCACGTGCAGGGCTAGCCGGCCGCCGGGGCGGAGGATGCGGGCCGCCTCGCCAAGGGCCTTCTTGCGGGCGGCCCGGCTGCGGATCATGCCCAGTGTGCTGAACATCGACAGCCCGTAGTCAAACGACCCATCGGCAAGACAGCCCAGGCGGCAGAGATTCGCCTGCAAGGGCAGCAGCGACCGACCCTCCTCGAGCTCGATCGCCTTCCGCTGCACGGTCTCGAGCATCGGCCGCGAGAGGTCGATGGCGACGACGGAGAATCCCCTGCCGGCGAAGCGCAAAGCGTGGCGTCCTGCACCACAGCCGAGGTCGACCAGGCGGCCGGGTGTCGTGAAATGAGCGTCAAGGATACGCGCGTCCTGCTCGAACAAAGGGTGTCCGGCAAAGTACGCATCCTCCTCGACGGCCAGACGCGCAGTATGCACGTACTCCCAGAGAGGCACGTTCACTCCTTCGGGAAGCCGCCAGGGCGGTGGAGCGCGGTGGACGTTCATCGCGATCGGCCTCGCTGGTCCGGGAGGATCGGATCACGAGCTGTGAGACGTTGCCAGGATCAAACTCGAGCGCGACGCGAGCTCGATCCGCAACTTGCCCCCCTCCACCCGGCCGCCCTGGCGCGTCCAGACGTCTTCCAGCACGGCCCCCTCGGCAACCAAGCCGTTGACGTTCAGCTCGATGCGGCTGCTGGAGCGGGCGGTGTTGAAGACGGCGACCAGGGTCTCATCGCCGAGCTGCCGGGCATGCGCGAAGAGTTCAGCCGCCGCGGCCACGATCTTGTAGGCGCCACGCCGCAGCGCGGGGCGAGCCCGTCGCAGCGCGATCAGGCGCTGGTATTCATGGAGCAGCTCTGTGTCCCAGGTCTCGGTCCGGTGCCACGGAAAGGCGCCGCGGTTGGCCGGGTCATGTCCTCCTTGCATGCCGATCTCGTCGCCGTAGTAGATGGACGGGGCACCCGGATAGGTCATCTGGAAGACGGTCGCCAGCCGCAGGGCCGAGCGATCAGCCCGGGCCAGCGTCAAGAACCGGGCCATGTCATGGCTGCCCAGCAGGTTGAGCATCACGGCCGTGGTCGAGGGAGCATACAGCCCGATCAGCCGCTCGATGGCCTTGCCGAAGGCCTGTCCACCTGGCGGACCGGGCGGGAACAGGCTCGTTTGACTCAGCTCGTTTTCATCGACCTCGGTGCCGATGAAGTACGCGATGCAGGCCCGGGTGAAATGATAGTTCATCACGGCGTCCCACATGTCGCCCCGCAGCCAGCGAACTGCGTCGGTCCAGACCTCGCCCACGATGTAGGCTTCGGGGTTGCCGGCCTTGACCCGCCGCCGAAACTCGCGCCAGAACGAATCGTCGTTGATCTCGCTGGGCACGTCGAGCCGCCAGCCGTCGATGCCGAAGTCGATCCACTCGCGACCGATATTCCAGAGGAACTCGCGCACCTCGGGGCTGCCGGTGTTGAACTTGGGCAATGCCGGCATGCCCCACCACGCCCCGTAGTTGGGCTTCTTGTCCATGTCGTAGGCGTTGAGAGGAAAACCGCTGATGTGGAACCAGTCGAGGTAGGCCGAGTTGGGCCCGTTTTCCATGATGTCGTGGAACTGAAAAAAGCCTCGGCTCGCGTGGTTGAACACCCCATCGAGCACCACCTGGATCCCCCGCGCATGGGCTTCGTCGACGAGCCTGCGGAGGGCCGCGTTGCCGCCGAGCATCGGGTCGACCTTCGCGTAATCGTGCGTGTGATAGCGATGGTTGGAGGCCGATTGGAACACCGGAGTGAAATAGATGGCGTTGATTCCCAGATCCTGGAGATAGCCGAGGTGCTCGACCACGCCGATCAGGTCACCCCCCTGGTAGCCGTGACGCGTGGGCGGCGCGCCCCACTCGTCCAGGTGCCTCGGTTTGGAAACAGCCACGCTGCGCGCGAACCGATCGGGGAAGATCTGGTAAAAGACGGCATCACGAACCCATTCGGGGGTTTGGGGATCCACCATGGCGCTCCATTCACATCGCTGCTCAGCCGGCGGACACCTTCAGCCAGTATACTTGCTGGCGGTCGCCGCGGAGGCGAAGGTCTTCGAGAAAAGGGTCGAGTGTGAGCTTGACCGCGCCTTTGTAGCGTGGCCTGTCGTTGAGTCGAACTTCCAGCTTTCGCTTGAAGTCGATCAGCCTGGGGCTGACCCACACATCGAGCCGATTGATCCCGCCCACCTTGAGGTTGATCAGGTTGCCCTGGCTGCTGCTCTTCATCTTGAGGATTGCTGGAGTGAGGTTCTGGCCCAGCATATCGACGGCCTCGGGAGCCGTGGACCGGCCCGGCGAGAACTCGTGGACGACCACGCCGTAGAACCGGCCATCGCAGGTACGCGCCGTCACGGCATCGAACGACTTGGGAGCAGGATCGCGGTGGTGCCGGTCCATCCAGTCGCAGAACGTGGGGATCTCTTCGGGGAATTCCTCGAGGCCGCGATGGTGATACTCCACGTAGGTGACGTCCCAGGACTTGAGGATCAGGGGCTTCAGGTAGGTCCCAAAAACGACCTCGCTGGAGGCGGGCGCCAGATCGCCGATCACGAAGTAGAGCGGCAGGCGCTCGTGGTGGGGAAGGTAGCGAGGAACGTACTTGGCTGGAAAACCGGCAACGACGACCACGCCGGCGAAGAGGTCGGGATGACCCAGCGCCAGGTCCCAGGCCATGTTTCCCCCGGTGAGCTGACCGGCGACAAAGACCCGGTCGCTGTCGATCGCGTACCGCCGGCGCGCATCGCGCAGCGCCAGCTCGACCGCGGCGTGCTCGCTGGGAGTATACCGGTAGTCGGGCGGCTGGCCGGTCACGTTGTACTCCGGCGCGATCACGACATAACCTCGCCGGGCCGCCTCGGACGCCCAGACCTCGACCGCCGATTGCGGCCCTTGCCCGGAGTGCAGCGCGACGATCGCGGGATAGGAACGGAGCGGGTGGTACTCGGGTGGCAGGCGAACGGCGTATTCCGTGGGCTCCTCGTTCTCTTGCTCCAGCAGCTTGTGGGTCATGGTTTTCTCCGCCTCAAGAGCGGGGTCGCGGAGGGGAGGCGGCATGAGCTGGGTCATCCGGGTGACGAGGTCGAGCTTCCTGTAGCCCTCGGAGGCGCCCTCGTCGGCGGGCCAGTCGAGAGCTTCGAGCTTGGCCAGAATGTTCTCGCGCCCCGTGGCCTCTGCCCCGGCCAGGTATTCGTGCACCAAGTCGCGCGCCTGCCACAGGGTGTCGGCCACGCTCAGCTCGGACACTGCGGCGTCGCTGCCCACCACGTATCCCGACATCGCCAGGGCGAACTGGCCAAGGTCGCTGGTACCGGCGCCGGAACGAGCCTTGCGCCAGGCGAGAAAACGATTGCGGACGGCGTCGGGCGCCTGTTCGATGGCTTTCATGGTCTCGGCGACTCGCTGCTTCCAGGTCCCACGCTCTGTCGCGGGCAGTTTTCCTTCGAGCTTGCGGAGGTCGATGGCCAGGGCAAGATCGTTGGCCCGCTGCTCGTCGTCGCGGCGGATCAGATCGCGGATCTCGAGCAAGAGCTCGGTGGCGATCTCTTTGTCCGTGAAACTCCGGAGCATCGCCGCCGCCTGGCGGTACTGCTGGGCCTTGCGGCGAACCTCGACCTCGGCGCGGCGCTGGGTGGCCTGGGCCTGGATGATGTACCCCTTCGCCCCGGCGGCGCGCTCACTCAGGTCCGTCTTGGGAAAATCATGCATGATCCGGTCGAGCTCTTGCCGGGCCTCTGGATAGTAGCCTGCATCCATCAGGAAGCGGACAACTCGTTCGCGCTCGGCCTGGTTTTGCTGCTCGACGCGGGCCAGCAGGCCGGTCACCACCGGCCGGGGGACCTGGGTGGTCGCCACCTGGCCGAGCCAGAACCCATCGACGCCGCGATACTTGACCACGTGGGGACCAATCTCGATGATGGCCTGCTCCATGGAAGTCGGCCGGGGCGACTTCGAGCCGACGTAGCGGAACGGTCTTCGCCCCTTCTCGTTCCAGGGTCCGGCCTGGACGCTCAGCACTTCCCTGGGCATCGACCCGGCGTGCACCACCAGCGGCTGAACGAGCACGAACTTCTCGCCAGTCCGGTACGTGTTATCACCGACGACCCGCTCGATCTTCGAGTCGCAGATCACGGTCTTCTTCAGGCCGTCCCAGATGTAAACCAGGGTGGCATCCTTGTCGGGTGTTCCCTGGCTCAAGTAGACCATTCCGTTCTTCAACGTGATCGTATCACCCTGGATCGTGGCAGCCATGCACAGGAGCCAGGAAAAAAGGAAGAGCACGCTGCAAGCCCATAGTTTCGACGTCTTGCTCCCGGTCATCACGTCGCTCCCTCATTCGGCCTGAGCCGTAAGCCACGTCGGCAACAACCATCCGCGATATGCGAAAGCCCTGAGCTCCCGAACGCCGCGCCGGGACGGTCCCGGTTCACACCAACCCCGTGCCTCATCTGCTTGCATGCCAATTGTGACAGTCCCGGCGGCAAGGTCAAGACTTGACGGCCGCGGGAACAACGCATCGTCCTTCCGGTTCGTCCTGGCTCGGGCCCCGCACTGGCATACTGCAAAGTTGCAGTTGACGCGTGTTTTCTTTCCTATCGGATTTGTTGCGCCGGCAGGGAGTGTTGGTTGAGCAGTACCTCGGTGAATCGTCGGGGTCCGCCGTCGATGCCGCGCGCCGAGCTCGGTATCAATGGCGTCAAAAGCTCGGGCCGCGACTGGTAGAGAACAGTAGAGAAAGGTGGAGTTCGGGGAGCCATCAATACCCGAAAAGGAAATGATGTCGTTTCTGGCGGCCTTCTATCACCGCGGTCTCTCCCGCTTCGCGTTCACTGACTACTGACTTCTGTTCACGTGCCACTCGCCGCTCGCCATTCGCCACTGCCTGGGTGAATTGGCTTCGTTTTCGACCCGCCGGGTCGGCCTCCGACGATTCAACATCAAGCGGCAACGAGCTTTGCGTTGATTCTGGATTGGCTTCGTTTTGCACATTTTGCAGTGACCGGCCCTCCTCTTGCATCGGCTGGCCACTCTCTTCGGATTCACTGGCCA
>JBEKTN010000220.1:0-14223 GCA_049516015.1 Isosphaeraceae bacterium | reverse complement strand
AAGAGGAGAATGAAGAAAATCACCGTCAAGGTCCCGAAGATGGCCAGGCTGTGAGATCTTCGATCGAGGTAGGCCACGAGCAGGAGCAAGGCCGACACAAAGAGGCCCGTGGAGACGATCAGTCTCGATGCGCTCGGGGAGTTCGATAGTCTGCCGCGAGGCACCGACAGTTTGACCATCGGAGCAGGCTCTTTGAGTGACCCGGTTTGCTCAGGCGCCAGGCCTTGCGGAACCTCGGGCTGACGGGCGACCGAACGCCTTCTTGACTGGGGCAGGGTGAGCCGCTCTGGGGGTAAGCATGGCAGGCCGCAATCCGGACAAATCACCCAGCCCCGCCATGGCTTGTCGGGAACCTCGAGCAGGGCCTGGCAGTGAGGGCAGACATAGCTGGCACCATCAATCAAGTGCGTTGCCACACTCCATCTCCCGGTCGGGTTCATACCGACCATGATCTCCGCGACAGCCAGCGATCGGATGCGAACCTTCGACGCCCTCGGGAACATCATGATACAAAGGTGAGCATGGCAAATGGAACATGATCCATGACAGACGTGCGGCGGATCTCAGGTCTTGTACCATTTGCCATCTGCCATTTCTCATCCGCCATCTGCCATTTTGGTGCGCCAACCTGGATAGAGACAAGGACGAGGAGCTGATCATCGGCCAGCGCGACCCGAACAGTCCGGCGACACCAGGTGCACGAGGCCCTGGCGTCTTTGTCTTCGATCCCAGGCCGGGAACTTATCCTCCCGTCTTCGACCGCATCACCGTCGACGACGGCGGCATGGCGTGCGAGGATGCCCTGGCCGCGGACCTCGACGGCGATGGCCGCAGTGACATCATCGCCGGCGGCCGGGCCACCCATAATGTCAAGATTTACTGGAATCGCCCGCAGTGAGCGAGCAGCGGTCACGTGGTCATCTGCCCCACCAGCCGCATGCGAACCAGATTGCCGAAGCGGAATCGAGACGGGATCGGATCTCGTCCCTCAGTTTTCTCGGGAAGAGGCAGAATCTCTGGCCGTACCCTTTTTTTCAAGAAATCCAGGATTTTCTAAAAAATCGAAAAAAAATGGCTTGACATACAATCGCCAACATGTTTTGATTTGGGGTTAACTTACGCGTGCTCGCGACGGGCACTCTGAGGCCACTCTGAGGCTGGCTATGGTAGCCCCGTCATGCGAATGGTCGCATGGGCGGGTTTTTTTTCGTCCTTCACCCCCATGGCTCGTGACGAGTGATGGGCTGTTGGGGGCGGGCTACGGTGGCCCCGCGGTGCGATGGTTCGCATCGGCTGGGTTCTTGACGCTATAGTTCACCCACGTACGCAAGGGAAAGTTCCCATGCGCCAACCATTCAGCGTCCAGGGCAATGAGTTGGCGGCGGGTGGCACCAACCGACGCGAATTTTGATATCGACCGTTCGTCGAATGTATTTATAGAAGTATAATATTTAAATACAATTAATATCAAATTTACATATTGAGTCCGGGTATCACTGCGTCGGTCCGATTTTTCCATTACAATCGAGTCGTCTTCCCCGTAACCGTGACAACGGCCCACAGTGCCGGTCTTTCCCGCAAACTGCATTCCGTAAGTTGTTGCGGGAAAAGAATTTAGTGTTGACTTCCGCCGAAAGGGCGCGTACGATCCCCGAGGGTGAGAGTGCATAACCACTACCTAACGAGGCTCCGCCTCAGACCGACGAGCCTTGCTACAATCAGACGACGAATATAGCGGGTAATCGGGTGTTGAAGATTGCATCCCGTTAAGGGCGACGGCAAGAACTTACGCGTTCCACGCGTTTTGTGCTCGCGAGATTTCGGGACACCGCCCTTGGCAGGGCAACCAGCGTCACATGCACGATTTATCATCCGAGTCCTCTCGCGTTCAGATCCGCCCAAGACACATTGGCGACTTGGGGTGGGGGAATTTGTCGCCAATCTCGGGCTGAAACCCAAAACTTGACTCAAACGCTATGAGTTTTCCCCTTCAAGTGCCCTAGTCGGGATGACTCGACCCGATAGGTTTAAGCCGAGGGCCCTCTTTCGCGACCACAATGACGCTCTCGTTCACCCACGTACGCCAGGGAGAGTTTGCATGAGCCATCCATTCAGCGTCCAGGGCAATGGGTTCGCGGCGGGCGGCACCAACCGACGCGAGTTCATCAAGATCGTCACCATGGCGGCCGCATCCGTCGGACTCACGACGAGCGCCGCCACCAGGATCGCAGAGGCCGCGACACGAGGCATGAAGCCCTCGGTGGTCTGGTTGCACTTCCAGGCGTGCACGGGCTGCACCGAGTCGCTTCTCCGGACGTCCCATCCCGCTATTGCCGAGCTGATCCTGGACCTGATCTCTCTCGACTATAACGAGACGCTCTTCGCGGCGGCCGGGCACCAGGCCGAGGACGCGCTCAAGAAGGCGATGGCGGAAAACGCGGGCAAGTACGTATGCATCATCGAGGGTGCCATCCCCACCAAGGACAACGGGATCTACTGCAAGATCGCGGGCAGGACGGCGGTCGACCTAGTCACGGAAGTCGCCGACAAGGCAGGGGCGATCATCGCCATCGGATCCTGCGCATCATGGGGCGGAATCCCCTCCGCGGACCCGAACCCGACCGGGGCGACAGGCGCACCCATGGTTCTCAAGGGGAAGACTGTGGTGACGATCCCCGGATGCCCGGCAAATCCGTACAACCTGCTGGGGACGGTCCTCCAGTTCGTGACTCTCGGGACCCTTCCCGAGCTCGACGAGAAGGGAAGGCCCAAGTGGGCGTACGGGCGGCCGATCCATGAGGACTGTCCGCGGCGGGCCCATTTCGACGCCGGCCGCTTCGCGCAGAAGTTCGGCGACGAGGGGCACCGGCAGGGCTACTGCCTCTACAAGCTCGGCTGCAAGGGGCCGGCGACCCACGCGAATTGCTCCCTCCTCCATTTCGGCGAGACGGATACTTGGCCGATCGGCATCGGGCACCCGTGCGTGGGGTGCACCGAGCAGAAGATCGCCTTCCGCGTCCCGATCCACACCACGATCGACATCGATCGACCCACCCCCCCCGACACCTACCCGCCGATCCACGCCCAGCAGGGTCACGTCAGCGCCGTAGCCGCCGGCGTCGGAGGCGTCGTGTGCGGGGCGCTCGTGGGGGCGGGGTGGATGGCCTCCAAGAAACTGACCAGCGGCGAAGGCGAGCAGAAACAGGCCCCCGGCAGGAAGGAGGGCTGACATGTCCCTGAACCGTCGATCCCTGCTGAAGGTCATCGCCACCGGCGGAGTGGCGGCGACCGCGAGCAGCAGCACCGCGGCCGCGGCGCCGGAACACAGGGTGGCCCCGGCCGGCGCGATGGGAATGCTCTACGACACCACCCTCTGCATCGGGTGCAAGACGTGCGTGGTGGCCTGCAAGCAGGCCAAAGACCGGCAGCCCGATCCGGGTCCGTGGGAAAGCGAAAAGCTCTATGACGCGCCGATGGATCTGAACGCGGACACGAAGAACATCATCAAGCTTTACCACGAAGGAGACGTCCGGTCATACTTCAAGGCGCAGTGTATGCACTGCGTGGACCCGGCCTGCTCCAGCGCGTGCATGCTGGGGTCGCTCCACAAGGATGAAGTCACGGGCGTCGTCGGGTACAACCCCGATTACTGCGTGGGCTGTCGCTACTGCCAGGTGGCCTGCCCGTTCAACGTCCCGAAGTTCGAGTTCAGCAAGGCCGTGCCCAAGATCGTCAAGTGCGAGCTCTGCCGCCACCGAGTCAAGGAGGCGGCGACCGTCGTGGACGGCTTCACCCGCTATCCTCCGGGCCAGGGGCCGGCGTGCTGCGAGGTCTGCCCTCGCCAGGCCGTGATCTACGGCAAGCGCGACGAGCTCCTCGCCGAGGCCAAGCGCCGGATCGCGGAGAACCCCGGTCGCTACTACCAGGATCGCATCTACGGAGAGACGGAGGCCGGCGGCACGCAAGTGCTGTACCTCTCCCACGTGCCGTTCGAGAAGCTCGGGCTCCCCGAGTTCGGGGACCGTCCCGTCTCGGAGGTCGCTTACAGAGTGCAGGACGGGATCTACTGGCGACTGCCCTTTGCCGCGCCGGTGGCGCTGTACTCGGTTCTCGTCGCGGTGATGATCCGTAATCGCCGCGCTGAAACCGGCATGAGCGAGAAGGAGGCGACGCAATGAACGGCCAAACGCTTGTTCACTCGCCCGTCGGCGGGAAGCTGATGACCGGCCCCTTCCAGGTCCTGCTGGCCGTCACGGGCATCGGAGCGATCGTCGCCCTGTACCGCTTCTTCCTGGGCATCGGCGCCGTGAGCAGTCTCAACGACGGGTATCCTTGGGGAATCTGGATCGCGTTCGACGTCGTCGTTGGCACGGCCATCGGCTGCGGAGGCTATGCCGTCGCCCTTCTCGTCTACATCCTGAACCGGGGGAAGTACCATCCGCTCGTGCGGCCCGCGATCCTGACGAGCCTGCTGGGCTACGGTTTCGCCGTGCTCGCGGTCACCATCGACCTCGGGCGCTTCTGGAGTCTGTGGAAGGTCACGATCTTCTTCTGGAGGTGGACGCACTCGCCGCAGCTCGAGGTGGCGCTGTGCGTCGCGGCCTACAACCTGGTGCTGCTCGTGGAGCTCTCGCCGGCCCTCTTCGAGAAGTGGCGGTCGAGCCCGAGCACAAGCCTCAGGGCGTGGTCGGAGCGCGGCCTCCGCTTCGTGGACCGCGGACTCGTCTGGATCCTGGCGCTGGGGATCCTCCTGCCGACCATGCACCAGTCGTCACTGGGAACGATGATGCTCCTGCCGGGGCCCCGGATGCACCCGCTGTGGTTCACGCCGTGGCTCCCGTTCCTGTTCCTCTGGAATAGCATCGTGATCGGGTACGCGGTGGTGGTGCTCGAAGCGAGCTTCTCGGCGGCCGTCTTCGGCCGGCGGCGCGAGACCGCGATGCTCACCTCCCTCTCCAGGGTGGCGGCATGGGTCGCGCTGTGCTGGGTGGCCTTCCGCCTCGTCGAGGTCGCGGTGGCGGGCAAGCTCCCGCTCGTCGCGAGCGCGACGGGGATCGCCTTCCTGGCCGAGGTCCTCCTCGCCGCGGCGGGCGCCGCGATCCTGCTCTCCCAGGAGCGCCGCGCGCGGCCCATGTGGCAGGTGCGCGCCGCGATCCTCCTGTTGCTGGCCGGTGCGCTCTTCCGGGTCAACACGTACATGGTCGCCTTCAGCCCGGGGCCGAACTGGTTCTACTTCCCCGCATTGCCCGAGCTCCTGATCACATTCGGAATAGTCGCGTTCGAGGTCGTTCTCTATATCGTGGCCGTCAAGACCTTGCCAATCCTGGGCGGCGCCGCTCCCGCGGCGGCCCAGCGCGAGAGGTGATTCCATGAGCAAGACTATCACCATCGACCCGATCACCCGAATCGAGGGCCACCTGCGGATCGACGTGGAGGTGGACGGAGGCAAGGTCCGGGACGCCTGGGCCTCGGGCCAGATGTGGCGCGGCATCGAGCTCATCCTCCTGGGCCGGGACCCGCGTGATGCGTGGCTGTTCACCCAGCGCATCTGCGGCGTCTGCACCACGGTGCATGCCATCGCCTCGGTGCGGGCCGTGGAGAACGCCATCGGCCTCGAGATTCCGCGCAACGCTCAGTACATCCGCAACCTGATCGTGATCGCCCACGCGCTCCACGACCACATCGTTCAATTCTACCACCTCTCGGCCCTGGACTGGGTGGACGTCGTCTCGGCGCTCCAGGCGGACCCCGCGAAGGCATCCACCCTTGCCGAAAGCCTTTCCCCCTGGCCCCACAACAATCGCCTCCAGCTCCAGGCGGTCAAGGACAAGCTCGCCGGCTTCGTCGCCGGCGGCCAGCTCGGAATCTTCACCAACGGTTACTGGGGTCATCCGGCCATGAAGCTGCCGCCGGAGGTGAACCTTCTCGCCGTCTCTCATTACCTCCAAGCGTTCGAATATCAGCGCAAGGCGAACCAAGTGGTCTCCATCCTCGGGAGCAAGACCCCGAATATCCAGAACCTGGCGGTCGGAGGCGTGGCCAACGCCATCAACCTCGATGGCGAGTCCACGCTCAACATGGAGAAGCTCTTCAAGATCAAGAACCTCCTGGACGAGATGTCGGGCTTCATCACCCAGGTCTACCTCCCGGACGTTTGCGCCATCGGGGCGCTCTACGCCGACTGGCTCCCGTACGGCGCCGGGGTGAAAAACTACCTCGCCGTGCCCGACCTGCCCCTGGACACCAAGGGGAGCGAGTTAGACCTGCCTGGTGGCACGATCTTCGACGGCGACCTCTCGACCGCCAAGGCCATCACGAGCTTCGAGGATCCCTACTTCAAGGAGAATGTCACCGAGTGCGTCGCCCACTCGTGGTATCAGGGCGACGCCACAAGGCACCCGTGGGAGGGCGAGACCGTCCCGCATTACACCGACTTCGACCCGCATGGCAAGTATTCGTGGGTCAAGTCGCCTCGGTTCGGGGGCAAGACGATGCAGGTCGGGCCCCTCGCGCAGGTCCTCGTGGGCTACGCGACCGGCCACGAGCCCACGAAGCGCTGGGCCGATCACGCCCTGGCCAAGGCGGGCGCCATAGCCAAGACGAAGCTCTCGCCGCAGGTCCTCCACTCCACCCTCGGGCGGCACCTGGCCCGCGCGGTTCGGGCCGCGGTGATCTGCGAGCTGGCGCTGAAGCACTGGCACCTCCTGATGGACAACATCGGCAAGGGCGACACGGCGATCTTTAACGAGCCGGTCTTTCCCAAGGGCGAACAGCGCGGGTACGGGTTCCACGAAGCCCCGCGCGGGACCCTTTCCCACTGGATCGTGATCCGCGACGGCAAGATCGCCAACTATCAGGCCGTCGTCCCCACCACGTGGAACGCGGGCCCGAGGGACGACAAGAACCAGAGGGGTCCGTACGAGGCCTCGCTCATCGGCAACCCGGTGGCGGATCCGGAGCGGCCGCTCGAGGTGCTCCGGACAGTGCACTCTTTCGACCCGTGCCTCGCGTGCGCGATCCACACGGTGGACGTGGAGGGGAACGAGTTCGCGACGGTTCGGACGGACGATCTATTCGCAAGGAGTCTCAGGTGAGCGATGGAGCGCCCAGGCGAGTTGCCGTCCTCGGGCTCGGAAACGTCCTCCTGGGGGATGACGCCCTCGGGCCCTACGCCGTGCGACTCTTCGAGGCCCGCTACGAGCTTCCAGAGCGGGTCCCCGTGCTGGACATTGGGACTCCGGGCCTGGACCTCTTTCCTTACTTCGAGGAAGCCGACGCGCTGGTCCTCGTGGACACCGTGCGGTCGGAAGCCCCCCCCGGTACGGTCCGACTATACCGGCGCGACGAGATCCTGAAGCACCCGCCCCAGCCCCGGGTAAGCCCGCACGATCCGGGGCTGAAGGAGACGCTGCTGTCCCTGGAGTTCGCGGGGCGCGGCCCGCGCGAGGTGCTTCTCGTGGGCGTGGTCCCCGAGCGCACGGGACAGGGCGTGGGGATGAGCGATCCCGTTCGCGCAGCCCTCCCGGCCGTGCACGCGGAGATCCTCCGGGAGCTCGAGAGACTCGGCGCCCCCGCGATCCCGCGGCGCGCGCCGCGGCCCCCCGACATCTGGTGGGAGCGTTGACCGCGATGGCCCCTCCGTCCGATCGGCAGTCCTCCTCGTTCTGGCCCGCGCTGGAGAAGGCGCTCGTCATCCTTGTCGCGCTCCACAGCGCCGCGATCGGAGTGGGCGCACTCGTCGCAACGGAGTGGGGCCTCCGATTCAGCGGCTTCCCCGGAGCGTCGCCCCTGTTCTTCCCCAGGCAGGTGGGCGTCTTCCACCTCGTCGTGGCCTGCGCCTACCTGATCGAGTATTTCCGGTACAACGGAATTGCGGTTCTCGTCACCACCAAGGCGATCGCCGTTTTCTTCCTCGTGACAATGATGGCGGTGGACCGCTTGCCTTGGGTCGTTCCGATCTCCGCCCTGGGGGACGGCCTGATGGCCGTGGCCGTGCTCGCCGTCCACCTGCGGGTTCCGCGGCCCCGTTAGGTCGCTCGCCATGGACCTCGTCGCTAGCAACAAGTCTCGTCGGTCTGAGGCGAAGCCTCGTTCGTTCTCCGGCGCGCCGCCGGGCGCCTGGGCGCGGTCCCGCTGCCGGGTCCGGGCCGCCGCCGTCTCGGTTAACCACCAGTCAACCACCAGTCCCAGGTCGTCGAGTCCCGCTGCCGGGTCCGGACCGACGACGTCTCCAGCTCCTCGAACACCTCCTGCGCACGATCGCAGCCGGCGCGCAGAGTGAGCGTGATGTGGTCGATCATGTCGCTCTTGAGGCCGGCGGCCTCAGGATCGCGCAGCAGCGCCTTGAAGCAGATCTGGTTGAGCATCCGGAGTGCGTCGCAGACCTGCTGGCCGGGATACCCCTCCTGGAACCGGCGCTCGGCCAGATCGCCGCAGTACGACGCGAACACGGCGCGATCCCGCGTGCGCACGGCGTTCTTCAGGTTGCGCAGGAGTAGCTTTTTGCTCCAATCGAACTGGTCAGCGTTGATGTTCTGATAGGCCGGAAAGCGCTGGCGCCCGTCGGGGCCGATCAAGCGCCGCGTGAACTCATCGCCGATCTCCTGCTCATGCTTCTCCAGGAGCTCGTGGATCCGGAGGTTGCTCTGGAGGTCGACCTGCTTCATGGCGGCATGGTTGCGGCGGTTCCACTCCAAGGGATCCATCTTCAGGTTCTCGATCAGGAAAGGCATGCGCCGCAGGATCTCGAGGCGCGGCCGAGGCTCCCAGCCGAGGGTCACGCGGCTCCAAGCCGCGTTCATGGTCATCTGCTGGTCGATATATTCCGCCATCCAGGGGCGCTCGAACGGGCGCTCTCCCAGCACGCGTCCCAGGAGAGTGTGTACCCGGATCCCCGGACCGCACAGCAGTTTGGGCATGAACAGGGGCTTGACGCGGTGCCAGAGATACTCGCGGGTGGTGACCTTGAACAGCGCGAGATGGGAGACGGCGCCGTCGGGGCTTGCGATCACGACCTGCCCGGGCGCCAGGTCTGGGAGTCGGTCGATCAGGCATGAGAAGAAGCGAGGCACCTCATGCACGTGGAGGTAGGGAATGGCGGACTGCCCCATGCCGCCCAGCACGCGGTGATTCCACCGGCTCGAGAGCCACGTGTCCAGGAACTTGTAGAGCGGCGGGTACTCGCACCAGTCGGAGAAAAGGGCGGCGAAGCGGACGATGACCGAGCGGAAGACATCGCGGTATTCAGCGAGCATGTCCTCGCCGATCCTCTTGGTCTTCGCGTAGATGTGCTTTCCGTCGGCGAGGCTCGTCTCGGTCAGGGCGGCCCCGCGCGCGGGGAAGGCGCTCGCGGCCACCGAGCTCGAGAAGATGAAGTGCCGGACACCCAGGCGCCCGCTCAGGTCGAGGATGTTGCGCAGTCCCTGTACATTCGTGCGGTAGTACTCGGGGTGCTCCTCGCCGGTGAAGTCGTAGTGGGCGGCCAGGTGGATCACGATTTCGGCGCCGCCCTCGGCGGCGATCTGGTTGAAGACCGCCTCGATGGCTCTGCGGTCGGCAATGTCCGCCTGGAACCACGAGATATTCGGGTGGAACGGAGCCTTGCAGCGCGTCTGGGACCGTCGGGCGAGGCCATAGATCTGGAAATCCTCCTTGAAGGCGTCGAGGAGGCGGCGTCCCACGAAGCCCGAAGCACCGGTGATGATGATCCGCCGCAGGGACATCTGCTTCATCCCCCGAGGACGACGGCGTCGCCCTGGATCCGGACCGGCGCGGGTCGGAGAGCGTGGCTCGGCGGCCCGGCCACCACCACCCCGCCGGCGTCGTAGACCCCGCCGTGGCACGGACAGTTGTAGGTCCGCGTCGCCTGGCTCCAGCGCACCTCGCACCCCATGTGGGTGCAGAGAAGCGACCGGGCCGTCACGCCCTCCGCCGTGCGGAGAACCTCCACCGGAAGTCCTCCGTAGACGACGTGGACGCGGACACCTACGGGGAGGTCCGAGACGGGGATGCGCACCTTGGGGGCATCGGGAGAAGGGCTCGTAGAACAGGCGCCGAACCCCATCGCGAGCGCGGCCCCCCCCGCTCCGCCCAGCACCCGGAGCGCCGCTCGCCGTTCGATGGAGACCCCGCCCTTCATGACCGTCTTCCTCCCCGGGCCGCGACTCGCGGCGGAGTCGCCGAGCGGCATGGCAACCCCCGTGCCCGTCTACTATCCTAGTCCTCGAACCGGCGTGATGAAAGGCGTTTCGGGACATCACCCCTATGTTTTCAGCCCTTCACGGAAGGCGCTCCCGAGGTGCATGTCATTTTCGGGTGGTCGCCGCTCCCAATTCCATCGTTTCGGTTGCTGTCTTATTTCATAGGCTTTGAGCCGCTGACAGCCGTGACACCAATCGTCCCGTTGTGCTCGTTTAGCGGTAACTGACGGTCAATCAATCTTGGAGAACTTCGATAGCAGTACCAGCATCGGTAACAAGATGAGTCCAGACGCGGAGGTCTTGGCTGAGCAAGGGCCTCAGGGCATCGCTCTTGGTACTGAAGGTTGCAGATCGACTCGAAGGGCCGGAAATCAGCACTATGTATCTGCCACCTTTCTTGCAAATCTCAATGAGTTCGTTTATTTCGAACAGCGTGACCGCCCGGATGCCGCTATCGATCAGGATCGGCTTCAACTCTGAGTAGGGACGGAATAGCACATCTCCGACCCAACCTTCCATCTTAAGCGCATCAAACCCCGTGGAGGAGTACTGCTTCATGAACTGGTAGAGTTGGCCGCTCTCATTGTTTGAGCTTGCATGAGATGTTATTATTATGTTAATATTATCTTTTTCGTCGAACGATTCCCTTACGCCGGGTAGCTTCACGACCCCTTCATATTCTCCAGTTCGGACAACCGCCCCGGAAAAAAGCCCGACGTACCCGACGTTGGTTGCTGCTTCGTTGAAGAAACTGAACATAGCGACGGGAGCCGAGATGGGCTCGCGGACGGAGAAGCCCGAGGTCAGGGCATGAAAGACGAGATCAGGAAGGTCGTTCTCCGACTTCAAGAGTCGCCCGAGCTGCCTGGCAACCATCATCAGCGTATTGCCGGAACCCAAGCCGACATGGACCTCGTCCTTCCTGGAACCCAATTCTTTTATGAGCGAGAGCGTCAACTCAGCCCCGGCTGAGGCTACAGGTTCCAGCGCACCCGGACCTTGGACGTCCAAGACCTGGACGTTCCCGAGCTTAGCCTTATACCTGTCGGCGATCCTCTGGGCCAGCAGTTCGTTTCTGGGCGGTCGCAGCACCAGGAAACCGCGCCGCATCCCTTCCTGGATTATCGGGTAGACTCTTTCGCGGGTGATATCATTCCTCCCAAGCTCACTCCGGGCCCAGGCGGCTACTGCGGTTGCACTCGCTTTCCCGTGGGTCAGGAAGCGAGAGCACACAGCAAAAATTATACTGTCATCCATATATTATATCTCGATTGAGGTTGTTGTGGAGATACCGGGAGCCGATCGCACTCACCCCCCACCGACGCATCTGAAGCTGCGGGAAAAGCGCTGCTCTGGAGGAAATCGAGCCCTTGAACGGGGCCTTGATATCGACCGTTCGTCGAATTTATTTAAGTATAATAATTAAATACATTCAATATCAAATCTACATCTTGAGTCCGGGTATCACTGCGTCAGTCCGCTTTTTCCATTACAATCGGGTCGTCTTCCCCGTAACCGTGACAACCGTCCACAGTGCCGGTCTTTCCCCCAAACCGCATTCCGTAAGTTGTTGCAGGAAAAGAATTTAGTGTTGACTTCCGCCGAAAGGGCGCGTATGATCCCCGAGGGTGAGATTGAAGCGGTGCAGCCGTGGAATAGACATCTCTCCCGACCGTGCTTTGCCGAGAAGCCTGAGATCACCCGGCAGGATACGCGGCATCGGCCGGTGCATAACCACTACCTGGTCGGGATGACTCGACCCGATAGGTTCAAGACTACCCGAATTCTGTGGAATCAACTACTCCCCAGTACTACGGCGCCAAGTCGGACGATTGTAGTTGGCGTAAGTCGCTAAGGACAAAGGATACAAGTAGTTTTTTGTGAATTCGCTGGGAAAGCGTCCACCCTGAGATTGGGCGGCTTGGGTGACATGTGCTCGCTGACAGCCGATCCTGAGGCAAGGTGAGACGGGATTCACGCATAACCAATGGAGCCAAGCCAATGGACGCAACAAGGGTGAGACGCACAAGAAGCATGGCTAGATGGATTTGGTACGCCCACTGGCGGCAGCTACGGTTCGCTCGGTTCATGGGAGTCATCAACCGGTTTTCCGCATGCCCGATTGTGGCGGTGAATTCGGGGAGGCACAATGACAGATAAGGAGGGGGGCAGAAGTTTTTGACAAGGACCAGAGCCGCGTATCGAAGAAATCGACGGAAAATCGGGGTTTCTCCGCTGCCGGGTGTCAAAGACCTCGGAACTTCTCCTTGGCTCCTGAACAAGTGTCACACGAGGGGTTGAAATGCGAACCGATGCGAGAGAGCAGCCCTGGACCCCCGAGACGAACGAGATCGCCGCACGGGCCCACTCGTCCGGGGAAGAACGGCCGGGTGAGGCCGCAGAGAAACCGCTGCCGCTGAGTGGCATTCGCGTCGTCGACGTCGGCACATTCCTCGCTGGACCCTACGCGGCATCGATCATGGGCGAGTTCGGCGCGGAGGTGCTGAAGGTCGAGTACCCCATTGGAGGCGACCCCATGCGCCGGTTCGGCGCACCGACGAAACGCAGCGATGCCACGCTCGCATGGCTGAGCGAGGCACGAAACAAGAAGTCGGTGACGATCGACCTGCGCAGACCCAGAGGTGCCGAGCTTTTCATCCAACTGGTTTCGAAGTCTGACGTCCTTGTGGAGAATTTCCGCCCCGGCACGATGGAGGAATGGGGCCTTGGTTGGAAGGTGCTGTGCGAGGCCAATCCGGGGCTCGTGATGTTGCGCGTGTCGGGATATGGGCAAACCGGGCCGTACCGCCGCCGCCCCGGTTTCGCGCACATCGCGCATGCCATCGGCGGGCTCTCCTATCTGGCGGGTTTCCCCGGCGAGACGCCCGTTGTCCCCGGTACCGCCCCGCTGGGCGACTACATGTCCAGCCTGTATGGAGCGGTCGGCGTGATGCTGGCGCTGCGGCACAAGGCCAAAACTGGCTACGGCCAGGTCGTCGACATCGGCATCTACGAAGCGGTCTTCCGTCAACTGGATGAACTGGCCGCCGCCTACGCCATGTTCGGCAAGATCCGCGAGAGGGAGGGATCCGGCAGCTTCGTCGCCGTGCCTCACGGCCACTTCCGCACCAAAGAGGGGAAGTGGGTCGCGATCGCCTGCACGACCGACAGGATGTTCGAGCGGCTGGCCGAGGCGATGGGGCGCCCGGAACTGGCGTCGAGCACCCTGTACGGCGAGCAGCGGACGCGGCTCGCGGCTCGCGACGAGGTCAACAAGATCGTCACCGAGTGGGCCCTATCGCTCACGCGCGAGGAATTGTTGGAGACATGCATTGCCAAGGAGGTGCCTGTTGGCAAGCTCAACAGCATCGCCGATATCTTCGCGGACGAACATTTCAAGGCGCGCGGCAACCTTGCTGAAGTGGAAGAAGACGGGCTCGGCAAGGTGGTCGTGCCCAACGTCGTCCCCACGCTGTCCGAGACACCGGGGCGGATCGCCAATCTGGGGCCGCCGCTCGGTAACGCAACCTACGAGGTGATGCGAGAGTTGCTCGAACTTTCGGCTGCCGAGATCACCAGGTTACGGCAGCAAAGGATCATCTAGCATGACTCAGGAACGAACGGACGACCTGCCGCTGACCGGCATCCGCGTCATCGACGTCGCCACCGTGATCGCGGCGCCGTACTGCGCATCCATTCTTGGTGAATTCGGCGCCGAAGTGCTGAAAGTGGAACATCCGACGGGCGGCGATGCCTGCAGGCACTTCGGCACGCGGACCAGCCGCGGCGACACGCTGACCTGGATGAGCGAGGCGCGCAACAAGAAGTCGGTGACCATCGACCTGCACCGCCCCGAGGGCGCCGGGCTCTTCAAAGCGCTGGTCGCGAAGACCGATATCCTGTGTGAGAATTTCCGCCCGGGGACTTTGGAGAAATGGGGGCTCGGCTGGGAGGTGCTGCACGAGATCAACCCCGGACTGATCATGCTCCGCGTTTCGGGCTACGGGCAATACGGTCCCTACAA
>JBEKTN010000219.1:0-14236 GCA_049516015.1 Isosphaeraceae bacterium | reverse complement strand
ATCGTCCACCGTAAGCATTCCCTTGACCTCCGTGCGAGTGAGTGACTCCGTGCGGGAGTGCTCACTATAACGAAGGCGCTTACGGGGGGTCATTTTTAGGCGCTCAAAATGCCCCTGAGGGGTAGTTCCGGAGACACCATACCTAACTCCGAAAAATTACGTATGGTGTCCCCGGAACTGATGAGTCGATTCCGGAAGGTCGTTACGGGTTGGATACATGATGCTTGCTCCTGCGATTGAAACCATTCCGACCGTGTTGCACGAAATGTCTTCAAGCTCGGTCGCCGATCAAACGGTCAAATCCGCTCATGAAGTTGAGGCGCGGCGGGCCTGGAATCGAGGCTGAACGCCCCCGGACCGTTGGCAATGATGAAGAGCATAGCCCCCATCATAGACAGGTTCTTCATGAAATGGATCATCTGCTCCTGCTGGGCCTTGGGATCGGAGAGCGTCCAGAAATTGTGGAAATAAGAGCTGGCCAGAACGAGGAAGACCAAGATCAGGGCCGCCCCGAACCGGGTCTTGTAGCCAGCGATGACTGACAAGCTGCCGACGATCAAGAACACGATCGCCCCAACGAGCATGAGCCTGGGGGCAGGAATGCCCTTGGAGGCCATCAACTGGGCGGCACCGTTGAAGTTGGGAATCTTGTTTCCCAGGGTACTCATCAAGAAGATCGCAGACAGCGCAATTCGCCCCGCCACACTCACGAGCCCTTGCAGCACGCGAACCATGATCGTTCTCCTTTCTTGCCGAATAAAAAATCGGCATGTCACATTTTGATATTTTCATAAACAAGAATCTTGGCTCGTAGGTTGGGCATCGGCCGTCGTCCGATGGGACTCGGGGTTTCCGGCGGTGCCCACCCGACGAAAACTCACTCCCCTATGACGGTCACGGCGACGCTCCGCTGGCGGGAGCGAACGTCGCACTCCAGCAGGAAGACCTGCTGCCACGTGCCGAGCACGAGCCGGCCCTGTTCGATGGGCACGGTCAGGCTCGGGCCGAGCAGGGTGGCCTGGAGGTGGGAATGGCCGTTGCCGTCGTGCCAGGCCCGTTCGTGGCCATACTCCCGGCTGGGAGGGATCAGACGGTCGAGCAGCTCAGGTAGATCCTCTTCCAGGCCCGGCTCGAACTCGATGGTGCCGAGCGCCGCCGTGCTGCCGACGTTGCAAAGGCAGGCGATTCCCCTCTGGATCCCGGATTGCTCGACAATCTGCTGGAGTTCGCCGGTCAGGTCGTGCATATCGCGGTGGCCGCTCGTTCGACGTTGGATGTGCTTCTGGAAGACCATGATGAGGCTCCAGGTGTGTGCCGGCCGACCAAACCAGGCAAGGTCCCGCCCCGCGAGCCGCGTTGATCGGTCCGAACCGACATGATCGCCTTCCCGGCATGCTCCGGCAACCCCCCTATCTCCAAACTGGAAACGGACCTGAGCGCCTTGCGGCGAGGCTTGACAACCTCGTGGGCTGGGTATCGTTCAGGGGAGGGGAAAAGGGACATCACTGATATCGCCCGTTTGCGGGGGGAATGATCCTCGGGGACATGCATGTAAACGCTTGATGCAAGGGAGAGAAAAAGGGAATAGTGCCATCCGGCAGGCAGAGACGGCTCAATCGTGTCACGGCCTGTACGCTGGCCAAACGTCGTAAGTCTCGACGGGGCGGCACTATTCGAGATTGATGCCAACTGTCACGAACCCAGTCCATGTGGCCCATGCCCTTTGGCACAATCAGGACATCACTGATAAGGAAGTTCCGGGGACACCATACCTAACTCTTGACGCGGGGTTGTGGCCGGGTTAGTTTCCCACCATGGCTCGATTGGCACGTGTGATAGCTCCTGGCATGCCCCACCATATCACCCAGCGGGGAAACCCCAGACAAGAGACATTCTTCGGTGAGGAAGACTACCAGCACTACCTCGAGCTCATGGCGCAATTCTGCCGCGCAGAGCAGGTCGCGATCTGGGCATATTGCTTGATGCCCAATCATGTTCACCCGATCGTTGTCCCGCAGTCCGCCGAGAGCCTGCGTCGCGCCATCGGCGAGGTACATCCGCGGCCGGTCCCCGGCCTCTCAATTTCCGTCATACGCACTATGTTGCCGGCGACGATTCGACGTGAACTCCTCGACTGTGCCGCGGGTGATGACTTCGTAGAGAATGGCTTCCTTATCGCCGGATTTGCGCAGGATGCGGCCCAGGCGCTGGACGTGCTCGCGGACGGAGCCGGAGCCGGAGAGGATGATCGCCACGTTGGCCTCGGGGATGTTCACACCCTCGTTGAGCACCTTCGACGTCGCGACTATCGGGTAGGCTCCGCTGTTGAACCGGACCAGGACGTCCCGGCGCTCCTTCGTCTTCGTCTGGTGGGTGATGACGGGCACCAGGAACTGGCGAGCGATCGTGTAGACCGTTGCGTTGTCATGCGTGAAGATAATCACTCGATCGCCGTTGTGCCGGTCGAGCAATCGAGCCAGCAGGTTCAGCTTCGCCGGGGCGGCCAGGGCCAATGTGCGCTGCTCGCGATAGGCGTGGAAGGCCTCGCGGCCCTCGGGCGAGCGAAAGGCGAGATAGAGGAACTTGCTCCAGCCGTCGGGCTGGCTCATGTTGATGCCCGATTGCTGCACGAACCCCCGGTAGAGCTCGCGCGCCCGCTCGTACCGGGTCCGCTCTTCCTCGCTGAGCGCCACGTACAGCTTCAGCACTCGGTACTCGGCCAGGAACTGGCCGCGCAGTTCGGTGATCTCGCGGCGAAAGACAATCGGCCCGATGAGCTGGTCCAGGTGGGTGTGCGCGTTGTCGGCGCGTTCGGGAGTCGCCGTCAGGCCCAGCCGGAAGGGGGCGATCGCGCTGGTGGCCGAGAGGCCATAGGTCGGTCCGGGCAGGTGATGGCACTCGTCGAAGACGATCAGGCCGAACTTATGTCCTAGATGCTCCATGTGCATGTAGGCCGAGTCATAGGTCGTCACGGTCAGCGGCTGGATGTCGTAGTAGCCCCCGCCCATCAGGCCGACCTCGGTGCCAAAGCTCATTGCCAGCTCGTCATACCACTGGTTCATCAGGTCGATCGTGGGCGTGATCACCAGCGCCGGCCTGCCGGCCTTCTCGATCGCCAGGTTCGCCAGGTGCGTCTTGCCGGTTCCGGTCGGCAGCACGACCACCCCGCGGCCACCCGCCTTCCACCAGGCTTGCAGACCCTCCACCTGGTGGGGAAACGCCTCCTTGGAGACCTGAAGTTTCCAGGGCACCGGATCATAGGCCCGCGCCTGGTCGGTGTAGGCGATTCCCTGCTTGCGGATGTGCTCGACCAGCGTGCGATACCAGATCGCCTCGGCGCGGAACACCTTGGTGCGAAAGTCGTACTTGACCCCCGGCAGGCCCGGCTCATCGCCCTCGGCGAGGCCCTCGACGATCAGCGTGCCGGCGTCGAAGAGCAGCCGCAAGGGGGGATTCGCGACGTTTCGAGGCGAGATACCGGTGGTCATGAGATGGGGGTTCCGGGATGCCGGGGATCCGGCTCCACCACGATCGACTGCGTTACCAGACTGAGACCTTCCAGTGTACCCCAGTTTACAGGCTGCCGCGAGGTCGGCCCGTGAAGCCAGGCCCTGGTCCTCGACGTTCAGGGTTCCTGGATCGCAACGCCTCCAGAGCCCTGAGTTCCTGGGCGGTCAGCTCGCGCCACTGGCCGGGCGCCAGGTCGCCAAGCTCGATCGGGCCGATGGCAACGCGCACCAGGCGCAACGTCGGGAAACCGACGGCCGCGGTCATTCGCCGGACCTGGCGGTTGCGTCCCTCGCGGAGAGTCAGCCGGAGCCAGGCGGTGGGCACGTGTTTGCGGAAGCGGATTGGCACCGGCCGGTCGGGGAGTGAGGGAGCCGATTCCAGCAACTCGATCTCGGCAGGACGCGTCGGTCCATCAGCGAGGACAACCCCACGACGCAGCGCTTCCAAAGCGGCCGGACCGGGAACCCGCTCCACCTGCACGAGGTAAGTTCTGGGGTGTTCGAATCTCGGGTCGGTCAAGCGATGGGCCAGTGGACCGTCGTCGGTGAGCAGAAGCAGCCCTTCGCTATCACGATCGAGCCGGCCAACCGGGTAAACCCCGGGAACAGTCAGATGATCCTTGAGCGTCGCCCTTCCCTCGGCGGCGGTGAACTGGCAGAGGACATCGAAGGGTTTGAACAGAGCGAGATAGCGCAGAGGGGAGCGCTGGTCGCGGGGCGTGCGGGGTGATCGATCCGCGGGGACTGGCATGCTCTCACCTCGATCCGGGCCCCGTTGTGCTCGGCCAGAACGTCCGCCGTGAGCCTGCGGGTTCCCTGTCAACTTCCCTCCGGCGTCTTGACGCGGAACTCCCGCACGCTGAAGAGCCAGGCACCCAGCAGAGCGAGCACCGAGCCGGTGCCGATCAGGGTCAGCAGACATGTGGTCACGCTCGGGGCAGTCGCCGGATCGATCGCCCAATCGCCGACCGGCAGGCCCAGCCAGCGGACACAAAGGGTGCGCACATAGTACATCACGGTGACATGGCGGATCATGAAGTCGATGTTGGCCACCACACTCTCGAACACGATGATGTAGACCACACCCAGGACCAGGGAACGGCGAGTCAGCAAACTGAGCCCCCCGAAAAGCGCGGTATAGGCGAACAAGCTCAGCGACAGGACCGCGGCGAGGATGCCGGCTCTCTGAAACAGGGCGCCGGGGGCCAGCTCTCCCGTGCCCCAGTAGACGGCCGCCAGAGCCGCCGCGGTGAAGAGCGCGTTCAGCAAGGAGATGACCAGCCAGGTGCCTGCCACCTTCACCAGGTAGATCAACCAGCGAGGAATCGGCCGGATCAACAGATACGTCAGCGTTTGCTCCTCGACGTCATCCTGGACCATCCCCGACGAGAACAACAATGCGGCCAACGGGAGGAAAGCATTGGGAATCAGGCCGAAGATCAAGACGGCCTCGACATCCCTGAGCTGGTAGGGGTCTTCGAACCGATGGGCAAGGACCGCGAAGAGGATCGGCAAGGCAAAGAGTACGCACAGGATCAGCAGCCGTCGCCCGCGAACCTGGCGGGCCGCGGTGATGTTCAAGAGGGCCGCAAGCGCGGAGAAGGGGACCCGGCGAGAGAGCCGGACGGGCCATTCCAGGTTCGCGGACAGGCCGCGAAAATCCTTCGGGGTGGCCTTGCCTTGGGAGCTGGCCGAGCCTGGGCCATCGAGTAAAGGATCCTCAAGACCGGGATCGGAATGAGGGCCCGGTCCGGATCGGTGCGGCCCTGACGGGTCCGAGGCTACTGGGTTCATGGGTTTACCAGGTACTTGAAGACCGCTTCCAGGTTGTCATCGTCGGAATAGACCTCATCGATCGGGGTATCGGCCTCCAGGGCCAGGCCAGGCAGTCGGCCGTAGAACCGGTCGGGCGCGCGGGTCTCGATCACGATCGCGCCATCGTCGCGGCGGAGCTCGACTCCCAGGACGTCCTCCCAGCGGACGAGCTTGGCCGCCAGCGCTCGGGAGTCGGGGCAGCGCAGCACGATCCGGTGGGGATGCGCGTCGATCAGGTCGCGAACTTGGCGGACGTCGCCGAAAGCGACGAGCCGGCCCCGGTTCATCAGCACGATCTGCCGGGTGAACGCCTGCACTTCGTGGAGGACATGGCTCGAGACCAGGATCGTTCGGCCCGACCGGCCCAGGTGCAGGATGAGGTCCATCAGCTCGCGGCGGGCGACCGGGTCGGTGCCCGCCAGCGGTTCGTCCAGAAAGAGCACGCGCGGGTCGTGCACCAGCGCCTGGGCCAGCTTGATCCGCTGCCGCATTCCCTTGGAGTATCCCCGCACGGGTCGATCGGCGTGCTCGGTCATCCGGACCTGCTCGAGAACCCGCTCGGCCGCCTGCCGCGATCCCCGTCGGCCCAGGCCGGCCAGCAACGCGCTCGAGGTCAGGAACTCGCGCCCCGTCATCCACTCGAAGAACGCATCTTGTTCGGGGCAAAGTCCGATCAGCCGGTTCAGTCCCGCGTTGTTCCAGGGCCGATGCCCCAGCACTCGAACTTCGCCCTGGCTGGGCCGGAGCTGACCGGTCGCCAGTTGCAGCAGGGTGCTCTTCCCCGCGCCGTTGGGACCGAGCAGCCCGGTCACCCCTGCAGCTACTCGAAGCGACAGGTTGTTGACCCCGATCACGTGGCCGTACCACTTGGAGACCGAGTGGAACTCGACCGCCGCGGGCTTCTCGGTGCCTTGATCGGGCTCAGTCTTCCGTACGGATGTTGTCACCATTGGTTCGCGTGGTCAGGGGTGGAGCACCGGTGAAAGGGGACTCACGAATGACAGATGGCAGATGACGGATGGCAGATGGCAGATAACGGATGGCAGATGACAGATGGCAGACACTTGCCATTTGCCATTTGCCATTTGCCATTCGGCGGATGCCAGATGGCGAATCCCGGCTTTCAGAACATAAGACAGAATCTTGTTCATCAAAGGAAGATGTCATCTCAATCGGTCCAGGGAGCGGACGCGGGTGGCAAGGATCCAGGCGGAGAGCACGCCCAGCCCAGAAAGAACGGCCGCCGACCATTGCCAGGGATAACTGGGCGTCTGCCACGGCCCCCGAGCATTCCTGGTCGAGTTCGCGCCGGCCGTGGGCGGAGCAGGGGGTTGGGGTGGACCAACGGAGAAGTTGACGCGACCGGAACGCCGCTGGAACGGGTTTGGTCGGGCCCCCTGGCGAAGCTGGTTCTGGCCGGCCTGAAAGAGCGCGGCGACCTTGTCCCTGGAGGTCTGGGAGTCGAGCATGGCGTCGCGCATCCGGGTCAGGTTCGCCGTGTAAGAGAGCAGCGGACACCAATCTTTGTGAATGGTCTGGTTCAGGACCGTCGAGGCGACCCCACTGACCACCCAGAGCCCGATCCAGATCGCCCCCACGAACCGCGAGTTTCGCGACAGCGATGAGATGGCCAGCATCAACGTGCCCGCCGATAGCACGACGACCGCACCGTAGGCCAGCGAGGCCACAAGCACGCGCCAGGTGTCGCGAAACACCAGGGGATCAAGGCTGAAGGCAAACCCAATGCCGAAGGCCAGCAGCACCGGCACCACCATGATGACGCCGAGATAGGCGGCGATGACGCCGAGTTTTCCCGCGAAGTAGTCGAGCCGTCGTACAGGTCGCGCGAAGTAGAGGGGCATTGCATTGAACCGGAGGTCCTGGCTGATCAGCTCGGGCCCGACCAGGAGCACGAGCGCCATCGCGAAAAAGAGCTGGATATCAAGAAACTGATTGAAGGCGAGGGTCCAGAACGTGGTTCGATATCCTCGAGGGCCAGCCCGGAGCTCGTCGGGAAGGCCCTGGAAAAGGAATAGCAGCGGGGTCAAGAGGCTCGATTTCTGCTCGAAAAGGCCCCACAGCACGAGAAACCCGGAAAGGATCAAGGCTGGCAGGCAGGCGCCGATGATCATGAACCAGACCCAGCGATTCTTGAACTGGGCGCGGGCTCCTTGCCGGGTGATCGTCAGCCATCGCCAGGCATGTCCCCTGAGCTGACCGTTCCAGTGCTGATATCCCTGGTCGAGGATCGGCATCAGTCTTGTTCCGCCAATGCGCTCAAGAAGATCTCTTCGAGAGTGCTCCGCCGGGGGCGCAGGGCACGCAACTGCTCACCGGTCTGATCGGCCGTTTCCCACAGGACCGCGGTTCCGGTTCCCTCGGGAAGCTGCACCAGGAGATGGTCGTCGGTGGGGGCGGCGGCGATGCCCCGAGCGGCCAGGCGGCCGGCAAACGCGAACTGATCGCCCTTGACCCGCACCTCGAACTGACGATCGTGAGGCTGCTTGAGCGTGTCGATGCGTCCCTGGGCCAGCAGCCGGCCCCGCCCCAGCACAACCACGTCTTCGCAAACCGCTTCGACATCGGGAAGGAGATGGCTCGAGAAGACCAAACTCATTCCCTTGGCGTGCGACAGGTCACGCGCCAATGCCAGGATTTCCTCGCGGCCGGCCGGATCCATTCCGTTTGTGGGCTCGTCCAGGATCAGGAGCCGCGGATCGTGCACGATCGCCGAGGCGATCTTGAGCCGCTGCTTCATCCCCGTCGAGTACGACTCGACTCGCCGATAACGCGCTTCTCCCAGGCCGACATAGTCGAGTACCTCATGGGCTCGTTGCAGCGCATCCCTGGATTGCATTCCCACAAGCTCTCCCGCATACGCGACGAACTGCACGCCCATGACTGCGGGAAACAGGCACTCGTCCTCGGGAACGAACCCGACCGACTGGCGAATGTCCATCCGCGAAGTGCGAATGTCCATGCCCAGGACGCGGCCCGAGCCGGCGTCCAGAGCGATCAACCCAAGCAGGCTGCGGATCATCGTCGTCTTACCTGCCCCGTTGGGACCGAGTAGACCGATCGACCCTTCGGGCAACGTTACCGACAACCCGCGCAGGGCCGCGACCTTGCCGTAAGTCTTCGTCACGCCGTCCAACTCGATGAGCATCGTGAATTCCGTGGCCCCATCGTCCCAGTCCGAGCCAGCCCGAATCGTCGGGCCGCTGATCTCGGCTTTTGCCTCGTCGGCTATAAAGTAACACATTCTCCCGCGAAACGTACCGGGGGTGGCCATTGCTCTGGAGCTTCATCAATGAACACGTCGCACCGTCAGATACCTCGAAGACGCGCGATTTCCTGACCATAAGTATTCATCTGGACAGTACAGGCGGCTTGTGTTATGTTGTTGGCTCATCCTGCGTTTCGGGGGGTTAGTTGGCGAGCATCACCCTATAACGCCGGGTGAACGCCACGACAAATCACATCAATACGCATGAATCTCGGACCGTTCGTGGTGCGCGCTTTGTGTTCCTTTTTGGTTGCGGCTATGCCGCGCTAGGTCTGACCCCGAGAATGGGACCGGCGGCCAGCGTGCGGAGGTCTGGACCGTCCCGGCTGAGCTTTGTCTTCCCGCGGCTGAGCCCACTTGGCATCATTGAAGGCGGACCGTCTAACCAGTCGATGCAGCGGCCCCGCTCGGGCCGCTGATCTTGGTCGTGAGGCGGCGGAGTGGTCGAAGGGGGGCACATGAGTAGCGCTACAGTCGGCATCAACCTCGGGATCTTCACCGGTACGATTGAGTGGGATCTTGTCGATCATGATCGACAGTGCTTGATACGTGTTCTGCGTAAGCTCCCTAGTCACGAAGCGCTTTACAAGCCGCTACTGGGTGAGTACGCCGGAGAGGTCGTGGACTCAATTCAGCGGCTTGAACAGTTCCTCGTGGAAGAGTCGCTCAAGCTCCCGGAAGGTTCGAAGGTCGAGAAGACCCTGAACGTTCTTGCGGGTTTCTGTCGTGGCTTCTTGGGTCGGGCGAAGGAGATCAGTCAAGCGATTATCCATTATGTTAACCGCTTCACACGGAACGCGAAGAGTGGAATTGAGATCCCATCGGACTGGAAGGAGATCATCGAGCATTATGAGCAGGTGGGCGGCCCAGATCTGATGACGAACAAGAGACTGAATATCATGGACATCCAGCCCCCGGGGTATCAACATCAATTCCTTCAGGCGCTTGGGCAGCTTAGGGGTAGCTTCGGCACCGTCCTGTCGATCATCTGTCCTTTGAGTCATCTCGAAATCCCGGATGAAGTTCAGCGGATGATCGAATATGCTCCCCAGCCGAGGACGGATCCAGCACTGGTTGGCGAGAGCGACCGTGTGAGCGGCGACGAGTTTCGTCGACTTGCCACCGAGTGGAAGTCGCAATCCGAGTTCCTTGCCTCCCCGTCGGCGATCGCCGGACTACCCGCTTATCAGGCGATCATCGAGATGGGTCAGGCAGCCGTCCCGCTCATCTTGGGCGAGTTGCGCCGCGAGCCTGACCATTGGTTCGTCGCACTCAAGAGAATCACAGGAGCGGATCCGGTGCCCGCGGATGCGCGGGGCGATATCGATCGGATGGCCGAAGCCTGGCTGAACTGGAGTCGAGGTCATGGGATCGAGAGTTAGCCTCCCTCCTTCTTCGGGATTTCCGCGCCTGAGCCCTGACAATCACGAGGTCACAAGTCCCTCAACCCCTCGGTACAATTGCATCGCTTGGGCGGCCGGGGATCAGCGGCGCTGGTGGTGGCCCGACCCCGACGAAGTTGCTTACTGGCCAGATTCGGCACCTCGCCGGGAGACGATTGAGGCGTTCGTGGCTGCCTTCGGGACACTCGGATACCAACCTTGTGATGATAGCGCTTTCGAACGGGAGTATTCGAAGGTCGCCCTCTACGCCCTTGAGGGGAGCCCGACTCATGCGGCCCACCAGCGGTCCGATGATCGATGGTTCAGCAAGTTGGGGCGGTCGGTGGACATCGCCCATGCACTTGACGCACTCGACGGTCCCCTGTATGGGAAGGCGGTTCTCTTCCTGCGGCGAGCGAACAATGGCGGGTCGGAGGGTCCCCTCGTCGGCGCAGCCCGGCCCTCTGAAAGCGGCGCGGACGTCTAACCAGTCGATGCAGCGGACCCGCTGATCTTGGTCGTTTGCCGACGCCCATTGGGCCGTGAGGGTCTCATGCCGGGAGCGTTCCGAACACTCATCGCCGTCGTGCCCCTGCTGATCGCAGCGGGTTACGCCTACCTCGCGCTCGCGGCCTGGGAGGCACCCCGCAACGCTATGTGGGGAACTTTGGGGCCACCCACGTTTCCTGGGGAACTTTGGGGCCACCCACGTTTCCTGGGCGCCAGAAAATGGGTGGCCCCCTCCGCTCCCCTTGGGACCGAGTAGTCCGATCGACCCTTCGGGCAACGTTACCGACAATCCGCGCAGGGCCGCGACCTTGCCGTAAGTCTTCGTCACGCCGTCCAGTTCGATGAGCATGCGAATTCCGTGGCCCCATCGTCCCAGTTCAGTCCCAGCCAGCCCGAATCGTCGGGCCGCTGATCTCGGCTCTTGCCTCGTCGGCTATAAAGTAACAGATTCTCCCGGGAAACGTACCGCGGGCTGGTCATTGCCCTGGAGCTCCACCGTGAACACTTCGCACCGTCAGACCAAAGTTGCGAGCAGGCGGCTATCGACTCAGTTCGGTGCGGCGGTTCCACCAAGGTGACGAAACCATCGAGGTCTGGTCAGCACTGGATGCCTTGGTGCTGAAAGCAACCGCCCTGGTCGTGACAAGTCACTGGCTGCCGAAGCTCTCGCACCACTGCCACCACCTGCAAGGGCGAGGCGGGGCAAAAGCCGCCGTCCGATTCGTGAACGAGCATCTCGCTGACAACACGTTCGTCTTTCGCACCGATGTGAAGAGCTATTACGAGACTTCTCGCTGAACTCCACCGTGATTCGTTGTATCCCATGATGGGCAAGACGCTTGGGTGGCTGGGGCTGACCGTAGGGAAGCCCCAGGGCCGAAGCCTGTGCGTCTGGGGCGTCGCCTCCGGCTCCGCCGCCAGCCACCCGAATCCTGGCAGCTCTGGAATGGTGGAGTTCAGCGAGGAGTCTCGCTATTACGCCAGCATTGACCACGACATCCTTCTCGGTCTGCTGGAGCAAGCCGTACCGGACAAGCGTGTTCTCGACCTGCTACGGCAGTATGTGCGACGGACGATCTACGACGGTGGGCTTTACGAGGACGTGGAACGGGGGATCTCACTGGGCTGCCCGCTCTCGCCTTTGATGGGAGCGTTTTACCTCAAACTCCTGGATGAGCGGGTGGAGAAGACCGGGCTGGCTTATGCCCGGTTCATGGACGACTGGGTGATTCTCGCACCGTCCCGCTGGAAACTCCGGGCGGCGATTCGCCTGGTGAACGAGACGCTAGCCGAATTGCACGTCGAGCAACACCCTGACAAGACCTTCATCGGCAGGATCAGCCGGGGCTTTGACTTCCTGGGCTATGCGTTCACGCCTGCGGGGCTGGACGTAGCCCCGCGGACGATAGAAAGGTGCGTCCAACGGGTGTCCCAGCTTTATGAGCAAGGTGCGGATATGATCCACATCGGGTCATACGTGAGACGCTGGCATTGCTGGGCAAGAAGCGGACTCGACGGACTTGGTGGCTGTCTGGGCTGGAGAGCGTGGAGCAGGGTCGTGGTTGCTTCTTGTGTTTCTGGTCTACGGCCCGCTCATATTGAAACGTTTTGCCCTGCATTTACTTGCCACACCATAGGCGATGCCGCATACTCCTGCCAAACCCCCAATGAGCAGGGTTGACGGTTCGGGGACCGATGCTGTAAAAGATAAGCTGGTGGGAATAGTGTTGATTGACACCTGGAAGAGTTGGGAACCATTCGGGGGGGTGAATTGGTCGTCCTCAAGGGCGCTAAGTGTGATGAACGAATTAATGGTTGTGCCAATCTGAAAAACGTAAGACGAATTATGAACAAACTCGTCCGCCAAGAACGAAGCGGATGTAATCTCCCCATCTGTTACCGTAAATGAATTAATCGGGACATCCGACCAGAGTGCCACGTCGTTCGATACCGTGGTAAAGATGTTTGGAAACCCCGGGATGTCAGCTTGCGCTTGCCGGTGAGAATTCTCAACGAGCCTCTGGTTCGAGAAGCGGTCCTCTTGCGCTCTATTCCTGACGCGAGGTATATTGCATAATCCGGGGGTGCGTGGAATCTTCACTTCCGTTTTGCTCACAACGTGACCAAGACGCCCCTGGGGTCCCATTCCACCTATCTATCCCAGTCGAGGGTGCGTGGCCAAGACATGCCTGCCAAAATGCCGGTCAAGCCGGACCCAGGAACGCGCCGGGGTTCACCCCGAAGTACTTCGATAGGGCCCCGATGTGCTCACGGGTCAGGTCGCGTTTTCCATTCAAGACGAGCGACAGGACCGTCTTGCTAATGCCTGTGCTCCGGACCACGTCGGCCTGCCTGACGCCCTTCTCCTCCATGAGGGAACGAAGCATCGCGGCATCGCTGACGTGAGGCATATCGATGTGCTCATCTTCATACTTCTCGACAAGGTCGCCTAGCACGTCGAGGTAATCGGTCTCCGCCACGGAGAGGTCATCCCGGTCGGTCAACTCGTCGATGACGCAAATAGCCGCGTCCAGCTCGGCATCGGTGCGGATCGGCCGCAGTGGTAACCGGCGGATCAGGGTCAGGTAAGCGGGGTCGGCGCCGCCTGGTGCATCGATCTTGCCTTTGGATTTCCCTCCAGCCCTGGGAGGCGATGACTCCTTCTTGCCGGCGAGACCTGGCGGGCTCCCTTTTCCCCGGTACTTGGCTCTCTGCCCCTCATTGCCGACTTTTCCGGAAGTCTTCGTCGCCATCGCATCACCTCCTCGCGGGGCTTTCAGTCGCCCTTCCATTTGTCCTTGTCATACTCAACATGGGTCAGTACCGCCCGGATGTAAACCTTGAACCGGTTGTAATGGATGACCGTAATGAGCCGGTATTCGTTGTTCTTGATGTTGAAGACGGTGAACTTGCCCACGGGATCGGCATGGGGAAAGTCGGCCCTCGTCTCGTGAATGTCGTTCCACCGGGCTTTTCTGGCCACGCGAAACCATCGCATCAGCGCAGGCAGGATTTTGGCATACCTCTCCCCAGCGGAGACCAGGCGCTTCTTCGAGATGATGTGCATCGCCCGCTCTCCCGCCAACATCGAGCGAAGACACCGGCAGTATAGTTTTCAGAATGAAAAGAGTCAATCTTCATTAGTCCTGGTGAAACCATTTCTGACTCGTGACGTGGTGGAGCTCCGGGATGCACACCCTGCTGCGTCCCGGTTTCATCTCCTCTTTTCCGAATGCCCCTCCCGACCTTCTTCGGCGCCGGTCAGTCGCGATCGCCACATCTTCGCGGTTCCTTTCCCCCTCGCTTCCTCTCAAAGCCCGCCGAGCATCCGGCTTCCCGGCGGCTGGGCGGCAATGAGGACCGCTTCGGCCTCGGGCAATTCACGCCAGCGGCGGCCGACGTCTTCCTCGGGCAACACATGACCCGCCAGACGTACGAAGACCGTGTAGTGACCGAGCTCGGATGAGCTCAGGCGCTCGTAAGAGCGGGCCAGCTCGCGGTCGGGACAGCAGCGGGCAAGAACTTCGAACCGCTCGCAGGAACGGGCCTCGATGGGAGGGAAAACGGGTCATCACTGAATAGCGCTTCCTTAGCCCCTAGCGCGTTTTACCTTTGAGTTGCAGACGCGGCGGGACGTCCTCTCCTTCTCCCGCGGGGAGCGGGGGGAACCCCGCTTGCGGGGTCGGGCCGGAACGGCCGGATGAGGGGAATTTGCGGGCCAAGGCTAGCATCTC
>JBEKTN010000218.1:0-14252 GCA_049516015.1 Isosphaeraceae bacterium | reverse complement strand
GGGCCCCTGCAGCCCATACCTCAAGTCCTTCTCCACGTCCGGATGGTGACGATTCAGGCTGTCACTGTCAAAATGGGCGAACCAGGATGAGTGACACTCAAGTGACCGGGAATTGCTGATGGCCATGAGCGCGAGCAGAACCGCGGTCGGCACCAGGAAGAGCAGGGGCGGGATCGGATGCCATGGCATCGAGACAGGCTCTTCTGTGTTTCGGGCGCCCCGGCCGAGCACGAAGACGGCCGCAACAGTGAGCCCCACGAAGACCACGGTGGGCACGATGAAGTAGGCGAGAATCTCATCGAAGGTACCGAGCACAGCGAGGAGGCTGGCCAACATGGCCCGGATCGCGATCGCTCGGGCAGGGGTGTGGTACCGGGAATGAAGCGCGGCCGCCGCGGGGAAGAACAGGCCGTCGCGCGCCATGGCAAAGTAGACCCGTGGCATCACCATCAAGAGCGCGGCCAGGCTTCCCAGAACTGTGACGATGACGATCAGGGACAGGACCGGCGGTCGTCAGGAAGATTCCCACGCTGATCACCTCGGCCACCACGAGCGCCGTGGCGGTCGTCAGCCCCAATTGGCGCGAAAGCCCGGGCTCATGGTGGGGAGTCTCCGTGCTGCTCGAATGCCCGATCATGCGCTGACCTCAACATCGCGATTGATCATGACCGGGCGCACTCGCGTCCCGCGCGCAGACATGCTACGGGCTGTCAGGTCTTGGCGCGCCAGGCCGGTGACCTCGTACCCCCGGCAACCAGCAAGTAGGAACAAGGAGCAGGGCAACACTCGGAGGGTATCGTCTTACATCATGAAGACCAGCAGTGCCGTGAGCCCCGCGGCAAGAACTCCCAGGGTACCGGCACGAGTGAAGCTGTCGTTCCCTTGAGGTCGTGAGCTTTCGAACCACTTGTGTGCCGTGGCAGGAAACATGAACATCCTCCCATGGTTTTTCTTCGATCTGGCTGGAACATGACCGCCGTGGTTTCTGCCAGGCTTCATCCCACGGATTCGGAGAGGCGTGGCACAGAGGGAAGCGAAACTCGAGGAATCAACACAGCGTGTGCTTTTCCACACTCGAATTCGCCGCCAGGCCCGCAATGACCGACGTGGGAGAGGAGAGGCCCGAGGATCAGGCGGAAGCGCGGGGAGGATGAAAAACGCGGGAGGGATTGCCGGTGAGATCGGGACGGCTTTCGTCAGCCCATTCCGTCCTGCCGGGCGAGGGGACCAGGTCGAGTGAGTCCGAGAGCACGGCCCACTGGACGAGATCGACAGCACCCACCAAACTCATTGTAGACCAGGTTGTTCTCCAGGCGGATGCCCGTCGATCCCTCATCGTCGTACAGCCCCCATCCTCCAGCACCGGAGCGATTGTACGAATCGACGTCGTGGATCAGATTGTGGCTGACGCTCGTGCCCGGAGAGATGCCCAGCGTGTAAACGCCAGCCATATCGCTGAGCACGCCGCGGCCGATATGGTGCAGGTGATTGAATTCGATGATGTTTCTCTGGCACTTCGACTCGGAGTAGCCCCAGGTCCAGCCGACCGAGATCGCCGTGTAGAAGAGGTGGGCGATGTCGTTGTGTGTGATCGTATTGTCGCTCGACTGGCCGATCCAGACGCCGATGCAGCCCGGGAAGATCCGGCCGCCGCCGCGGACGATGCAGTTGTCCACGGTGATCCGGCCGGTCTGGTCGGCGGGCTTCGCGAACATCGCGGTCTCGCCGATCCGGACGCCGCCTGCGCCAAGAGCGATCAAGGCGCAGCGCTCGATGCGACAGTCGGTGCAACCATGCCGGAACCAGACCCCGTAAATCCCGGTGTGCTCGATTCGGCAATCCGTCAGGGTCAGATGCCGGGCATTGTCCGCCATGATCACCGCGGGGATGCTCACAGCCGCCTGGCCGTCGCCGTGCCCCTGGGGCGGAAGCACGTAGCGGCTGTGGCGAAAGGTCAGCCCCTTGAAGGACAGGTACTCGAGGATGGCGCCGGGATCTGGCTTGCCTTTGATTTCAAGGAACGAGTCGGCGACGGGAGCCACGACGTTTGCGCTTGCCGGGTCCTCACCGGGTAGCGGTTTGTACACGAGCGTTCCGTCGCGATCAAGAAACCACTCGCCGGGCCGATCAGTCGTGCCGGGAACATTCTCGAAATCATATCGCTGGTTTGGCCCCCAGGCGAAAAACGCCCAGGGAGCGGGACCGGTCAGGATCACCATGCCGGTCTTGTGATCGACCGCGGCGATCCGCTGGCGCGAAGATTCCCAGGAGTGAAAAACCACCACGTTGACGTCGTGGAGTTGATCGGGCGAAAGCCCTTTCAAGGGCTTGAGGTCTTCCCCCCGCGCGATGAACGCACGGTTCTCCATCGGCACGGTCTGCCCCGTGGCCGGATCGATGCCGTGAGTGACACGCTTGAGCATGTAGTGATAGAACTCGTTCGGCGCGCGGGTGGGGCGGCGGCCGTTCACGAAGAGTTGCTCGAAGGTCCAGCGGCCGGCCGCGATATCGGGAACCTTGGCGGTCCAGAGCCCGTCAGGCCGGCGCGAGAAGCCCGTGATCGCACGGCCGCCGTCGAAGATTGGCCGTGTGCCTGGCTCGGCCTGGTAGATCACCGGGGCAGCCGCAGTGCCGCCATCGGCCGGTTCGAAGACGACAGGACCGCTCAGCGGGTAGGTTCCCGCCGCGATCATGACCGTGATCGGCCCGGCCGGGATCTTCTGCTCGTGGCGGAGGGTGCGGATCTGGTCGCGCGCGCCTTCCAGCGTGGCCAGCGGACCGTCGGTTCGTGCGGCGTTGGGACGAGCCAGGGCGCCGGACCAGTGGTCATCACCGCCAGGGGACACATGGATCGTCAGTCCACCGGCGCCCGGCTGGGAGATCTCGTCGGCTTGCGTCGAGGTTTGCGTGGGAGGCAGGGAAGCCTGAAGGAGGAGGGTCAACAGGAGAGGGAAAAGAGAGGAGGGAATGGTGCGGATGGCAGGAGCCTCCAGCGGGATCGCTCACCGCTGAGGAACCATTTCCCAGGTGCCACGATGAGCGACTGTTCCTGGAAGATATCGCGCTGTGCTGCCGTCCGCCCTGCTGTGACCGGGCAACGGCTTGCTCGCGCTCCTTGCGCTTGGTGGATTTCGGGCTCCATGGCCATACGACTGCATGGCCATGGAGCCTCGAATCCACGATTCCCGTGGATCAAGAAACGACCCTCGGCCCTGTCGTATGCTGACGGTGAGTGCCAGGCCGGGCTTTGTGCGAACTCTCGTTCTCTTCGCTGTCTTTCTTCGCTTTGTCCTTGTCCTTCTTGTCGCCCTTGAGGCCCTCCAGCTCCTTGAGCAGCCGGTCCATCTTGTCTTCAAGATCACGGAGCCGGCGCTCGACGCGGGGATTCAGCACCGCGGGGCCACCGGGGCTACTCATGCGGGGCCCGCGCAAATCCGTGCCGGGCCGTTCGCCGGGAGGTCCATCGGGACGCCGGAGCGGACGCGGTTCGGCGGGAGAGGCCGGAGGCTCGGGTTTAGCGGGAGGCTCGGGACGAGCATCGGGAGCCTCGGGCGGAGCGGCAGGACGCGCTGAGGTAGGGGGTGCAGGGGGACCACCAGAACCGCGCCGCTGGTTGCGCGACAGACGCTGGTCGCGGCGCTCAATTGCCTGGAGCCGGCGCATCGCCTGGCGCAGTTGCTGCTCCATCTGGCGGATCTCCTTGCGTGCCTGCTCCGCCTCACCGGGCTTGCCAGATGCATCGGCCTCGGCGGCCGGCGGCTCGTCTCTCTCTTTGGATTGCGACAGCAGGCCCTCCCGGGCTGCTTCTTTCGCCTTTTCCGCGCGGTCCCGCACCGCCCGGCGGAATTCTTCACGCGCCTTCTCCACCGCGGCATTCACGTCTTCGCGCGCCTTTTCCGCGGCGTCCCGCGCCTGCTTGTTGACAGGGCCGCCCTCCTTGAAGGCCTCCTGCATCTTGTCGCGGGCCTTCTCAATCGCCTGGCGGAGATCCTTGGAGGTGATCCCTTCCTTGTCGAGCGCTTCGGTCACCTCTTTCGCAGCCTTGTCCAGGGCCTTGGCGACCTCGTCGCTGACCGGACTGAGGTCCTTGCTCAATCTCTCACCAAGATCCTTCAGGAGGCGCTCGAGATGATCGGCCACATCCTTGTGACGGTCGGGTCCGTCACGATCGTCATCCTCATCCTCAGCTTTCCCTTTGACACGATCGTCATCCTCATCCTCAGCTTTCCCTTTGAGCTGCTGGCGGGCCTTCTCGGTTTGATCGCGATCCTGGGCGCTGAGTTTCCCGAGCAGACCGTCGTCGTTCATCCCGATGTCGAAGTGTGAGCGGGTGTCGCGATCGGGATTGACACCCACGGTCGCGGCATCCCGATCGCCGTCGGGTGCTGGAGTATCAGGCTTCTGGGCCCAGGTGGGGGCCAGAGGCAAGATCAGGGCGGCGAGGCCGAGCACGCCGAGTCGTCCGGCCCAGCTCAGCGCCTTGGGAGTCCTGGCTTGAACGATCATTCTCATCCTCCTCTTAAGAAAGGAAACATGCCCCCTCCCGCTGATGACGGCCGCGGCTGCGGCCACGCCGGCGGTCGGGGCACCCGCAACGAATTCCAAGGCGGCCAGCAGGGCCGCCGCGTAGGACCTGGATCCCCGGGGCGTGGCCCAGACGGCCCAGGCGTCGCAGCACTGCTCCTCGGCTTCACGCAAACCTCGACGAGCCCACCAGACAACCGGATGCCACCAGTAGAGCCCGGCCACGGCCAGGTCCAGCCAGCGGATCCAGTGGTCCTTTCGCTTCAGGTGCGCCAGCTCATGTGCGATCAGGGCCGTTTGCTGGCTTTCGGAAAGGTTCGGCCAGAGCTCGGAAGGCACAAGTAGCCGAGCCCGGCCGCCGAGCGTCCAGAGCATGGGTGGGATTCGACCCGGCACCAGCCAGGTGGTCGGGACGCGTCTCAACTGGAGTTGACGGGCCACCGCGCTGACTCTTTCCTGCAAGTCGGCCGGCGCGGGCTGAATGTCCCGGAGCAGGCACTTGAGGCCGATGATCCGCACGGCCGCCAGCGACCAGCAGACCAGGCCACCGGCGAGGATCAACGCCAGGGCAAGAACCTCCCAGCGCGGAAGATTGCGCAGGGTGATCAACGTAGGGTTGTTCTCGGCATGAGAGTCCTGCTCATGAGGCCGTTCTGCCTCGTTGGCTGCGGCAGCGGAGCGCAACCCACCGCCCGTCTCCCCCAGTTCCGAGCCTCCGGCCGGGACCGTGGGATCCATGCTCTGAGCAGTTCCATCCCACTCGGTGGGCTCACTGTCGTCCTGGACCAGCCTGGCGGGCAGTTCTTGCCGATCTGGCCGCGCTGCCAGGGTGAGCCCGGAAGCAACGTCCGCGGTCCCTGGTGGACGTACCTGCGGCGCAGTCGAGGAAATCGCCAGAGGCACCTGCACCAGGGGCGGCGTCACCAGCTTGAGCAGGACAACCAGCCAGAGGCTGTGAACCAGGGCCGGAGATCGGCCGAACCGACTCACGACCAGAGGTGCCAGAGCCAGCCCGGTGGCGACCAGGGCGTTGCTCAGCAAGGCATTCACAAGGGATTCCATGGGCAGGCGGTCTCCCGGCGATGGTCCTGCTCGGTCTTCTCAAGAACGCGGCAAACGCCTTGGTCCCGGACGGCCCTGACGGGCCGTTATCGAAGCATCCTGCTTCCTCGCATCGAGGGATTCCGGGGCAATTTCCTGAGAAAGTTCCTCGCGTTCGGATTCCTCGATAATCGCTCGCAACGCCTGGCGGTCCTCGTCGGTCAGATCGCCGGCCCGCGCCAGATGCGTCAGAAGTGGAGTGAGCGACCCGTCGCAGAGCGTCTCGACCAGCGACCGGAGCCGCCGGCCGATGAGCTGGTCACGATCCAGCACCGGGACAAACCGGTGCACGAACAGCGAGCGATCGCGGCGAACGAACTCCTTGGCTTCCATCCGGTCCAGCAACTTCTGCACGGTGGCATACTGTGCCGCCCCGCCGCCAGGATAAAGAACGTCCGTCAAGTGCCGGATCGTCGCCATCCCCCGGTCCCAGAGGATCCGCAGCACCGAAAGTTCCGATTCGGTGATATCCCGGGCGGGCCGGCCCATGCGCTCCCTCGTATTCAGTTGTTGTGTCTGAATATTCAGTCGTTTTGTCTGAATTGAGAATACGCTCTCGTTCCTTCAGAAGTCAAGAGGCCAGAAGCAAAAGAAAGTGGCTGGGAATAGTGGCGAGTGGCGAGTGGCGAGTAAAGACCGCGGAGCCGTCTGCCACTCGCCACTCGCCACTCGCCATTCGGCCGCTATGAGCTACTCGCCCACCCGCTGGAGCTTGACGAGTAGACCACGGAGTAGCGACTCCTGGCCGATCACCTGATCACGGTAATTGGGCGTGTGGGTCCGGTGGATCTCAACCCGGGTCTCTCTCAGAATCTGTTCCAGGAGCCGGACCATCTCGACCCGTTCTTCCTCCGAGAACATGAAGGTGCGCGATTCAGGAACGGTTGTGGCTGTCATTGTGAGTGCCTCCTGTTCGGTTGCTGTCTGGTGAAGTAGCATCATAGACTTGTTCAAGATACATGCTTATGTCGTCCGACGATCTTGACAGTGCTGGCCTGGGGACCTTTCTCTCCAAGCTCTTCAACGAAGCTGACCTCGGTACCGACGTCCAGGCTGCCGAATCCTGAGCCCAGAACGCTGTTCTGATGAAAGAAGACCTCGCGGCCATCGAGCGTCTCGAGGAACCCGTAGCCTGCCTCGGTGAAAAGCTGTGTCACACGGGCATGAGGAAGGTCTTCGTGAGTTTTGACGAACCCGCGGCGGCGGTTGACGAACTCCTCGATCTGCCCCTGCATCTCTTCGAAGGCATCCTGGATCACGAGGGAGAGATCGCCAGAGGCGAGGGTCCCGGCGTGTTCGCGTTTGACCACCAGTTCCGCCCCGGGCATCTTGAGGTCGATGCGGACTTGAAAGAGGTTACCCTCCTTGTGGTGACGGTGGGGCTGATCGACGATCACGCGACAGCTTGTGATCCGGTCATGAGTGTCCTCCAAGCGGTCGGCTGCTTCCTGGATGGCGCTCTCCATGACCTTGGAATGGGGAAGATTGTGGAACGTGATCTGGAGTGGAGTTTGCATGGTCGTTCCCTCGTAGGGGACGACCGCGACGGGGTGGATCTCCCGCCGCGGCTGGGGCGCTCCCGGTCCAGGCCAGAGCAAAACAGAACAGCCCGCCAGGGCCCCCGATGTCGGAGAAAAGCAAAAGCACCACGCACGCGGGGGTTCTGGGCGACATGGCCCGATCACCCGGGAAGTTGGCCACCCGCACGTCCAGCGGCTGCGCCTGGCACCTTGATCACGCGCATGTGCCGATGCGGCTGTGCCGCACACGCGGCCCACTCGACGAAGCTGGCAGCCTTTCCTTGAGGTGCTCCCGCTTCTACGTCGATACACCGACTTTTCAATACTCAAGAATCGGAGATGATGGGTCTCGATCGGATCGAGGCGGATGAACCCCTCGAAAGAACTGCGGCAAGGTCGATACCAAAGCCGTGCCTCGAGGCGGGCCACCGGATCGTGCCGACATGCCAGCCGGTTCATGTCGGCTCGGATCGGACCGATCGTTCCTCGGTCCTCTTACTTGATTGTACCCCATCAGACGATCAATTCCCAGCAGGAGGATTTAATCCTGGCGGGTCAGCCGGCCTGCTTCCGACCAGGCTTCGAGAACGGCGATCTCCCGGGGTGAAAGCGACTGGTCATGTTTGAGCTTTGGCCCAACTCCCGGCGCTGGCTTCCAGGGCGGCATCTGTCGTTCAGTAACCACCAGGGAGATATCCGAGGCGCGTTTCCGGGCCTGCTCAAAGGTCTCCAGCGCGAATGGACCGATGTGATGGCTACGATGGCAGTTCTGACACTTCTGCTGGAGGATCGGCGGCACATCGCTGTTGAACGTTGGAGGATCTTTCCGCCGGGCCGGCTCATCACCTAGGATTGGCGGCAGGCGGCAATCCAGGCGACGAATCCAAGTCGCTGAAGACCGGTCGGCTTTGGCATGAACCAGCCACCTCGAGAGACGAGGGTCTTGGCCATTTGCGATCCTCCAGGAGCGAAGTCTCCTCATGATGGGAATGTCCGAGGCGATCCGGCACACTCTCAATGGAGAATCCAAGCGCACGACGGACAAATGAGTGAAAGGATCTGAAGTTTTCAGCCCTAGCTTGATCGGGCCGGTGAACCCGTCCTTGCGGATCACGTGGACGCTGAGGGCCGTCGCGGACTTGCTGCGGAGGGCGACGCTCGACGGCACCACACGCAACGCGAAATCGGGTTGTGGCGCGCTGATCCGGAGCCGGTAGGCGCACGCCTCACCGCCACCTCTCGCGACATCGCCCACGTGAACGCAGTAGGTCCCCTCCGCGGGCAGCGTCGCCATGACGTACGAGTCGGCGTGGTGCGTGTTCAGCCTGGAGCCCGGGTCTTCGCGATCGTCGTTGAACGCCAGCAACTTACCGTCCGGGCCGGTGAGCTTGATGATGGAATCCAGCAAAGAATCAAGCCGACGCCCTCGCTTCGCGAGAGCAGGAGAGCAGGAGATTCCTCAACTGTTCCACTGTCTTGTCTCTGCTTTCTCGGCGTAGCCGCGGCGCAGTCAGCCGGCATCAGTGACGGTACAGAAACTCGGGGCTGTTGATCAGGGCCCAGGGGATGTCGCTCGCCGCGTCGCGCCTGGGGCGGGCGGACCGCATGTATTCGGCAACGGTCTTCCTCTCCTCGTGCGTCGGTAGGCGGGAGAGGACCGTCAGGTAAAGCACGTTCACGATCTCGTCCGGCCTGCGGCCCGAATCGAAGATCGCTTTCAGCCCGGGGCCCTGGTCCAGCTTGCGCTGGATGTGGCTCGAATTGAGCATGTGCAGCCACTGGGCGGGGACCGGTTTGTTGTTGCGCTCGTTCTCCATGCCGGTGGCCCGCGCCGAGCGACCGAACAACGTCAGGAAGGGGCTGGTGATGCTGCCGTCGGCAATGGCGATCGCAGGCTTGTCCGCGGGAATGTAGGTGAACGGCTTCTGAATGGGGCTGGTGTACAGATCGGTGGTTCCGGTGATCTTGTTGATCGCGTCGATCAACACCTCGGCGTCCAGCCGGCGCAGCAGGTAGCTGGCGAAGTTGGCCCTCGGCCCGGGGATCGTTGAACCGAGGCATCGAGGAAAACTGATACGTGCTGGAGCTGACGATCAGCCGGTAGAACCGCTTCAGATCGTGGCCGCCCGCGACCAGCTCCTGCTCCAGGTAGGCCAGCAGTTCGGGATTACTCGGCGGGTTGTCCTCCCGGATGTCGTCCGGTTCGTGGATGATGCCGCGGCCCAGCAGCCAGTACCAGACACGGTTGACAATCGACCGCGTGAACCACGGGTTCCTGGGAGTGATCAGCCAATCGGCGAAGACCTCACGAGGGTCCTGGTTCGGGGCCAGCGTGATCGTGGTCCCGTCCGGGAAGACCGCGATTTGCGGCTCGATGCGAGCCGGCGGCACGGCCTCCGCTGGCGACGACTTCGGCTTCGCGCCGCTTACAGGCTTCTCCGGAGCGACGTTGGCGGCCGGCGTGCTGGAATGGAGCGGATCCCAGAAGACGCAAAAGAAATGAAAAGGCCAGGCACAACCTCCACACCCGCGGTGATGTCAATCTTGTAATCAGGTTGGCATGATGTAAAATTGACCAGTAGCATTGAAAGCGGGAATGCTGATGGAGGGACCATGAACTTTCGCTTCAATTTCGAGCGAGCCTTGCAAGCCAGCGCCTGCCTACTCCGGCTCGATGACAAGCGAATGGGTTACCTCCGGCTGCTCAAGCTGCTCTCCATCGCCGACCGAGAATGGCTCGCGGAGACGGGTGAGTCGATCACGGGTGATCGGGCGTATGCGATGAAGTACGGCCCGGTCCTCTCCAGCATCTACGACCTTATCAATGGCAACGGATCGAGGGCTGGCGAGTGGGATGATTACATCCACACCGAGGGTTACGCGCTCGAGCTTGTCGCTGACCCCGGCCGAGGTGAGCTGTCGAAGGGAATTGTCCAGAAACTATTGGAGGTCACCAAGCGGTACGCTGAGCTGGACGACTGGGAACTGTCGGAGCGGACGCACGAGTTCAAAGAGTGGGCCGCTCACTTCCGTGGAGAAATCTCCCCGATTCCCTGGCAAGACATCCTGAGGGCGCAGGGCAAGCCGGAAATGATCGCCGTCGTCGAGCGCGACGAGGCGGCCAGGCAGACCTTCGATGATGTCTTTGGACCCGACTCGTGAAGGCCGGAGATGCTTTTTACATCCGAGACCGATCGGTTGACACCCACCTTTGGGTGGTGATCACCGACCCGCAGAGAGACCCCGGGCGGGTGATCATAATGAGCGCTGCGCTCGAGGTCCAGGGTGCGCTTGGGGCCAGCCCGACCTATCCTCGACGACGCACTGTTTCGCATCGCTTACGCGGCGCCGTGCAATGACCCGCAAGCTGGGCCCTGGCGCGCCGTGGTACTTGCGACGTTCCTTCCGGTGCGACAATCTCGGAAACCAGAGTCGAGTCGGGAAGGGGCGATCGACAGCCGTGTCGCTGGGGTCATCACGTTGCTGGGTCAGCAACAGCCCATTCAGCCTTATCGCGGTTTGGACTACAATGGGCGTGGCGTCGATTCTACCAGATTGCTCAGTCGCTGAGGCTGTTTCGTGTCGCTGCAAGTCGGGCGCAGGCGTGGTCGCAGCTTACTCGGAAGAAGGCGGGCTGCCTCGTGTCGGTTCAAGCAGTCCTGCCGAACGATCTGATGAATGTCCCGCGAAAACCGTTTACCGGGCCCGACCCCGCGAAGCCCCCGACCCCGCGAAGCCCCCCGGACCCGACCCCGCGAAGCCCCCAGCAGCTTCTCTCCTGCGAACAACTGCAAGTACCGCCATCACTTCTTCTTCGGGCTATGAACTGCCATTGTCTGTGCGTACTGAACGATGACGAGGGATATAAGGCAGGGTTTGGGTCCGCTGACCCTTGCCCCCTGTCGGCGCTGCCGATACCTAGGGGAGAAACCGATCGGACATGGAAAAGCTCATCACGACGGAAGTCGCCGTGGCCTACACAAACTGCCCGAGGAAAGCGTTTCTCCTCCTGGACGCAGTCAGTCCACCAGCTCCCCATGATTACGACGTCATCTGCCGGTCTCGCGGCGAGGCACACCGAGAGCGGTATCTCGCACAGGCACGTCGGGACGGAAATGAAACAGTGACATACGACCAAGACAGACTGGCTGACGGGCATCGTTTCCTCAGCGGCGTGAACTTGCGAGCGAGTAACCTCTCCGCGTCCTGCGATCTGCTGGTGAAGATCGACCAGCCAGCATCTCCCGGGAAACATTCCTACTATCCAGAGCTGATCGCCGGTACTTACAGCATCACCGATGACCAGAAGTTCGCCCTTTCGTTCGTGGGGCATGTTCTGGGGCTGATCCAGGGGAATCTTCCGGTCTATGGCCGGATCATCACCCTTGACGGAGTTGGCCACAAAGTTGCCCTCGCCGACCGTTATCAGGAGATCGCGTCGGGTCTGGCTGAGTTACGAGGCATGGCCGCACGAGACTCGACGCCTCCTCCGATAATATTGAATCGCCACTGCCCCCTTTGTCCGTTCCGCGCCGAGTGCCGCGCCAAGGCCAAGGCTGACGACGACCTGAGTCTACTCGACCGGATGACCCCGAAGGTGATCCGTCGCTACCACAAGAAGGGCATTTTCACCGTCAACCAGCTGTCCTATCTCTTCAGGCCGCGGAGGCGCAAGCGAGGAATCGTCGCCAGCCCGGCGTTCAAGCTGGAGCTCCAGGCCCTGGCGATCCGGACCGGGAAGATCTACCTCCAAACACCACCCTGCATCGTCCGGAAGCCGGTGGAGATCTTCCTCGACATCGAGGGTATCCCCGATGAGCAATTCCACTATCTGATCGGGGTTTTGGTCCGCCGTGGTGACAAGTGTCTGGCACGCTCGTTCTGGGCCGACTCTAAGGAGGACGAGCAGCGGATCTGGAGTGATGTTCGTACCGTTCTCGATGCGGACCCCGATGCGCCCGTCATCCACTATGGGAGTTACGAGCCGAGGGCCGTCGCTCGAATGGGCCAGCGATACGGCACGGATGTCGAGACATACCTCAGGCGGATGGTCAACCTTAACCAGGAAGTCTTCGGTCGGGTCTACTTCCCGGTCCGGTCGAATGGCCTGAAGGATATCGGCGCCTTCGTCGGTGCGAGTTGGGACGAGGTGGACGCGTCGGGACTCCAGAGCCTCGTCTGGCGACACCTCTGGGAAGACTCGCACGATACCTGCCTGGAGGAGAAGCTCCGACACTACAACCAGGATGACTGCCGGGCGCTCGTCCTGCTCTGGGATGAATTGGCGCGCCTCGGCGGTACGGCGACATCCGTTGACCCCCACGTGGACTTCGCCGACCGTCCCAAGCAACTCGCTAGCGAGGCCGGGAGCCGTGTGCATGCGCAGTTCGCGGAGATCCTAAAGTCCGCTCATGCCAGCTACCAGCAGACTCGACTTACCCTAAGCTCTGAGGAGTCGGCCGTCGCGGAGCAGGGCGACAGGAAGAGGGGTGCGAAGAAGGGGCACCAGGCGTTCCGAAGGATCTTACCCACTCGCGCCGACCGAACCATCACCGTCCCTCGGAAGAGGACCTGTCCGAGACATAGCGGGGAGCCACTCCAGCCGACCGGCGAGGTCGCCGAGGCGTTCCAGATCGACCTTCGGTTCACGAAGAAGGGCTACAAGAAGGTTATCACCAAGTACACCGGGGCTAAGATGTTCTGCCCGAAGTGCTGCCGTTCCCTTCCCCCGCCCGCGATCTCACGGCTTGAGGGTACTCTGTTCGGTCACGGCTTCCAAGCATGGGCCGTCTACCAACGGGTCGTCCTTCGCTTGTCATACCGGCTGATCACCGCGACGATGGAGGATATGTTCGGCGAGCGGACGTCCCCGACCACGGTGGTCAACTTCGTGAGGAGCTTGGCGGACCTTTACGGCCCGTGCGAGAAGGCGAACTTAGACAGGTTGCTCACGAGTCCGTTCATCCACGCCGATGAGACTCGGTTGAGCATCCAGGGGACCGACTACTATGCCTGGATCCTCACCGACGGTCGCCGCGTCGTCCTCCGGCTGACCGCGACCCGTGAGACGACCCTGATTCGTGAGCTGCTCTCGGATTACAAAGGCGTCGTGGTCTCCGACTTCTACGCAGGCTACGACGGCGTCGGGTGTTTGCAGCAAAAGTGCCTGGTCCACCTGATCCGTGATTTGAACGACGATCTGTGGGCCTCACCCTTCAACGCCGAGTTCGAGGGATTCGTCCTTGCGGTGAGGGACCTGCTCGTTCCGATGATCGAGGCCGTCCAAGGGCAGGCCACCAAAGCACGGCAGCTCGCCAAGTTCCTGCCGACCGTCGATGCCTTCTATGCCCGCCAGATCACCAACATATCGTACAAGTTTGAAGTGACGCAGAAGTATCAGAAGCGATTCGAGCGATATCGCGACTCGCTGTTCACATTCCTGTCCCTGGACGGCATTCCGTGGAACAACAACACAGCTGAACGGGGCATCCGCCACCTCGCGATCCAACGGAAGATCTCCGGTGCCTTCTTCGAGGGACCCGTGTCCGACTACTTGGTCCTGCTCGGCATCGCCCAGACTTGTCGGTTCCAGGAGAAGTCGTTCCTCAAGTTCTTGATGTCCGGCGGATTGGACGTCGATGCGTTCAGGCCTGGCAAGAAGTTGCGGATCTCGAAGCCCGTGGGCACTCCGCCTTCACCGAGAGGATGAGGCCTTTGTCGGCAGGATCAAGGGTATCCGCAGTTCGCTCTATCTGGGGCGGGATACCTGGGCCATTCCACGAACCTGGCGCAGTTCTCCAGGCACGCCTGCAGCCAGATGACCCCATTCCTACCAGTCAGCGCTGTGACGCGCCTATTCCCGTGACGTGTTCCGCCGTCAGCCAACCCATCCCGCATCACGGGCCACTGACCTGCTGCCGGAAGTCTGGTTCGTTTCGCACTCCTTGGCGCGGCGTACTGCGGCGATTTGAAGGACAGTAAAAGGGCAGGGCCAGCGCCCACTAAAGCGTTGCTCCGGTAAGGACTTCCAGCAGGAAGTTTTCGTTCCAACCACAACTGCGGCGTTTCATGGCAAGGCTGTCGCGGTCGGGATGCTGCTTCAGGAGT
>JBEKTN010000217.1:0-14306 GCA_049516015.1 Isosphaeraceae bacterium | reverse complement strand
CTTCGATACCCAACTCAAGGCGCTGCCAACACTTCCTGTCCTCGCTCGGGGCGGAGAATCAGGGCTCGTGGGCCGTTTTGTCAAGGAAAACATACCTTCTTAGGGGTGTTTCTCGCGCCTCTGAAGCGTCAGGCCAGAAGGCTTACGTCGAGTCATGATCGGTAATCCATTGCGCAATCCATTGGCACAAAACGCCTTATCGTGCCACGCCACTGACCGCGAACGTTGTAAGCTGGACGGACGCCAACACGTTTTCGGGCATTTCGGGTGCCCAGAACGCCGGGAATCTAGACATTTCTAGACATGCATGGTCCCAGCCTGTCAGGCCATTGGTACCCAGTTCGGCGCGCGGCAGCGACGGCGGACCCCGATGATTCACCGAGGTCGTGCTGCTCAACAAATACGTTCTGCCGGTCGCTGGGAGGAAATTGAGCAGGTCGCGGGACGCGACCTCGGTAATGCGGGCAAAAACCCGGGCCCACGCGCAGCGGGGTGGGCAGCCATGGCGGCCGTCTCCATCCTGGCATCTCCGGCAGCCCGAAACGTAGCTTGTAGCTTTATGTAGCATTTTCCGGTGGGGGGTGCTGTAACCGGCTCAATGCGCGGCGTTGACAGCGTTTCCCTTGGCCACGACGCGGAGGAGCACGCCGGCCGGGTGCGCAAGGGGTCGGGGCCGCGGGTGATGGCCGTCTTGAGGAACTTGATCATCGACCTGTGCTTGTTCTCGGGCACGGCGAGCCTGGCGGCGGCGAACCGCCACGACATGGGCCACCCCGAGACGTTGGTGGAACTCCCGTCAACCCAATCGGAGAAAGACGGCCCTGGATTGGCCGCCGATCGCTCTGGCCGAAGCCGCCGGTGATCGGTTACAGTGGCCGGTCTTGACCTGGCGCAATTCGCCGGGTTGTCCGCCAGGGGACGATGGCCGATCACCCGTTCCCTCGTCCGTTCTCTTGATGCCAGCTAGCGAGGTGCGCCGTGGCCCTGCGTCCCCGGAAGAACAAGTCGCGACAGAACAAGTTTCATCGCTGCCAGCGCTGTGGCGGCCGGATCCGCAAGCGCTCGTTCCGTTGCAAGAAGTGCTCAGAGGCTCAGCGCTAGTTGGACGCAAGCAAAAACCAGTCCTTCGTGGCGCGTGGCTTGTCTCTACCTTCGAATTCAGCCCGAGGCATTCGGCCAGGGTCCGAAGCCGGCGCGGAGCGTGGCGTTCCTGTGGGTTTCTGGCGAGGAAAAGGGGCTTCTGGGCAGCGAATGGTTCGCCAACCATCAAAGTTTGCCGGCAGATGCCAGGATCGTGGCCGACATCAACCTGGATATGGTCAGCCGCAACGATCCGAAATCGATCGGCATCACCCCGTCGCCCCGGCACGGCCAGTACAATTCGCTCAGCCCCGCCGCGCAAGCCACGTGCAAGGCCGAGGGCATGGAGGCCGTCTTCGAGGCCGACCAGTACTATGGCCGCACCGACAGCTACAACTTCTCCAGCAAGGGCATTCCCGTCATTTTCTTCTCCGCCGGCGTCCACGCCGACTACCACCGGCCGACTGGCGATTACGACAAGGCCGACCTGGAGAAAGCCGCCCGTGTCGCCCACCGCCTGGGCTGACAGATCGCCCAGGGCCGCGAAGCTCCCAGGAAGATCAAGGCGGAATCCGAAGAGAAGGCTGAACACACAGTGACAAGCAAATGACCCGCCGTGCCCGACCCCTCGCGCCCGGGGAAGGGCAAAGAACCCTCGAAGAGGGAGCCCACGCGCGGTTACAATCGGCAGAGGAGATCCCGTCTTCCCGGGCGGAGCAAAACGCCATGCCGATTCACGACTGGACCCGTGTCGATGCGGGATTGTTCCATGCTTTCCACCACGACTGGATCACGAACCTGTCTCGCGCGCTGAACGCGGGAGTGTTGCCGCCCGATTACTTTGCGTTGCCCGAGCAGTCGATCCGAGGGCCGGTCCCGGACGTCCTGACCTTGAAATTATCACCGAGACACGGAGAGCCGACCGGGACCGCCCCCGGGCTAGCCGTGGCTGCCGCGCCGCCGCGCACTCGCCTGGTCCGGCGGGCCGAAGACACGATCTATGTGCGCAAGGCGGATCGGATCGCTGTCCGGCATCGACATGGCCAGGTCGTCGCCGTGGTCGAGATCGTGTCGCCCGGGAACAAGGCGAGCAATAATGAGCTTCGTACCTTCGTTGAGAAGACCTCGAACCTGATCGCACAGGGCGTCCACCTGCTCGTGATCGACCTTTTCCCCCCCAGCAAGCGCGATCCCCAAGGCATTCACAAGGCCATCTGGGATGAGTTCGTGGAGGAGGACTTCGAGCTGCCGGCCGATCAGCGACTGACGCTCGCAGCCTACGACGCGGGGCCGCCGCCGGTGGCCTATGTGGAGCCAGTTGCCGTCGGGCAGCCATTACCAGACATGCCGCTCTTCCTGAAGCCGGAGTTCTACGTGCCCGCGCCGCTGGAGGAAACGTATCGGACGACCTGGGACGATTTCTTTCCCGCGGCACTCAAGGGGCTATTGGAGACCACCGGGTGACGCGCCGCTTCACCATCAAGTGCCGTTCGCGTCGGGATCCGCCGCGTCATCGTCGTCTTCCTCGACGTCAAGCCACAGCTCGGCAACGGTTGTCGCCAGGCCGGGCAAGACCAGGCTGACGATGACTTGCTCCGCGCGGAAAACCGACTCGTTCCAGGCATCGCCGCGCCGGGTCAGGACGGTGACCTGGTGTTTCAAGGGATCGACAATCCAGTATTCGAGCAGGCCATAACCCAGGTACTCCTCGCGCTTGGTTTCGTAATCGCGCTGGATGCTGCCGCGCGAGACCACCTCGGCGGCCAGCGCGGGGATTCTGCGGCCCCGCCAGTCCTTGGGAGCGCCTCGGAGGAGCATGCCCAGGTCGGGGTTTCGACCGGAGATCATGCGCGGGAGCCAGAAGCGGAATTCGTTGCCGCCGCCATAGCGGAGAATGACGCCCGGATGCTGCAGATCGTAACCACTGATTGCGTGATAAAGATTGCAGACGACCACGCCATGAGAATCATCCGGCACATCGGTTACCTCGAGCACTCCCCGGGCCAGCTCGTAGCGGTACCCGTCCAGCTCCTCGGCCTCCCTGAACTCCTTGAGGGTCATCATGCGGCCATGGTCGGTCGGGCCGATGCGTAGAGGTGCGACGGTGGCCATGAGGGCCTGTTCCTTTCGACTCAAGGATCGTTGACCTTATCACGATTCATCATACTCGGGGCGATCCACCGCATGCCAGCCGAGACGAACGACTGAAACAATGGGGAAAATGGCGCCGACTCCAAGGGTGTTCACCAGGTGACGCAACCGCGGTTTCAGCAAGCGCGCACCGATGATGCCGCCGACGCATGAGCACGGCTTACTTTCGGGGACACCTGGGCTGATCGAGCTAGATCAAGGAGAGGGTGGACGCCGGTCGAGGAGAGCTTCCGAGTTCCGGTCGTCGTTCCCGAGGTCCTTCGGAGTGATGCCCGCCCTGGTTGGCGTCATCGATACTCCTGGATTCTCAGGGAGGGAAGGAAAGGCAAGAGCAAGCAGGGGAATCACAGATCGCCGCCATCCGGATCGTACATCGGCAGCTCGCTGGAATCGGCCAGTGAGGGATCGATGGGATTACGGAGCCGCCTGGGCTCGAAGGCGATGATCCCGCGGCGGACTGCGCAACTGAGACAGAGCCGCTCATCCCCGTGATCGAGAAAGAGCTCGCCGTCGAGGAGTCGGTGATAGTAATTCTGGCCAGGCGCCATCATGTAACAGAATTCGCGATGGCTTCCTCGCTTGATACTCACACGCCAGCCGGGTTTGAAGACATAAAGTCTCGAGGGCGACTCGCGCGACGTCGTATTCTCGATCGGCGGGGAAACGGTCGGCACGCCGTTGTTGCTGCTCATGGTTGTTTCATCTCCTCGGAGCGGACCTTTCTTGGCGACGCAGATCGGGCAGAGGGATGGTCGGGCTCTCCGGTTCCGGTGGAACGGGTGGGAGGATGGAGTCCGCAGACGTCATCAGTGCAGGGTGTGTCCCTCGGCCGGGTCATGGCAAGGTAATTATACACACGACGCCCAACCCAGGCGACCCCTGGAAACCAGGCGATCAGGGCCAGCGGCCAGTACAGTGGCAGCCAGGCCCCGATCGACCGCACCGCGTCGAACCCCGCGCTCACGCGCCCCTGCCTCGAGATCACGTGCATTGAGTCCATGCAGGCCTTCTTGGTCAGAGCAGGGTGCAGGGCCTCCACTTCGACCGCGGTCAAGTCGATCGGTTCCAGAACCCGGTCCGGATCGGCCGCCGTCACCAGGGCCATCGAGGCCCGGCAGCGCGGGCAGGCCCCATCGAAGAGAACTCGCAAGGCCGGCTGATCACTCCCGCTAGCCAGGCTGCGGAGCCAGGATCCGGAGAAAAACGCCAGGTTGGCCGCAATCATCGCCAGGCCGAATTCCGTCAATCCCGGGGCCACGATCGCGATGCCCAAGTGCAGAACCACCGCTCCGGCGATCATCAAGGGACGAAGGATCGGAACCCAGATCAGGATGGGATACAACAACTCGAATGCAAGGCTTGCGTGGGTGAGCAAGTTCAAAACCAGGGGCCATCCAGCCAGCGCGGTGAAATCGCGGGACACGAACTCGCCGGCGGTCATCGTTCCCCAGAGCGCCATGCCGTTCCACCACGACGGTCCCTGGACCTTGGCCAGGCCGGCCATGGCGTAAATGAAGACCAGGTGAAGCTGGATCAGCCGCAGGGCCAGGTTGGCCGCGATCGTTGGTTGCGGTAGGCCTGGCTCAAGGGCAGTGACCCTTCGTCCGCGCGTCGAGCCCGCTGGTCTCTGCGCTCGGGCCACGGCTCGTGCGTCTCGCCACCGCCGCAGGAAACGATCCATCGAGACGGCCTGGCCGCTGGCGAAGGTTGCCCCCAGGTAGAGCGCCAGGGTCGAGACGATCTGATCGAATCCAAACAGAGCGATCGGCACACGTCGGACCGTCGAGACGATGATGACCCAGGCCAGGACCCCGGTCACCCGGCTGAACAGCCCGACCGTGTACAGCCCCAGGATCGCCAGGCAGGCGAGCCAGACAGGCCGGAGCAAGGAATCGGGGACCAGGAACCAGAATGACCAGGCAAAAGGCTGCCGCTGGCGCTGAGTCTGCCAGATCACGCTGGGGTCGGCCCAGCCGCCGGATCCGAAATAATCATGCAGATCGAGCCCGAGGACGATCAGGCTCCACAAGGCCAGCAGGCCGACCACCACGCGGATCAAACCCAGCGGGGTGGGATCGGCGGGCGTGAAGAAGAAGGCGTTCCAACCACGACGCGCGGTTGTGGCCAGCCTGCCCAGGTAATTTGCAAGTTCGCTCAGGATCCGTCGCACGCAAAGTCTCCGATCCATTCCGGGGTCGTGAAGAGCGCCTGGTCAAAGAGATCGAAACCCGCGGCTTCCGGCACCGCCAGCACCTCGCGAACATGCTGTGGATCGGGTATCAAGTGCTGCTGGGCGTGCAGTGTCACGCTGGTGCAGCCGGGATGGACCTTGCAGAGGTGGCGTGCATAAGCGGCCGCGAGCCGGCTGCGGCTGCCGTCGCCTCCCAGGTGCCTCGCGTCCTCGAAGTCGGCGAACAGGGCGTTGGCCAGGGCAAGCTGTCGTTGGTGTCTCATCCTGGGACCTGCAAGACCCCGCTCCGGCAGCCGGACGACCTGGTCGGGCCGTCCCTCGTCGAACCGCAGCATCGCCGTGATCACGGGCGTCGGCGGCGGCTCGGCATAGTAACGATACGCGTAGCCCTGATCCAGCAAGTCATGATAGGGAGTGAACAGGTCGGCGAGGTGCCGCTCCAGTTCCGAGGACGGCGGAACTCCCATGGCACCAGCAACGACTGCGGCCATGTGGTAGAGCAGGCCGAGTGTCACCAGCCCGCGCGCCCATCCTGGCCATGAGCCGGTGGCCGATGGTCTTGTTGGCTCGGCCTCTTGCCGCGTTCCAACGTCGTTAGTGTCGCGGCCGCTCGCATCCTCAGCCGGCAATTGCGTGCCACGTGCCGAGCGAGGGCCGTCCCGGGTCGTCCCGGCGGCCGGATCAGCGACCCCAGAATCCGGGCCATGCCCTCGCGGCTTCTTCCCCATTCCACTGACTCCCGATGACCGTCAAGTAATCCCCTCGACGCAGGCCCTGAGAGAGCCTGGTCATCACAAGAAGTTGCTTCGCAATTCGGAAGTGGCCTCGTCGGGCCGCAATCTCGCTCAAACTCCACTCACAACCATAACCGCTTCTCCCTCATCAGACCAGAAAGTCTTGGCCGTTGCCCCGCACCACTTGACACAACGCGCACAAGCAGCTTATCCATCCCATCTCTTCCAGCCATTTTACGAGGTTTAGTTGCATGGTCTGGGAGTGGCCATTAGAATTTGACCGGCCTGAACAGAGAATATGGATCAGGGCGACCTGGTGGGTAAAAGAGGGTGCGTAAGTCCGCAAGGGCAAGCCGCACTCCCGGAGGCCCGGCCGTTTTCGAGGTGCACCAGGGCGGGGTTGGGTGCCGGTCGCGGGTCAGAGGTTGACAATGTCTCGCAACGTGGAGGAATAAAATGCAAGGTACGATCGTGATGTTGATGGCCCTCAGCGGACTGGGCTGTCACCACAAGTCGTGCGACGTGGCCTACGTCCCGTCGTACTACGACACTGGCGCTTGCTATGGCGGTTGCTACGGCGGTGGCTATGCGACGGTCGTCGAGCCGTCGTGCTACAGCGGTTGCTACTCCAGCGGCTACAGTGGTTGCTACTCCAGCGGTTACGGCGGCTGCTATGGCGGCGGCTATGGCGGCGGCTACGACAGTTGCTACAGCGGCTGCTATGGCGGCGGCTACGACAGTTGCTACAGTGGTCGGCGGCATGGCTGCCTGCTGAGCGGTCTGTTCCATTGCTTTGGCGGCTGGGGAGGAAGCTGGAAGCAGGGCTGTGGCCTCTTTGGCGGGCACCATCGTGGTTATGGTTATGATGACGGCTACTATGGCGGCGATTACTACTCGACCAGCTATTCAGACTACTCGCCGGCGGTTTTTGGCTCGACCATGCCCATCTATGAGACGCCAATGACCACGGGCCAAGGCGCGGCCGCCTCCTCGCCGTCGTACGAAGCACCCGCCACGCCGGCCCCCGAAACTCCAGCGACTGCCGCACCTGCCGCGGCCACGCCGCCCCCGCCAACTCCTGCGCCTGGCGCCTCGGCGGCTCCCTCTCCGGCGGTGCCGGCACCTCCGACCCCGGCACCTCCGACCCCGGCTCCGGACGCGGTCAAGCCCAAGATTTGACATGATGTTAAGGCCTTGATCGGACCTTCGATCGGGCGCCTGCTTTCGGCCCGAACAGGACAGCCCGATGATCCTGCACCTGATCTAGCCGCACGCATCCTCGCTCAGCTTCTGTCTGCACGAGCTTCACCATCTGATGTCACGCCGACCGCCGGAGGCGACCCTCAGCCTCCGGCGGTTCTTGGTTTCGAAGAGCAGCCCTGGCGCCTTTTGCGTCAGTTCGGGACCAGCCCTGCCGCGTTTTGGAAGAACCCTAAGAAAAACCGCGTAGGAAAGTTCAACGGGAAGGAAACCGCCCCTGCTCATGCCCGGTACTCGGCTTCCCCTCCTTGTGCCCGTTGCTTATCCTTGAGCTCAGATCGTTCCCGTTTCTTGCTGCGGCGGCTGATGCAGCCCCGTCTGCGGCGCGATGGGCGCGCCGGTGTTGATGGCGATTCCGGCTCGAGACCAGAGGTGCTTCACACGATGCATGACCCGTTGCTTCCACCCCAGTCGCTCCCAGTCTCTCAATATGAGCCGACGCCGGCGGGACCGAACCCAGCTTCCTTGGCCAGCGACCATGAGCGGAGGGAGTGGCTGATCGGAACCCTGGGAGCAGCATTCTGCCGGCAGATCGGCGTCTATCGGATTCCCGATGACCTGATCCTTTCGGTCGTGATTCCGGTTTACAACGAGCGTCTGACGATCCGCGCGATCCTCGCCCGGGTTCGCGCGGTTCCGATCAACAAGCAGATCATCGTGGTTGACGACTGTTCGACGGACGGCACGCGCGAGATCCTCCGCGCGATGGCCGAGCCGGAACCCGACTTGACTGTCGTCTTCCACGAGGTGAACCAGGGCAAAGGCGCCGCGCTGCGGACCGGCTTCCAGCACGCCACCGGAGACGTGGTGATCGTCCAGGACGCCGACCTGGAATACGACCCCGAGCAGTATCCCGAACTCTTGCAACCAATCGTCGAGGGTAAGGCGGACGTCGTGTTCGGGTCGCGATTCGTCGGCGAGACACATCGCGTGCTCTATTTCTGGCATTCGGTGGCCAACAAGGGATTGACCCTGCTGTCGAACATGTTCACAAATTTGAACCTCACCGACATGGAGGTTTGCTACAAGCTTTTCCGCCGCGAGATCATTCAAGGCATCACGCTGCGCAGCAACCGGTTCGGCTTCGAGCCCGAGGTGACGGCCAAGGTAGCCCGGTTCATGCTCGCCGACGAGAATGGCCTGCAACGACTCTGCCGGATCTACGAGATTCCGGTATCCTACCATGGACGGACCTATCACGAGGGTAAGAAGATCGGGCTCAAGGACGGTTTCCAGGCCCTCTATTGCATCATTCGTTATGCGTTGGCCGACTGAGTGAACCGGTTGCAGGACAAGACATGCGCACCCGTTCGAGGCTCGACTGAAGGTCCGAGGAGCGCACCATGCCGAGCGTTCGCGCGGGATTCGCCACCCGTTTCGTCGCGCTGATCCTGGCGGTCCTGCTGGCATCCGCCAGTGAACTTTGCGCCCAGCAGGCCGGCGCCCCCGCGCCTGCCGAGCCAAAGCCCGGCGCCGCTCCTGACCGTTCCGGGTCCAAGAAGACCCGGACAGCTCCGGGGCCCAAGGCCCGACGCGACCGGCCCGGATTCTACATGGGCCGGCCCATCGCCGATGTCATGTCCTGGCAGGGAGCGGACTGGCTCTTCCGGGAGACCAGGATCGATGAGGAGCAGCCCGAGGCCATGCTCGATGCGCTCAAGATCCCTCCCGGCGCGACCGTGGCCGACGTGGGGGCGGGCGCCGGATATCACAGCGTTTGGGTCAAGGGCCCGGGACCGCTGGGCTTCCAGCGGTTCTGTTCCCGGGCCGATCGTGTCTCGATCGCCGCGCCGGCTCACGACACGCCGTGTGTCTTAAACCATGCCAGCAGCCGCTTCCAGCCGTCCGCTGCCTGATCCTTGCGGAAGCTGGGGCGGTAATCGGCGAAGAAGGCGTGCGGGGTGCCGGGGTAGACGATGATCTCGCCCGGCTTGCCAGCCTCGTTGAGCGCAGCGCGCATCTGCTCGACGGACGCGACCGGGATGCCCTGGTCGGCTTCGCCATAGAGCCCGAGCACCGGGGCATGCAGCGCGCCGACCAGATCGATGGGGTTCTTCGGGTGCAGCTCGTCCGGCTTACCGACGAGCCGCCCATACCAGGCAACGCCGGCTTTGAGGTCGGGATTATGAGCCGCGTACAGCCAGACGATCCGCCCGCCCCAGCAGTACCCGGTGATGCCGAGCTTCGCCGTGTTTCCCTTGCCTTGGTCCTTGATCCATGCCACTGTCGCGTCCAGGTCCGACATCACCTGGGCATCGGGGACCTTGGAGACCACCTTCGAGATGATCTCGCCGATATCCTTGATCTTCGACACGTCGCCTTGCCGTGCGTAGAGTTCGGGAGCAACGGCCACGTAACCCAGCTTGGCCAGCCGGCGGCAGATGTCCTTGATGTGCTCGTGGACGCCGAAGATCTCCTGTACCACCAGAACAATCGGAAACGGCCCGCCGGCCGCCGGCATCGCGCGGTAAGCCGGAATCTGGCCATCGGTCATGGGAATCTTCACCTCGCCCGCCTCCAGTCCGTTGGTGTCGGTCGTGAGCGTGGTCTGGGCCGAGATCGGCTGGGCCGCCAGGGCGAACCCCGACGCCAGCGAGGTGACGACGAACCCCCGTCTCGTGAAGTCGACACCGGGAAGCAAGCTCTGTCGATCGTCATTCATCGGTCGGTACCTGATGGGGAAAAAGAGTGATGGACGCTCGCTCGAGCTTGCGGGACAACAACCGGAACGCAATGCCGCCCCGACAAACCCCCCGCGCTCGGGCTCCCGCCCTCATGGGGATCGTCATCTTACTCTTGCGCCCTGATCGAACGCGACAGGCCCTTGGGTTCCTCAAGAAAACCCAATCTCATGAATCAGGGTTTGGAGCGGCCTTTTGGAGTCATGAGCGCGTGCTGTGTCGCCCCAAGACCTCTCGTGTTGGGGTGGCGAGGTTCTTGAGTGGCCCATTAGCGGCGATCGCGCGCCGCCTGCTCGCGAGCGACGTTACGGAAATGCTGCCAGGGCCGCTGCCGGCTAGTGGGACAATGATCCGAACCGATCGCGGAGCTCGGCGACCAGCTCGGTCAGATCAGCGGGCAGAGGGGCCTGTACGTCGATGGACTCATGGCTGAAGGGATGGACGAAGCGCAGGCTCTGGGCATGAAGCGCCTGCCTACCGAAAGGAACAGGGAACCGGGGATCGGTCCGGGGCCGGTAGACCGGATCGCCCACGACCGGATGACCGATCTCGGCCAGGTGAATGCGGATCTGGTGAGTTCGGCCGGTCTCGAGCCGGCATTCCACCATGCTGGCTGTCTGGCCAAAGGTCTCCAGCACCTTGAAGTGGGTCACTGCGGGAAGCCCCAGGGACGGATCGCGCGACACTCCGCGCCGGCCGTCACCCCGATCGCCCACCAAGGACATGTCGATGCGGCCCGCGGGAGCGAGAAAGACCCCCTCGACGACTCCCACGTAGCTGCGCTCGACGGCGTGGGCGCGAAACATGGCCTGGAAGGGCCGCAGCGCACGGGCGTTCGTGACCATCAGGATCACGCCCGTCGTGTCCTGGTCCAGCCGATGCACGATGCCCACGTAAGGTCTTTTCTGCCCATGTCTTCGGGCGAGATACCGGCCGGCCCGCTCGAGCAGGGTGTCGCGCTCTCGCGCCGGCGTGGGCTGGGTGAGCACCCGGGCGGGCTTGTTGACGATCAGGATCTGCGGGTCCTCATAAAGGACGTGCAGCCATCGGGCCGTTGTGTCGGCGCGCGGCCGATTGGCATGGTAGACAAGTTGTGCTTGAGGCTGAACCTCCAGCGCCGGCTCGAGACAAGGCTGACCGTTGACGTCCACCTGGCCCTGCCGCACGGCTTCCTGCGCAGCGCGGCGCGACAGGCCGAACAGTTGCGCGATCCGCTTGTCCAGCCGCATCAATGTCCTTCTTTCCGGCTCTGACGAGGCAGGCCAACGGGTTGATTTCCTGGAGTAACCGGAAGATACGTCAATTCGGATCCCCCGGTCAAACTGCCAGCGGCGAGGGAAAGGCGTGCTCGATCGGGCTTGCCGAATCGATGCTCCGCTCGGCGGCCGCTCAGGAGCGAGCGGGACGATGGCCGGCTCTTATCCTGGCTCACCGGAGAACCGGTCGAGCACGACGGATTGCCGCTGCCGTCATGACGCATTTTGTCGAAACCGGCGGAATCCTTGGGCTTGAGCGGGCAATCCGGCCGATTTGATAACCAAGAAAGAAGCCCGACGACCGCACCGTGCGGCCGGGAGGCCTGGCCTGCGCCCGATGACGCGAACGGCCGTGCCGCTTGGAAAGATTGTCGCATCCGGTTGGGCGGGATCGAACCAGGACTCCCCACGGCGGTCAAGCTCCCTTCAGGAATGGGTCAGAGGGACCGTCGAAGACGCCAAGGAGGGTGGAAGCAATGGGGTTGCTCCGCATGGGATCGCCGCGAGGTGCCACGAGTCGCCGGGTGGCGCTCTGGTTGGCGCTGGCGGTGGGCGGTATCTTGTCCTCGGTCGGCTGCCAGGTGGAATATGCGGGCATGACCTTGCCTTCGGGCAAGTACATGCACGATGACGTTCAATACTTCCCGTCCGGACCGGACTTCCCCTGGGCCAACACCCAGGCCGCCACGCAGCGGGCACGGATGCGGTCGATGGGCATCGAGCCGCCGGCACCGCCTGGCGCGTTCGTTCAGCCCGTGGGTGCCGGCACCATCAGCCCGCTTCAGAACCAGATGGGCCGGCCGACCGACGTCAACGCCAGCCCGCTTGACATTGGTCCTGGCCTGGGTCCTGGCGGAGCGCCCGCGCCCCCGGCGCCCGGTCTGGCCCCCGGCGCCGTGCCTCCCGGAAGTCTGCCTCCTGGCGGCGGCGGTGCCCCTGCCGCTGGAGCTGGAGCACCAGCAGCTCCGGCGGCGGGCGGACGTGTTCCGCCGCCTCCTCCACCGGGAGGAAACCCCGAACCTTGAGCGGCTCAACCGCGGTGTTGATGCCACTCGCATCGGGGTGACGGAACAGACCTGACCCATCGAAAATGCGGAACGGGACGATCATGTCAGGTGAGCCGGCCACGCTGGCAAAGGCCCGGGCATGATCGATTCCCGTTCCGCTTAATCGCTTCAAGTTGCCGGCTTCGTCGCCAGCCCGGGTCAGCAAATCTTCCCAGCCGCTGGTTGACGGGGTCGCCGCAGCCCCCTACAGTGAGACAAAACTTTACCCCGCCGAGGGTTGCACGCCATGATCAGCCTGGTCGCAGGTCAAATTGCACTGGGGGTTTACGCCGTTCTCCTGGCCGTCGGGGGAGTCATCGGCTACACCAAGGCCGGCAGCAGGCCTTCGTTGATCGCCGGGCTGGGCAGCGCGGTGGCCGCGATTCTCGCCCTCTTGCTCTCCTTCCAGAATCCAGGTTGGGGCATGGGGCTGGGAGCCCTGGTGGCGATCTTGCTCGCCGTCTTCTTTGGCTATCGCTTTGCCGTGAAGACCCGCAAGTTCATGCCCGCCGGCCTGCTCGCCGTCGTGAGCGTGGCCGTTCTGGCGGTCGCTCTTCTGGTTCTGATTTGATGCCACACGGTCGTCGCCGGCGAGGAAGTAGGTCAGGCTTTCCAGCCTGACCTATGGGCGTTATTCTCGTGGCTGGGGATCAATCCGGGTCACCAGACAGCACGAACGCAGCCGAGAAGTGCGGGGGTGCGTAGGGATGATATTTGTCGCCGCCGGGGGGGATCGCGGCGGGCAGGATGATGGCGTCGAATGCTCACGGTCAGGCCTCACGGTGCCTGGATTCCCAAGTCCCGACAAATCTTCCGCGCCAGAAACTCGTTGATTTCCCGATGCCGCGGCACCGCCGACACCTGATTGTTCGCCGGGTTGACGTAGACGCTGTGCTTACCACGATCCCGCAGCAAGGAGCAGCCGTGCGATTCCAGATGCCGGATGAGCTCGAGTCGTTTCATGAGGCCAGGACAAACGGCTCTTTCGTGACCGTCTGCCCCGTCAATGACCTCTCGGCGAGCTCGCGATTCGCCTCCAGTACCAACGCAACAGCTTCTTGGAGGTTTTCGCGGGCCTCGTCCAGCGTCGCCCCTTGGGTGTTCGCCCCGGGGAGTTCCTCGACGAAAGCGATGTATCCCTCGGGCACCTGGATGAAGACCGCCGTGAGTTGCATCAGATTCTCCCCGTCTCATACCGCCTGAAAAAAGGAGACTTCTCGCTGAACTCCACCGTGATTCGTTGTATCCCATGATGGGGAAAGACGCTTGGGTGGCTGGGGCTGACCGTAGGGAATCCCCAGGGCCGAAGCCTGTGCGTCTGGGGCGTCGCCTCCGGCTCCGCCGCCAGCCACCCGGATCCTGGCAGCTCTGGAATGGTGGAGTTCAGCGAGGAGTCTCGAAAAAAGCGTCACGGCCCGGCCCGCCTCGTTGAGCCGTCATCGTACCAAGAATGGCCGGCGGTCATGAACTGTCCGGGATCGAAATGCCTTGCAGTTGCTCTGCGCCGGGTAGGTCGGCCGTGCCGGCGATGGTCGGGCATCAATCGGGATCGCCGGCCAGCACGAACGCGGCCCAGAAGTGCGGGGGCGCGTAGGGGTGATCGTTGTCGCCGCCGGAGGGAATTGCGTCGGCGATCTCGGCGGGCTGGCGGGCCTTGGCACATTTGGACCGGTCGATGCCGCCGGAGAGCTCGGCGATCAAGGCCAGGACCTCCGCGCGGGGCAGGCTGCGGAGCCAGGCCTTTGCCTCGCAGAGGGCCTCGGCCTTGGGCAACGGGCTGGTGAGCCCATACGCTCAACTTAAGGGAAGTTGGTCTAGCATGAAAAACGGGAAGCCGTTATTCCATCACGTGTTACAATGCCTCTCGTGCTGGAAGAAGGAGCTTCCCGATGGAGATTGTAGGCAAG
>JBEKTN010000216.1:0-14869 GCA_049516015.1 Isosphaeraceae bacterium | reverse complement strand
GCTTCGTGCAACATCCGCCAGACCGTGCTGCGGCTGATCTTCTTACCCAACGTCGCTCGGGCTCGCCGCACCAGGTCGGCAAGCGACTGGCGACTGAGCGGTTCTTTCGTCTCCGCCACCACTTCACAAGCCATCGCTTGGATCAACGCTTGATCCAGAGGGGGAAAAAGCGGCCTTTCGGCCACGGCCAGAATGATCTTCGATGGAGAAATCGCCGGTGGCCCAACGACTTCGCCAACGTTGTACTTGTCGAGCGGACCGACCGACCGCCACGGCCGCCTCGGCGGGGTGGCTGGGGTCGAGCTGGCGACAGCCAGCGAGCCCCCAGCGCGCCAGCCTCGGATCTGGGGGCGTCGCCCTTCGGGCGTCGACCCCAGCCACCCCAGAGCTGTGACCTGCGTTTGAACCATGCTGGCAAAAGCTTGACGGTTCGCAGCGCGGGGTTGATCTGGCAGGACGCGGTTCGGGCCCGACCGTCGTCACGAGAGCGAACGTGGCCACTCTCTTTCCTTGGGTGCCGGATAGCGGCTGGCCCCTGCCGCTCTCAAAGCCGACTGGATGGCAAAATGGGGGTAAAATGCCCCCAAAAGGGGGAAAAATGGCGACTTTTGCGGGAAAATGCTACGTTGCTGGTTATGGCGCAACTCCTTTATTGTCATGTGGTTGCGTTAATTGTCGTCGAATGAGCGCCGAAAGACAACTAGCCACAAACATCTATTCATCAATAACTTGCGTCGAAAACATGGTTTCCCAAATTTTCGAAAAAGCCGAAAAACGTAGCATTTCGTAGCATGTAACACATGCAAAGAGCAGGTCCAGGCCCGCCGCCAGGAAAATGGCCAACTCCGCAACCGACTCGCGGAAGACCGTAATCGACGTCTGGAAACGGAGACGTCCACGGGGGCACAATGGATTTATGAATTGCGGCGAAATGCTCGAACAACCTCGCTCGACGTCTTGATCATGATCCGAAAGCTCGCACTCAGGACGCTGACGCTTCTCGTTCTCGTGGTCCTGGCCCTCGGAGTTCTGCGGACGAAGACCGGGCTGCGGCTTCCTCGCATCGCCCGATGGGCGACCAGTCGGACAATCCCGACGCGGCCGGTCGGGACCAGGGTCCTGGTGGATCCTGCCACGGTCTGGGTCGATGACGGCGACACGATCCGGATCACGTGGCCCGACGCCCCGCGCGAGACGGTCCGGATCCTGGGCATCGACGCTCCCGAGATCGGGCACAAGAGCGATCCGGCCGCCGCGGACCAGCCGTACGGTCGCGAGTCGCTCGCGTTCGCCCGTCGGCACCTCCTCGGGGCCAACCGCCTGGAGCTGCTCAGAGCCGCCCACCACGACCGCTTCCTCAGGACGCTGGGCTACTTATTCGTGGATGGGGTGAATTACTCGACGCTGGCGGTCGAGAACCATCTGGCCGAGTGCACAATTGACCGCTTCGGCGATTCCGGCTTCCCCCGCGAGGCGGCCGAGGTTCGCGCTGCCGAGCGACGCGCCGGCCCCCCGCCGTTTGAGTCCCCGGCGCGATTCCGCGAGAGGGCGACGCCAGACCAACACGCTCCCACGATCCTTCGCTGATCGGTGGATCATCTCCAGTACTGGTCGTTCTCGTAGTCCGGCCGGTCCCTGAGGTTCATGTCGATTCCTTCTGTACCGTAGACCAGCATCTTGAACGTCTGGTAGGGCAACGGCGCGAGGAACCGGATCCCGATCGCGCACTTGCCAAGGAATGGCTTGACGGCCGAGACCACGATGCCGTCGATCACCGGAGTGGTAACATCGCCCAAGGCCTTGAGCCAGACTCTTTCGCCTGGCTGCACCCGAGGGCCGCGACGAGACTTGACCAGGCAACCCTGCATCGAGACGTTCTCGAGCTCGACGGAATGGTCCACTTGAGAACCGGATTCAATCAAGGAAAGGATCACGGCCTTGGTCGCCGCGGGATAACGACAGGCAAGGCGCCGGTCCATCGCGGAGCTTATCGTCCGCGCGCCGTTTCTCCCGCGTCTTCGTCCTGAATGACTCATGGCCGCTTTCCTGTGGACCGACGCCTTCCACCCGACGTGGTTCCCGGCTCAACCTTGATCCAGGAACCCTCGGTTCGGTCGCATCGTGCTCGCCAAAGAACCCTAAGGCGGGAATCGGACCTTGTCAAAAGGTCAGGGCTTCGATCAGCGCCGGGCCACGGGAATTGACGGCTGACGGTGAAAGGGCAGTGGCGATCTGCCTGGTGGCTCGGGGAGGGCGGATCAGAAAGGGCAAATGGCAGATGGCAGATGGCAGATGGCAAACGGCAGATGGCAGATGGCAAACGGCAGATGGCAAACGGCAGATGGCAAATGGCAGATGGCAGATGGCAAATGGCAGATGGCAGATGGCAGATGGCAGAGGGCAGATGGCAGATGGCAGAGGGCGGAGGGCGGAGGGCGAGTTGAGCTGACATTCTCACAGGGTCCGTTCCGGGTGATGATTGTTTTCCACGCAAGCATCAGCAGGTCAGACCCGCGACATCACCAGGGAGGCATTCTGGCCACCGAAGCCGAAGCTATTGGAGATCGCCTTGTCCAGGGGGATCTCCCTGGCGGTGTTGGGGACGTAGTCGAGGTCGCATGCTGGATCGGGCGTTGCCAGATTGATGGTCGGAGGGACCACTCCACGCTCGAGCGACAGCGCGGTCGCGGCGGCCTCCACGGCTCCCGAGGCACCGATCAGGTGGCCGATCATCGACTTCTGGGAACTGATCGGAATCGACCTGGCGCGGTGCCCGAAGACGCGCTTGACCGCGACGGTTTCCATCAGGTCGTTGAGCCTTGTGCTGGTGCCGTGAGCGTTGATGTAATCGATCTCGGAGGCGTCGATGCGGGCCTCGCGCAAGGCCGCCGACATGGACAGCGCAGCGCCCTTGCCTTCGGGCTCGGGACGGGTGATGCCGAAGGCATCAAAAGACGAGCCATAGCCGGTGATCTCGGCGTAGATCCGAGCTCCCCGCCGCTTGGCCCGGCGGTAGCTTTCCAGGACCAGGACTGCGGCGCCCTCGCCGAGAACGAAGCCGTCACGATCGGCATCGAACGGGCGTGACACTTCCGACGGCGGGCGAACCGAAGAGCTGACGGCCTTCATGGCCGAGTAGGCCACCAGGAGCTGAGGATCGAGCCTGCTGTCGCACCCGCCGGCCAGCATGACATCCGCATCACCACGAGCGATCAGCCGGAACGCGTCGCCCACGGCCTGGGTCCCCGCGGCGCAGGCGGTAACGATCGTGTTATTTGGCCCCATCGCGTGATGGAGGATCGAGATGTGGGCCGCAGCCATGTTGGGCAAATGCTGTAGCAGCCAGAGCGGGAAGATCGACTCCGAGCGAGCCTGAGCGAAACGCGCTAGATCAAAACTGCCACTGGCGTCCACGCTGCGAAGGATCGGAGTCACCAGCTCACCAACATCCATCGGGGTGATTCCCGTCCCCATGCACACGCCGAACCGCCCCGGGTCGAGCTGCTCCGTACGGAGGCCGGAATCCTCGACCGCCATGGCAGCGGCACCCACGGCGAACCTCACCGCCCGGCTCATCAGCTTCGCGTTCTTGCGATACTCTCCCAGGTAGGGAAAGACATCGAAGTCCCGAATCTCGCCGGCGATCTTGATCGCCAGCCCCGTGGTGTCGAAGCTCTCGATGTAACCGACACCAGAACGCCCCTCCAGGATCGCCTCGCAGAACTCGCGGCGGCCAATCCCGTTGGGAGCGACCACACCTATTCCGGTCACGACGACGCGGCACATGTTGCTCTCCCACCCTCGTTCGTTGCGTTATCTGGAGTGCAGCGTGGGATTCCCGATCCTTGATTCTGTCTTTCCCTTTTTTCTGGCGTTACACTGGGCTCGATCCTTCCACTTGGGTAACAATGCCGACCCCGAGATCGCCAGGCTCGAATCGAAAGATTCCCGAACCTGAAAGACTCCCCGGGGTCTTTCCTCGTTGACCGCCCGTCTCGTGGACGCGAACCATGCGGCTCCTTGATCCCCGGGCCCTGGCAGACAACAAGTGTCACGGCTTGCCCTGATAGCATAATTTAGCATGCCCTGGAGGGACGTGCAAATAATTTGCGGAATCTGGGAGGAATAAGTGATATCGGCAAACTAAGAACGGCCACTGTAACTCAACGAGAGCACCTGGTGCGAGTTTGCCGGCTGATCTCCATACGCTGAACTCCACAGGTTGAGCGATTTATGTGCCATGAAACCGTCGCCAAAGATCCTGGATTGATTCTTGGGTTAAGCTTGGATGGGAAAAGCCGGCAATAGGGCGAAGATGGGCCCATGTGTACATCGGCCAGCAGGGTGCGGTCGCTTCGTGTCTCATCGGCAACGATGGGAGCTTCCTAAGGGAAATAAGGGCCACTGAAAGGATCTGACATGCCACTTGAGCTTGCAGCGCGGTCTGGATTGATTGAGCCGTCGGCAACGCAGGCCATGGGGGCGGAAGCCAAGCGATTGAAGTCACAAGGTTTAGAGATCCTGGACTTCGCGCTGGGCGAGCCCGATTTTGACACCCCCGCGAACGTCCAGGAAGCGGCAATCAAGGCGATGAGATCGGGGAAGACCCATTACACGCCCCCCGCCGGCATTGCTGAATTACGGCAGGCCGTGGCCGACCATTACACGCGGCATCACGGAGTGACGACGGAGATGTCGCAGGTCGTGATCTCCAATGGGGCGAAGCATTCCATTCACAATGCGCTGATGGCGGTGTGCGGGCCGGGTGACGAGGTGATCATCCCGGCTCCTTACTGGGTCAGCTATGCCGATCTGGTGAAGCTCACCGGCGCGACCCCGGTGGTGATCACGACCACGGAGGCCTCGGGCTTCAAGCTGTCTCCCAAGCAGTTTCTGGGGGCAGTCACGGCGCGGACCCGGCTGCTGATGATCAACAGCCCCTCCAATCCCACGGGGGTCGTGTACGACCGTTCCGAACTGGAAGCCCTGGCCGACGCCGTGCTGCAAACAGACGTCGGCGTTCTCTCCGACGAGATCTATGAGCAACTGACTTATGACGATGCCCGGCCGACCTGCTTTGCGACCTTGCGGCCTGGCTTGCAGGACCGCACGATCACGGTTTCGGGCGTCAGCAAGAGCTACGCCATGACCGGATGGAGAATTGGCTGGACGGTGGCGCCGGCCTCGGTATCCAAGTTCATGGGGGACTTGCAGAGCCAGGAGACGAGCAACCCGTGTTCGATCAGCCAGTGGGCCGCCCTCGAGGCCATCACCGGTCCGCAGGATTCGGTCCTTGCGATGAAGGCCCAGTTCGCCCGCCGCCGTGACCATGTCCTGGAGCGGATCACGAAACTGCCCGGCGTGACATGCACACCACCGGGCGGGGCCTTCTATGCCTTCATGAATGTCTCGGACCACTTCGGGCGGACGCTGGGCGACCGATACGTGGTCGATTCCACCTCGTTTTGCATGGCGGCTCTGAGCTCGGCCAAGGTCGCGCTGGTGATGGGCTCGGCGTTCGGGGCTGAGGGTTATGCACGGATGTCGTTCGCGACCGATCTCGCCACCATCGACAAGGGTTTCGACGCCCTCGAGCGGTTGCTCGCAAGTTGAGCCCGGAAACTGCCGATAGGAAGAACTGAAGCATTCCGCCGTGAGATCGCGGTTGTCCTTTCCGGCAAGATGGGCTAAGGTGAGCATCCCTTCGTGAAATCATCTCCGTTTTCGTTCCGCGAACCGGCTTTGTTCTCACGACCTGCGCAAGGCCAGTGATACCTGCCGTGCCGCCGAAGGGAGCTTTTTCCGTGCGTCGGTTTTCCGGCCTCAAGGGGTCTCGGCCATGAAGGTTGCGCCACGTCTGCTGCTCGCGATGCTGGCAACCCTGGCTACCTTGAGCGCAGCCGGATGTCGAACGGCCAGCATGGGATCGATCGCCCACAACCGTCCTCCGGAGGTCCGATCTCAGGCCACATTCGACCTTGAGGGGTTTGTCGCGGAGCACAACCAGAACGCCGAGCGAATTCAGAGTCTCGAGGCCAAGCCGGCAATCACGGTGACGATGGGCCCGCAGGGTGATGCCAAGAGCGGGGCTGTGGTCGGCCGTCTGGCCGTGGAGCGGCCGCGCAATTTCAAGCTCGAGCTGTCCCACTCCATGTCAACGATCGCCGACATCGGTTCGAACGACGAACGGTTCTGGTTCTGGTTCCAGAACAGGAAGGACAAGTCGGTCTATTACTGTGACTACACGGAGCTGAGCTCGACCTCGCTGGCCGTCACCTATCAACCCGACTGGATCGTGGAGGCGATGGGGCTGAAAGGGATCACGCCCGACGAGGCAGCCCAGATCAAGACGCGCCCCGGAACACAGCCCGGAACGACCGTCCTGACGTTCGCCCCCACCAACGCGGGTGGCCAGACCTATTCCCGGGTCATGGTTGTCTCGGACAGCACCCGCAAGGTCAACGAGTTCCGGGTCATCTCGAGCGACGGCAAGGCCACGATCGCCCATGCGACGATCAAGAAATACCGTGATCTTCCCGCGGGCCGTACGGCATCGGAAGACGGCTCAACGGCGGAACCATCAACCTGCTCGCTGCCAGAGAACATCGTGCTCGAGTGGAAACGGGAGTTGCTCTCGCTCGACGTCGTTCTGAAGGACGCGAAGGTCAACCAGTTCGACACCAGCAAGCGGACGGCCCTGTTCGTGCAACCGACCGTTTCCGGCTACACCCCGGTGAACCTGGCCGAAGTGGCCAGGCAGAAGGACGCAGCAAGCTCGACGGCTGTCCGCCAGACAATTCCCGTGCCCGAGACGCCGAACCGCGTTCGCCTCAATCCCCCCTTGCAGATCCGCGGCGAGGACGCGGCCGCGAACACGCCGCGACGACAGGACCAGGTCCGTCCCAAGAGCCCCATGCTCCTGCCCGTCCTTGATCTCGACGTGGTTGACGCCCCCGTGCCAACGGCGCCAGGTACGCCGGCCGACCGTAGCAGCACGGCTCTGGTGAGCAACCCGGGCGGCTCGCTGGAGCGATGACCGCGGAGAGCTGTGCACGCTTCGGATCGCAAGCATCACGCTCACTCAATCCATGTCATTGAAATGCGTCGTCATGGATTGCCGCAACGGCGCAAGCGGACTCACATCGTGGTCCGGTGTGCGGCGGTATTCCGCAGCCGTTTCCTGGCCTTGAAGAGAATCGGACCGACCGAGGCTTCGGGAATTCCCAGCCGCTTGCCGATTTCACGGTAGTTCATGAACTGGAGGTGATAAAGCCGAACGACCTCGGCCTCACGCTCGGGAAGCTCCTCGAGTATCCGATCGACCTCTTCCGCGGTGGCGATGGCCTCGACCTCGCCCGAGGCGTCACTGACGTTCTCGCGATGGGCGCTGGCGTGGCTGAGCTCGGCCTCACGCTGCCGCTTCACCATCTCCTTGACGCAGGTTCGTCGGGCAATCACCGTCAAGTAGGTCGGCAATGAGCTGACGGCCTTGTACCGCCGCAGGATCTCGTAATCGTCGTCGACGATCCTCAGCAGGATCTCGGCCGCGATGTCTTCCATGTCGGCCTGCGAGACGACCCGGCTGCGGGCCTGTGCAACGTGCTGGATCACGTGGTAGATTAATCCCACGTAACGGTCCACGAAGTCGTTCCAGGCACCAGCCTCGCGCCCCAGACACCGGTCGATCAGTTTGCGATCAATTTCGCTCAGAGGCACGGCGATGCCTCCTGTACTGGAGGGTCTCAGGGCAGGTCGGATCACATCGTACACATGGAAGGCCACAGAGTCGGTATAATTGTAGCATGAGCAATCCGGCAGGCAATCTGCGGCAAGGATCCTTTCCCCGGCCTGGGAGGAACTTTCCGAAGGGATGGAAAGATCGGCAAGATCGCGATGTTCGTAACGGCAGCACTCAGAGGCAATTCCGATTCCTGCCTGATCGGGTTCGGGGTACAATCGAGCGGCCTTGTGAACCGATAGCTTGTCTGTAGGTTCGTCGAAAACGAAGATCAGCGGTCGACAGGGCATCCGCTCGATCCAGGGCGTGATCACCTCCGGACCGGGTTTTTCAATCCGGGCCATGCGATCGATGCCGGGTGGCACCCGGTCCCACCGCTGCCGATTCCCATGACCTCTCTTGTCGAGGATTATTCCCTGCCTTTGGGAATCTCGGAAGCGGGTTGGTTCCTCGAGGAGGGTTGACCTTGAACGAGTCCAGAGTGATCCCGAAAATCGTCATCGCTGACGATAACACGCAGAACGTGGAGCTGCTCGAAGCGTATCTCAACGATTTCGACTGCGTGCTCCGCACGGCGAATGACGGTGAGCAGACGCTCCGCGTGGTCGAGGAGTTTGAGCCCGACCTCCTCCTCCTGGACATCATGATGCCACGGCTTTCGGGCTTCGAGGTGTGCCGCAAGATCCGGTCCAACCCGGCCACCAAGGACCTCCTGATCCTGATGGTCACCGCGCTCAACGAAGCCGCGGATTTCGAGCGTGGCGTGCAGGCCGGGACCGACGACTTCTTGACCAAGCCCGTCAACAAGATCGAGCTCTTGTGCCGGATCCGCAGCCTCCTGCGGGTCCGCCACCTCAAGAACCAGCTTGAGCGCACGCTGGCCTATCTGGCGGAGTTCGAGGCCGCCAGCCGGGCATCCGCCTCGACCGGAAGTCCGTGAGTCTCCCACCGAGCATCGAGAGGGATTACTTATCAGTGACAAGATTGGAATCTTGTCCCAGTGCGCCTGTAATTGCATCGAATCAGCAGGGTGAAAGTCCCCGCCGGAGTGATCTGGCACTCCGTAACCGAAGGTAACTGCGTCGCCGCGAGGTGGGGTGGAGAGCAACCGGAGGTGAACGGCGCGCAGGTCACCTCCGTGGTAACTTCCGGACCAAACTTGAGCGGCATCCGCGTCTTGATGGGCAGGAAGTATACGGCCGCGGCAATCGGCCGGACGTCGGTGAGTTTGGCCATGGGGTGATTTCAGTCCTGTGCGCGCGACCAGGCCGCGAGAATCGATGTCGCCTGCCCGATCCGGCACGGCCGCCGAAACGTTGGGCCCCGACCTGAGAGGACGAAGCTCGATGCAGCGAAGGTCCAAAAGCGCGTTCTTGGGCGCAGCGGCCGGGCGGACTTCGAGCCGGTTCGTCGTCCCCGATAGGTCCAGGTCGCCGATCTTGTTCCATGAGAAGTGGTCCCAGGTCCCGGTGCCCTCGACCTGGTGCTGAATCCGCTGAGTGCCCAGGTGGATCTCGAGCAGGTTTCCGGCCGCGTCGTTGGCGCAGGCCCAGTCGAGCCATACGGCGTACTTGCCCGGCCTGGCCACCTCGAACCTCCAGACGGCTCGATCGTTGGCGGCCATCCAGTAGCCCAGATCGTTGTGAGCCGTCTCGAAGATCAGGCGGTCGCCGTAGATCTCGGCATCGGCGGCGCTCAGGGTAATCGTGCCGTCCGGGCCGGGCTTGACCAGACGGGGACGATTGCCCTTGAACGTCTTGGGGGGCGGGTCGATGCCTTCAATAAAGGCGATCAGGTCGGCCATGTCGAGCAGAGTCAAGTACTTCTCCAGGCCCTCGGGCTGGAACGACTGGCCGGACGCCGTCATCTCCTCGATGTCCCTGCGCAGCACGACGTCCTCCTTGCCTTCCTCGCGGCGTAGGGTCACCGAGCTGGCCGTCTCGCTGGCGATCAGGCCGGTGAACAGGCGGCCATCGTTCGTCGCCACGGTGAAGCTTGCGTAGCGAGGCTCGAAGGCCCGGTTGGGGTCGAGGATGGAGATCAACAGCGTCTCCGGGTTCTTTTCCGTCAGTGCTCCGAGAATGGGACCGACCTCGACGCCCAGGTCGCCCAACCGATGGCAAGTGGCGCAGACCCTCGTGAAAACGGCTTTCCCGGCGGCAGGATCTCCCTTCAGACAGAGCGCAGGCTGGTAGTCATCGATCACCTTCTGCCGCGACTGCTCCAGGTGAGAGAAGGCGGTCTGAGCCCGCCGCCGCGTTTCCGGGTCACGATGCGCCAGCAGCATGCTGCGCTGGGCCGAACTGATCCCACCGGGTGCGACTCGCGCGGCCTCGATCGCCGCGAGCAGCGACAAGGTCCAGGCCCTCCGGCTGAGCAGGATGTCGACGATCGAGCATCGGAGGTCAGGCGAGTAGGTCTTCCAGCCCGCGAGCAGCCGTTCGGGCACCTGCGGAATGGCCAGGCGCCCAAGTGCCGCGATGGCCGCACGCGAAATGGCGATGGGAACGCGGGGCGAGAGTAGATCGAACAGCAGTGCGCAATCTTCGTCCAGGGCGGCCGCGGAGAAGCGGACCAGGTCGACGGCAAGAATACGATCCGCTTGCGAGGCCGAGTCGTCGCGAGCCAGCCGGCGCGCGGCGTCCAGTATCCCATTCAGTTGGTGCTCGCGCGCCAGGTCGATCGGCTGCCTGGACCGGGCTGAACCCGCGAGCAAACCCCGCAGCGCGGCGTATTGCCAGGAGGCGTAAGAACCCCCCTTCCCTGTCGGCTTGCCGATCGCCCCGATCAGAGAATCGATCGCCGGCCGGTCGCAACTCGAACCCGCCAGTACGACCAGCGGCTCGACAACGGCCAGAGGCGGTGGCTCGACTCCGGCGCGAAACAACTCGACGAGCAGAGTCGTCACGTGGGGCAAGGCCGAGCTGAGCACCGCCGCGCGTATCCATGGGTCATACGGGTCGCGGCGAAGGATCCGCGCCAGGGCCGACCCCGCCTGGGCATCGCCCCAGTTACCCAGCGAAAGAGCGAGCTGAAGCCTGACCCGGGCATCGGGATCGTCGACCGCCCGGAGCATGGCCGCGGCGAGCCGGGGAACAGCCTTGAGCAGGCTTTCGCCGGCCTTGATCACGCCGCGGCGAACCAGGGGATGAGGATCGGCCAGCGCGGCCAGCGCGGTCGCCTCGTCAAGGCCGCCCAGAACCGCCAGCGTCGAGATGGCCTGGACCCGGGTCTGGGGCCGCTTCGTGGTTCGGGCGAGTTCGCGCAGGGGCTCGATGGCCGAGCGGTCGTTCCCGTGCTGGAGCAGCCGCTGGGCCGTGTCGCGCTGCCAGCCGCTGGGGGAGTCGAGGGCCGCGACCAAGCCGGACGTATCGAGGCGATCCAGCCGGGGGATCGGCCGCGGGCGGCGATCCACCGGATAAATCCGATAGATCCGTCCCTCCTGGCTACCGGCGCGGAGATCGATTCGCTGCTGCACGGCTGCCGGGATCCGCTCGGGGTGCTCGATGACCGCGCGGTACATGTCGGCCACCCAGAGTGCTCCGTCGGGCCCGGTCTTCAACTGCGTGGGCCGAAACCAGTTGTCGCTCGAGGCCAGGAACTCGCGGTCGGCCTCGCCTGGGGCCCGAACACCGCGATAAGTTGCCCCGTTCGGCTTCAGAATCATCCGGTGCACCAGGTTATGCACCGGCTCGCCGACGAACAGGCTGGTGGCAAACTCGGGACCGAAGAGGTCGTCACGATAAGGTGTCGGGCTGTTGGCCGAGGTCACGTGGCCAGCCGCGGCCGGGTCGATGAAGCGGGTTAAAATGCGGCTGATGGGATAAAGCCTGGTGTCGGGCTCCAGCGGTTGTTTAGGATCGGGCGCGGCGTAGTACGGGTTGCGCTTCAGGTCCGACTCACTGAGGACGTAGTGCCAACCCCAGGTCGGGTTGTTGTTGCCGAACCAGTTGCCCCAGTCGTCGCGATGCCGACCGTACTGCGTCTGGCCGCTCTCGGCCTCGAACTCGCCCGTGTCGGGCCGGAACCGGAAGTCGCGGCCCTGGATGTTGACGATCTTGCCCGTCTTGACCGAGCGAATCGTGCCCCCACTGTCGCCGTTTGCCCCGTAGACCCAACCGTCGAGCCCGAGGTCGAAGCCGTTGAGGCGGTGCTGCTGGTTCCCCTGGCCAAACCCGGTGAAGAGGATCTCGCGATGGTCGGCCTTGCCGTCGCCGTCGCGGTCCTCGGCGTAGAAGATGTCAGGGGCCGCGGCGACCAGCACTCCGCTTCGCCAGGCCAGCACGCCGGTGGGAAACGGCAGGCCGTCCAGGAACGTGGTCGCTTTGTCGTAGACTCCATCACCGTTGGTGTCTTCCAGGAACCGCACGATGCCCCCGGGCTTGCCCTTGCCATCGACTCCGAGCGGATAATCCCCCATCTCCACCACCCAGAGCTTGCCGTCGGCCCCCCAGTCCAGCGCGATCGGGTCCTGCACCAGCGGTTCGCACGCGGCAATCTCGACCTTGAAGCCCGGCGGCACGCGAAAAGTGCTCAGCGACTCTTGCGGGGTCATCCCTCGCGGCAAATCGTTCTTCGCCTGGGAGACCACGCTCTTGCCGTCCGGCGGAGCCGCCCACGCCACGGCGGGCAACACCAGCAAAAGTCCGAAACCAGCCAGCATGAATTGATGCCGCCACATGATGTGCGTCCTGGAGATGTGCGTCGCTTCACCCTCGTATTTCAAGGTGTTCGGTTTCCGACTTGTTGGCAAGAGGCCAGTGGCGTAGGATCGAAGAACGTTTGAGCGAGTATCATGAGAACCTCGGTGTGCATCGGTCTTGATCGTCCATGAAGCCGACGTTGATCCTGGCCAGCGCCTCGCCCCGACGTCGGCAATTGCTCGCGGAGGCGGGCTATGCGTTCGAGGTGGATCCCGCGGACGTGGTCGAACCCGAACCGGCGGCCGGGACGTCGCCGTGGCAGTACGCGGCAGACCTGGCCTGGCGCAAGGCAATGGCCGTGGCCCGACGCCGGCAGGCCGGGTTGATCCTGGCCGCGGATACGGTCTGTGCCGTCGAGTCACAGATCCTCAACAAGCCGCTCGATCAAGCCGACGCCCTGCGGATGATCCGGCTCCAGGAAGGGCACGATACGGACGTGATCACCGGCCTCTGCTTGTATCGGGCCGGACATGATGAGTGGATCGGGACCGTCGAGCGCAGCGTCGTCCGGTTCCGGCCCCTGAGCGATGCCGAGCGAACGGACTACCTCCGATCGAACCGGTGGGCGGGGAAGTCGGGCGGCTACGGCGTGCAAGACAACGACCCTTTCGTCTCGGTCGTCCGGGGAAGCTTCACCAACGTGGTCGGCCTGCCGATGGAGCGGCTGGCACTCTTGCTGAGGACCTATCCAGAGTTCACCGTGTAAGGTTCGGAACCCGGGAACCGAGCATGGCTGGCGAAAACCGGGCATCTCGAAGGAGCGGATCGCATGGAGAGTGACAGCAGCGCTTCAAGCTGGGGACGGAAGCGACTCGTGGGTGTTCTTTTGATCGCCTTGAGCGTGCTCGCCATCCCGGTCGCCGTGTTCGTTCCCTTCTCCTCCTGGCTCGGCTCGCTGGAGGCGAATTCGGCCATGGCCGTCACTCCGGCTCCGATCGACGGCAAGCGCGCCTTTCGTTACCTCGAGCAGATCTGCGAGCTCGGCCCGAGGATCGCGGGCTCGGAGGCCAATGCCCGGCAGCGGAAAATGGTCGCCGGCCACTTCAAGGCGATGGGGGCAACTCTGCGCGAGCAGCCCTTCTCGACCCAGCACCCGCTCACCGGTGAACGGGTCAACATGGTCAACCTGATCGGCTCATGGCACCCCGAGCACACTCAGCGCGTGGTCGTCGCGGCCCATTACGACACCCGTCCGCACCCGGACCAGGAAACCGATCCGGAACGGCTCAAGCTGCCGTTTCTGGGCGCCAACGACTGCGCCTCGGGCGTCGCTCTACTGATGGAAATCGCTCATCACCTGAACGATCTGAATACGCCCTGGGGCGTTGACCTGGTGATCTTCGACGGCGAAGAGCTGGTCTACGGCCACCACGCCGACACCCAGGGCGAGTATTTCCTGGGCTCCAAGGAGTTCGCCAGGGTCTACGTCGAGGACGTCGAGGCGCGGCAGAGCCGCAACCGGTACGCGGCTGGCCTGGTCCTCGACATGGTCGGCGGCAGCAAGCTCCAGATCAACCAGGAGCCCAACAGTCTGAACCTTGCCGCCAACTTGGTCCGCGACGTCTGGGCCGTCGCCCGGCAGCTCGACGCCAAGGGTTTCAAGTTCCGCGTGGGCCGGGAAGTACTCGACGATCACCTCGCGCTCAATAACGCCGGCATCCCCGCCATCGACCTGATCGACTTCGATTATCCCCACTGGCACAAGGCCGACGATCTGCCCAAGAATTGTTCGGCAGACAGCCTGGCCGAAGTCGGCCGCGTGGTCACGGCCTGGCTGGCCCAACCCAAACGCCGCACCCGGCGTTGATCGGGCCCCGCGCGGAAATCATTCCAGCATCGCTTTCAGAGCCTCCCTCTCGCGCCGGGTAGCCTCGAGGTCGAACTCGAGCATCGCCAGGTCAAGCCGGAAGCGCTCCAGGGCGTCCCGGGCTAAACCCATCGCCCGTCCTCGGAACCGCGCGTGCTCCATTGCATCTTCTACCAAAGGCTCAAGCTCGGCGCGGATGTCGGCCGATTGAGCGGCAATCCGCTCCTTCAACTCGACCAGCTCGAGAGGTACCTGGTCGCCGACCAAACCCCTCTCTTGGGTTATCCCGGTCCTCATGGATGCAGCTCTCCCAACAGTTGCTGCTCTAAATCTAACATGCAAAACTGGGTAAGGTCGTCTGGTAGAGACAATTTCTCCGTCTAGCTAAACTGTACCGTTTACGAAAAGTCGACAGCCTACGTCGCCGGTGGCGAGTGGCGAGTGGCGAGTGGCGAGTAGGAGGGAGGAGTGCTCGCCAAAACGCGACCAAGGCACCCTTGGCCTGGGCTGATGAAAAAGGGCCGGCGAATTATGAGCGGACTTCTGCCAGTTTTTGTTGCGCCGTTCCGGCGATGGCGAAGGCCTCCTTTCTCTGTGAGAAGAGAGTTGGTCCGATGTGTT
>JBEKTN010000215.1:0-14440 GCA_049516015.1 Isosphaeraceae bacterium | reverse complement strand
GAACAGTAAAGGAAAGAGCATTCACCGCCGCCGCCTCCTGGCGGGGTGGAAAAACGAGTATCTGTTGAGTGTACTGGCTCAAGTACTGGAAATCACTGAGAAAAGTGGTGCGTAAGCCCTGGCGACGACCCGCGCTGGAAGTATGGCGTCCCGCCGGTGGGCAACGCCAACTTCGCCTGGGTCCAGCTCCTGATCCACCACCTTGCCCCCAACGGGGTAGCCGGGATCGTGCTGGCCAATGGCTCGATGTCGTCGAACCAGTCGGGCGAGGGCGAGATTCGCCGAGCGATCGTCGAGGCTGACCTGGTCGATTGCATGATCGCCATGCCGGGCCAGTTGTTCTACAACACTACGATCCCGGTCTGCCTCTGGTTCTTCACCCGAAATAAGGCCGACGTGAGGTTCCGGGACCGCCGGGGACAGACCCTCTTCATCGACGCCCGGAAGATGGGCCGCTTGGTGGACCGGACCCACCGCGAGCTATCCGATGAGGAAGTCCCCCGCATTGCGCGAACGTACCATGCCTGGCGGGGCGAAAAAGGCGCGGGGACCTACGAGGATGTACCCGGGTTCTGCAGGAGTGTACCTAGGGAGGAGATCGCAGCGCATAGCTTTGTACTTACACCTGGACGGTACGTCGGTGCTGAGTCAGAGGATGACGACGATGAGCCGTTCGACGTCAAAATGAAGCGGTTGGTGGACACTCTTGAGGACCAATTCTCCGAGGGCGCCCGCCTCGCAGACGAGATCCGCTCGAACTTGCGGAGACTCCCCCTTGGCCGTTGATAACACTTTGTCCAAATACGGAACGACGTTCCCTCGCGGCTTCGAGGAAGGAAGGGTTCACTTCCCGATGGAGCGGGCCGGTGAATTAGTGTCGCTGAACTACGGAAAATCCTTGGTCGAACGAACACGCAGCCCTGGTAGCGTCCCTGTCTACGGAACGAACGGACGGTGTGGATGGAATGGACAGGCTCTTCGAGAGGGTCCGACAGTGGTCTTGGGAAGAAAGGGTATGGGGCCGCTCGGAGTTGAATGGTGCAATGGCCCGTTTTGGGTGATCGACACTGCCTATTATGTCACAAAGAATCGACCAGACCTTGATCTGAAATTCTTTTATTATCTGATCAAGTACATCGGGCTAAACCATTTGAAGGATGGTACGTCCAATCCAAGTCTCAGCCGCGATACGTTCAGCTCCCAGCTTCTGCCCCTCCCTACGAATCGGGAGCAACAACAGATTGCAGGTATCCTCGGCTCCCTCGACGACAAGATCGACCTGAACCGCCGGATGAACGAGACGCTGGAGGCGATGGCTCGGGCGATCTTCAAGTCGTGGTTCGTGGACTTCGACCCCGTCCGGGCCAAGATGGAAGGCCGCCAGCCGGTTGGGATAGATGCGGAGACGGCTCACCTTTTCCCCGAATCATTCGAGGAGTCCCTTCTAGGGCTCATACCCTCCGGCTGGCGGCCATGCAGTTGGGGCGATGTGATCACGCTCGAATACGGCAAGAGCCTGAGAGGATATGAGAAAGTGCAAGGGGATTACACAGTTTTCGGCACCAACGGGGCAATCGGCCGTAACGATGAAGCGCTGTGTCAACACCCCGGAATCATCGTCGGGCGGAAGGGAGCCTATCGCGGCGTCCACTTCCACGACGAACCATTCTTCGTCATTGACACGGCCTACTACGTGGAACCGAAGAAGCCACTCGAGCTCCGATGGGCTTACTACCAAATGCTCCGTGAGGACATCAATGGCATGGATAGCGGCTCGGCTATCCCATCGACAAGCCGCGATCAATTCTACAAGGTCGGTCTGACCTATCCACCCTTCCCGATCCAGCGCCGATTTGTGGAACTGCTCTCCCCGCTTTGGTTTAGACAGAGGCTGAGTAGTCAGGAATCCTTCACGCTGTCTGCTGTCCGGGACGTTTTGTTGCCCAAGCTGCTCTCAGGCGAGATCCGCGTCGAGCATGCCGAGAGGATGATCGAGGGTGGGATGTGACCGAGAACGAACAGAAGCAACAACTGAGCTTCGCTTACATCCACGCGCTTGCGGCTCGGGCTGGATACACGTTTCAACAAACGCCGGTCGATGACGACAGCATCGACGTCCGGATCGGCGCAAGGGGCTTGATCCACGGACTGGCAGTCCTGCGGTCGCCGATCATGGAGCTACAACTCAAGGCCACACAGGGGAGTGGGTTTGTGCGCGAGAATCACGTGGCATTTCCCCTCCCCGTCAAGAACTTCAACGAGCTTCGTCTGCCCTCGATGCTGCCACGCTTGCTGGTCGTGTTCTTGTTGCCCGCCGACCCGAGCGTCTGGCTTGAAACGAGTGAGGAATGTATGATCAGTAGACACTGCGCGTACTGGGCCTCGCTCCGTGGAATGGCCGAGACCGACAACACATCGACCGTGACAGTCTCTTTGCCCCGCTCACAGAGGTTGACAGTTGACGGTCTTCGCGAGCTCATGGAGCGGGTCGCGGGTGGAGAACGGTTATGATGACGAACAACGGTCTGAAAATCCCCAAGGATCAACTTGCCGCGCTGCGGCCAGGCGATGTCCAATCCTACCTGCTCAGCCGGGGTTGGCTCCCCGACCGTGAAGCGTCCCCACCGCGCGGCACCCTCTTTCGTCACCCGTCGATACCTGACGCCGAGGCGCTGCTTCCCCTTGATCGCGACCTTGGCGACTACGTTTTGCGGATGGCCGACATTGTTTTGGTCGTGGCGGCCGTCGAGAATCGTTCGGTATGGCAAGTCTTGAACGATCTGTCGGGGCCACCTAGCGACGTGCTTCGGCTCCGCGTCGTCGCGTCTGACGCTACACTGGGAAATCTCCCGTTGGAAGAGGGGATCAAGTTGTTGCGCGGGGGCCGCGACCTTCTGTGGGCCGCCGCCCACGGCACGCTGCGACCCCAGGCGCTTCACCCACAGCATGATTTGCGACCAGTCCAGGAGTTCCTAAGCGAGTGCCGCCTGGGTCAGACGGAGCGGGGCAGTTTCGTGGCGACCATCCTTGCCCCGGTCCCTCCTCAAGTCCAGTCCCTGCTGAATCTCCAATACGAGGAGGGCGGGGAAGAATCGGAGCCGTTTGCCCGACGAGTCACAACCCGCCTGATGTCGAGTCTCGATTTCGTCCGCCAGTCGATCCTGACCGGCGAGGAGGAACGCATCCTGGATGGCGTATCACGAGGCGTCAGCGCGAACTTTTGCGACGCGCTCGTCATGATGAAGCCGCCGGGCGACCAGTCGCAGCTCGACATTCGAATGAATTGGGCCAGGACCCGTCCTATCCCTGGCGAGACCGTTCCACAGAGTGTCTCATTCGCCAAGGAGTCGTTCCAGGCCATTGAGGAGGTGGGCCGACAGCTTCGGAGACGCGCGAGGGCCCAGGCCGAGCGGCTGACCGGCAAGGTCGTGGAACTCCGAACCGCGTTTCGTTCGCTGCTGGACGATGTCGCCGGGAGGATCGTACTGAAGACGGAGGTCAGAGGGGAATCAGCTTGGGTCAAGGTAGAACTGGGGGAGGATGACTACAGGCGGGCTTGCGATGCGCACCGGGATGGCCACCGGGTCGCTGTTACCGGCATCATTCACTATGAGGCACGAGCCAAGCACTTCGAACTATCCGATTCGCAAGCCTTCGAGGTGTTGACGGAATCCTGATTCGACTGCGGTTGGGCCCGAAGAGCCCGGGGCGTTTCCATGCCCAAGAGCATCGCGGAATCCACCGTCGAAGACGCCGCCCTCGACTGGTTCGAGGCCCTGGGCTATTCCGTCCTCCAAGGGCCGGAGATCGCCCCAGGCGAGCCTTCGGCAGAGCGGTCGGACTTCGGGGAGGTCGTGCTCGGAGATCGCCTGAGAGCTGCCCTGGAACGGTTCAACCCGAACGTCCCCGAGCAGGCCCGCGAGGAAGCCTTCCGCAAGATCATCCGCACCGAGACGCCGAGCCTGGTCGAAAACAACCGCCGGTTCCACCGGCTGCTAACCGATGGCGTGGATGTCGAGTACCGGCGTCCGGACGGCTCGATCGCTGGAGACAAGGTCACGTTGTTCGACTTCGCACACCCGGACCGGAACGAATGGATTGTGGTCAACCAGTTCACGGTCATCGAGAACAGGCACAACCGCCGCGCCGACCTGGTCGTCTTCGTCAACGGTATCCCCTTGGCCGTGCTGGAGCTGAAAAACCCCGGCGACGAGAATGCCACGGTCAAGGCGGCCTTCAACCAGCTCCAGACCTACAAGAAGGACATCCCCGGCCTGTTCGCCTTCAACGAGGTGATGGTTATCTCCGACGGCCTGGACGCCCGGGTCGGGACGATCACAGCGGACTGGGAGCGGTTCATGCCCTGGCGGACGATCCACGGCTTCGACGTCGCCCCGCCACACACGCCCCACCTCGAAGTCCTGCTCAAGGGGATCTTCGACCGGAAGCGGTTCCTGGACCTCGTCCGCCACTTCGTCGTCTTCGAGGTGGACGGGCCGACCGTCCGGAAGAAACTGGCCGGCTATCACCAGTACCACGCCGTCAACAAGGCTGTCGTCTGCACAGTCCGGTCCGCCTCGCCCCAGGGCGACAAGCGGGTCGGGGTGATCTGGCACACGCAAGGGAGCGGCAAGAGCCTGACGATGGCCTTTTACGCCGGCAAAATCATCGCCCACCCGGCCATGGCCAACCCGACGCTCGTCGTCCTGACGGACCGCAACGACCTCGACAACCAGCTCTTCGGCACCTTCTCCGCCTGCCACGAGCTGCTGAGGCAAGCACCTACCCAGGCCGAGGACCGCGACCAGGTCATAGAACTGCTCAAGGTCGCCTCCGGCGGTGTGATCTTCACAACGATCCAGAAGTTCCTGCCCGAGACCAAGGGGGGCAAGTATCCCCAGCTTTCCGACCGCCGAAACATCGTTGTCGTGGCCGACGAGGCGCATCGGAGTCAGTATGACTTCATCGACGGTTTTGCCCGGCACATGCGAGACGCCCTGCCGAATGCGTCGTTCATCGGCTTCACCGGCACGCCCATTGAGCTGACGGACAAGAACACGAAGGCCGTCTTCGGCGACTACATCGACGTGTACGACATCCAACGGGCCGTCGAGGACGGTGCAACCGTCCGGATCTACTACGAGGGCCGGCTCGCCAGGATCGAGCTGGACGAGGACGAGCGGCCCACGCTGGACGACAGCTTCGAGGAGGTGACCGAGGGGGAGGAGCTCGACAAGAAGGAGAAGCTCAAGAGCAAGTGGGCACGGCTGGAAGCCCTGGTCGGTGCCGAGAAGCGAGTCAAGCTCGTGGCCGAGGACTTGGTCCAACACTTCGAACAACGGCTCACCGCGCTCGATGGCAAGGCGATGATCGTCTGCATGAGCCGGCGGATCTGCATCGACCTTTACGACCAGATCATCAAGCTACGTCCTCACTGGCACGAGGAAGACGACGCCCGGGGGGCGATCAAGATCGTCATGACCGGCTCCGCCGCCGACCCGCTCGATTGGCAGCAGCACATCCGCAATAAGCCCCGGCGCGAGGCCCTGGCCAAGCGGTTCAAGGACCCCGACAACCCGCTCAAGCTGGTGATCGTCCGGGACATGTGGTTGACCGGCTTCGACGCCCCCTGCTTGCACACGATGTACGCCGACAAGCCGATGCGCGGCCACGGACTGATGCAGGCGATCGCCCGGGTCAACCGCGTGTTCAGGGACAAGCCCGGCGGCTTGGTGGTCGATTACCTGGGCCTGGCCGACCAGCTCAAGAAGGCCCTGTCGCACTACACCGGAGGCGACCGCGACGAGGTGGGCATCGACAAGGCCGAGGCAGTCGCCAAGATGTTGGAGAAGCACGAGGTCATCGCGGCCATGCTTCACGGTTTCGACTACTCGGCCATCTTCAGCGACAACCCCGCCGCTCGGATCGGCGTCATCAGCGCCACGATGAACCACATCCACGAGAAGGACCATCAGGAGGGCAAGACCGACCAGTCCAGCAGCCTTGCCGCCCGGTTCATCAACGAGGTCAGCCTGCTCTCCAAGGCGTTCGCCCTGGCTGTCCCCGACGACGAAGCCCTGAGAATCCGCGACGAGGTCGGCTTCTTCCAGGCCGTACGGGCCGGGCTGGTCAAGTACTCGGGTATCGGGGCCAAGTCGCCCGAGGACCTGGATCACGCGATCCGCCAGCTCGTTTCCAAGGCGATCGCCACCGACCGCGTGATTGACATCTTCGCCGACGCCGGCCTGAAGAAACCCGAAATCTCGATCCTCTCCGACGAGTTCCTGGCCGAGGTGAGCGGCCTGCCGCACAAGAACCTGGCCTTGGAGCTGCTCCGCAAGCTCCTCAACGACGAGATCAAGGCCCGCTCCCGCAAGAACGTGGTCGAGGCCCGCTCGTTCCTGGAGATGCTGGAGAAGACGATCAAGCTCTACCAGAACCGCTCGATCGAGACCGCCGAGGTGATCGCCCGTCTGATCGAGCTGGCCCGCGAGATGCGGGAGGCCCACAAACGGGGCGAGAACCTGGGCCTGACCGACGACGAGCTGGCCTTCTACGACGCCCTGGAAGTCAACGACAGCGCCGTCAAGGTCTTGGGTGATGAGACCCTCCGCACCATCGCCCGCGAGCTGGTCGAGTCCGTGCGGAACAATGTCACCATCGACTGGGCCGTGAAAGAAAGCGCCCGCGCCAAGATGCGCACGATCGTGAGGCGGTTACTGCGGAAGTACGGGTATCCGCCAGACAAGCAGGAGAAGGCAACGCAGACAGTCCTCGAGCAAGCAGAGCTGCTTTGCCGAAACTGGGCGGCGTGAAACAAGCAGCGGCACATCGGAGGCACCGCAAAGCCTGCTGTCCGCTATGATCGACAGGCCACTGAATGGGGGGAACCTGGGGTCCCATGAGTCAACGAATCTTAATCGTGCGAGTTCGTCCTCCGAGGATTTGTGTTCTCATCAGCCAAGAGGCGGTCGAGGAGGACCTGCTCCTCTCGATCGACTTCTTTAGCGCGATCTGGGGCGGACGCTTCGGCCAACTGCTGGTGGTCGATCCCAAGGCTCCGGACGCACTGACAAAGTTCCGCCTTAGTGAATCGCGACCAGAGTTCGTGTATGGAATCGGCCTCGACGACGGTTGTTGGTCGACTGCGGTCCGCCAAGCATGCCAGTCACGCCGGTATGGACGGTTACTGCCAGAGTTCGTCGAGAACCTTGGGAGTACCCACTTCGAGGAGTACTATCTGGTCGATGATGCCTTGATTCATATGTTCCAGACACGAGATCGAATAGGCAATAGGTGGCGTCCTCTTGGCGTTGTCTCGGCGGCCGATTCGTCGCCATTCTCCACCTATTGTGCAGCAACTTTTGGTTTACACCACGAGAATCTCCGCGACGAGTTCTGCTCCTGGGACTGCAAATTCGACAGGTCGACCACGGAAGAGTTTATCGGGCTAGTGGCCGAATTCATGGAAAGGCGACATCGGTCGTGGCTCGACATTACTGGCCACGAGCTAAGTTCGCTATACTGGAGAACCGCACCTCTTTCGCCCACCGTCGTCCTGGTCAACTCGCTTGTTCCCGATATGGCACTATTCTGGAACCTTCGATCTGCCAGTGAAACAGACCTTCCGGCGTGGATCATTCCCATTCCCATAGACGGAGCAACCGACCCCGGCGTTCTGAACAGACTGAGAGAGTGGCTGCTAGCTTTCCTGCCCTACGGCCCTCGGCCAAACTACTGCCTTGTAACTTCTCAGACCGTGGCAGAGTCCAAGTGCCGTCTGTTTGCGGAACAATTCCAGGCTACATTAGTCGGAACGCCGATAGAATCGGTCACTTATGATCCACCAAGGAACCGTCTGCCTGTCATCATCCCATTTGAGTACGAATGTACTTGGCCGGTCGACGTCACCGGACGTAAACTGACGATGCAGCCTCCCAAGCCAAAGGCATTCGAGAACCTAGGCTCTCCGCGTGCATGGTTAGTTGACCTACTCAAAGACGTCAGGACAGGCCGTGCGGTAGAGGAATTGGAGCTGCCCCCTAGCCCCGTCGTGTTCGAGCTCCAAAACGGACCATGCCCCCCCCAAATCTATCTATCGGTAATCCCAAGGGCTGGTCAGGGCCCCGAATCGATCAACCTGCGGTGCTCTGGCGGCAAGGAAGTCATCGACCTCCACCTGCCAAGCGGGGATGAGATCCTGGAAGAGATTCTGCGAGAACATGGTTTAGAGCCCATCCCGGACGAGAAACGAAGCTGTTATCTTCCAGTCATTCAAAAGTTTGGGAATGTTTACACAGCAGCAAAGGCATTCAGAGGCAAGTCCGGCCTGATCCTCGCTTCTCTTGAAGAAAGGCCAAAAACACTCAGTCAGATCAAATCGGAATTCCAACTTGAAAAGGGAGTCGTCCCAGGTAAGAGTTATTTGGAGAAGATCGAGTCCTGGCCCGGCACTCAGTCAGAGAGAATCCGACGAATCACGCGACGCCGATTCGCCAAGTATGCCAAGAGCCAAACCCCCGAGGATCTAAAGCTGGCGTCAGTCCTGGAGTTCTGGGCAAATCGGCACGTTCTCAGCCGAAAGTGGAAAATCGGTCCGTGCGCGCGATGCATGCGAACCTTCTACAAGCCTCGACTGAACATCCAAGGGAGGATCCTCTGCCCAGGCTGCGGGAACATTATTAGATTGTCGGAGCAGGTACCGCTCGGCTACTCTCTTCGCCGAACGGTTCGGCACGCGCTGAAGGAAGGAATCGTCCCCGTTGTTCTTACAGGCTGTTTCCTCAGAAACATGGCTCATTCGGGGTTCCTGTGGCTCCCCGGGGTGAAGTACAAGGGCGGCGACAAAGTAGGAGACATCGATATACTCGCCTCTTGTGACGGGCATCTCGTGTTCTGTGAGTGCAAGCGCTTGGCGTCCGCCGGGCCAGGAGATAAAGTCTGGAATGAAGTTGTTAGCCAGTTTCTTGAAACTGCAAGAGTTGCCAGGCTGTGCGGCGGTAGCCTCGCTGTTCTCGCATCGCAGGTCAGCCATTATCCCCAGGACGTTCAAGATCGTATTCGGGACGGAATCGGGACCAATATCCCTTATCTTCTCCTTGATAGACACGATCTGGAGAGAGGGTTGCGTGAAGTAGTTCAACGCGAGCCCGCTCGATTTCTCGGGCTTCACGACCTGATACCGGAGCCGTTCCCTGAGGTGGTGCAGCGACCACCCGAGAGAAGACAGACGATCAACATGGGTTTCGCAATCTACACTCATGGAATCGCGGCCTCCCCAGACCGGCAGGAGAACGTGGGAGGCGGGGAGACACAGTGAGATCCGGGAGATTATTGGTGTCAGTTCTTTTTTCAACGAAAAAAGAACTGACACCACAATCTCATGGGCTGAAATCTTCTGGATACCTTCAAGGACGCACCAGCTTGAGTCAGACGGGGCGACGGGCAAGGGGCCGGGGGGGGGGGGATTGCCTTGGCGGTCTGAGCGTTCGTCCTGGGTCGTTCTGAGCGTTCCTGGCGGGGGTCGAGTGCATGGCATCGGTTGCGGTCAAGCTGGGACGGCGGTGGGGGCCGAAAACTCAAGCGGCCAAGGGCTCAAGACGCTTGGCTGCTTTGGCATCATGCGGGCAGGGTGGGGCCTATGTGCGGGGAATCGCCATGAGCTGCCTGAGGTTGGCCTCGAACGCTTCAATCATATCCGCCGGGGTTCCGTCTTCGGGCTGCGAGTTCCAATTGCCTGATGGCTTCTTGCAGGGGATGGCAAGTTTCCTGTTCGTTCGTCGGGGCTCTGCAAACCGCGCCATGATGAAACCGAAGTCGTAGGTGGGGCGGCCGATCCAGAGCAAGCCGAGCGGCGTGTCAAGCTCGAAGTCGTATTCACGTCGGGATATTGGCCGTGCTCCAAGCTCCGTCAAGAAAGCGTCAAAACGCTGGCGGAGTTGCTTGGCCGTGGCATTGGACATCTGCCATCGGCTGAGGAGTCGATTGATCCCGGGGGCGGGGTCGGGCAATGGCGTGGCGCGTCCGAATCCGCGAAAGGTCCCGTTGGCGATGCTCTTGCGGATCTCCTCCAGATGGGTCTTCACCTGTTCGGGGCCGCACTGAAGCGTGTAGATGTGGCCGTCGATCTCGAGGCTGCCGCTTTCCCTGTTCGACTTCGAGGTCGCCCGCTCGGGGTGTTTCGGGATATAGGGCGGCAATACTCTGACTGTGTGCTTTCCTCCTTCTGGAACTTCGGGGGGCTTATTACCGGGTGCTTGGAGAATCGTTCCGCAGGCAGCGCACGGGAACTTGAGTGCGGCGTTGCCTTGCTCGGCTACCTTGGCGTGGAGTCCGCACTCGTTGCACACGATATCGAAAAAGCTCATGTGCGGCAGGGTGGGTCCTCGTGGCTTGGGTCGTCAGGGGGCAATGGCTGCTCCCCGAGTTCTCTTTTTAAGGCTTCTATCACAGAAGTCACAGTCGGTTCACTATTGATGCTAACAAGTTTGATCGTACTTTCACCCAGATCTGCGTCCGCGATCTCTTCCCATCCAGGACCAAGTTCGCCGCTCTGGACATTGATCGGCGGACCTACCAGATGTCCAGCGAACAAGTTATTGCGAATGTTGTAGGAGCCGCTAGCCAATATGGCCTTGTCCTTCGCCCTGAACTTGCTCCACCCGCAAGTCACTTGGAATCTGTACATCATCCCGTCATGCTCTCGAGAAGTCTCGGCGTCGATGGTGACAACCGGAGGGAAGCCAGTTGGATTACTAGAGAGAGAATGCTTCTCTGCCTGATGGAATGCCTTTGCGATGAATTCACCTATCGTGCGTGTTCCTTCTTCGTATTCTACGCGGGAGTCGAAGAGATCGTTCCATGTCCGTAGTTTTAACTCCCTAGGGATATGAATAAGTCTAACTGCAACAACGGATACACAATGAAATATCGAGAGAAAGGCGGATGGAGTAATCTCGAATGACTCGTTGCTGAACAGTCGGCAACAGGAAATCCTATTTATCCGAGCTTTTCTTATCGCGTGGTCATTGAACCCGCCTTTGCTGAAGATGACACCCATGTCCGCATTGGTCGAGTGAACTTCGCCGATAAAGGTATCGATGTCTCCGACGTGTAGTTTGCGCTTGTGATCTTTACAGCTGACCAGAAATGAGAAAGGCAAGTGGCCGCCGAACAGTCCGTTGATCCACACATCGCACTGGCGAAGCTCCCCGGTGTCAACATCCTTTACCTTATGGTTAAAGAGTACTTCTGCGTTAGGATCTAAGTTGCTCGCGAAGGCGTGAACTGCGCGCTCAAAGTCCTCGCCTCGCTTTTTCTTCTTCTTCGCTCGCGTCGGCTTCTTCCGGCCGGCGTTGATCTCATCCCAGGTCAATTTCTCTTTGTCGGGCGGCTTCCGTTTGCGTGCCATGAGATCGTCCTCTTGGCGCTAGGAGCCTGTCCGAGAAACAAGTGAAGGCAGATAAGGACTTACGTCGATCAGCCGAAGAGCGTTTTTTCGTTTTTCGGGGATTCCGCACTTTTTGCCTGACGGCGAATTCCGTAAGTCATTATCCTAAAAAGGGTTAATTCTCGGACACACTCCTAGGCGTTCAAGAGCTGAGCGGCCCGGCGAACTGTCAGCACGCTGTTGACTCAGGACACGGCAGTCTTCTGGTTGTTTTCGCCCGCGTCGATGCTTATTACTATACCGTCTTGCATACCGTTTGCGGGTCGATTACCATAGAATTCTATGGAATTTTGATACCGTTTGCGAGGGGTCCTGAGAAAGAGGTTAATCCGCAAACTGCGTCACGAGAAGGGATTAGGTCGAGAGTCGTACGCCAGGGCGCATAGCTCAGTTGGCCGGGGAAGTGCTCGAGGAAACCGATCTGGCCGATGGCTGCGATCTTTGCGGGCGATGCGCGGCCGGTTTCCGTACCCGCGTCCCGGTTGCCGTACCTCGGTCGCTGACTCCTCAGGCTCACCTGCCGTCGCCTATCTCGTTTACACCCGCCCCGACGATTCCGCCTTGGAATTGGCCCAGGCCAGTCCCGTCCAGACCCTCGGCCAGTTCCCCTTGAAGGGCCCGCTCAACCTGGGAGGCACCCGGCCCACCGGCCTCTCATTCTCCGCCGAGCGAGGTCTGCTCGCCGTCGCCACCAAGCCGGGCACCGTGTATCTCATCTCGGTCCGATCCCGCCTCGAATCCGAAAACGGGCCGGCAAAGGACCGCATCGCCACATCCGCAGGAACGACGAAACGCTGAGCCGGAGTGCTACCCTTCAGGGGAAAACTATACCTTACGCGGCCATGAGCGAAACATCTTCGAATCGCTGGAACTTGAGCGTCATCAGCGACTTGAGCTTTTCGGCGTGAGTGGTTGAAAGACCGTCGAGAAGCTCTTGGATGGCAGCTTGAAACTGAGCGAAGGTCGGCTGGTAGCGGCCGTAAAGGGCGCGACGTTTGCAGGCTTCAGCCACGGTGCGGACAGGTTGCTTCTCGAAGGACTCGCGAATCAAGTCGCAATCAGCGACCTACCCCTGCGGGGGCCCGGCTCACCGGGCGATTGTCGTTCCACTCCCGCGGGCCCTCCAAACCGCCTTCTCGAAACGTTGAGCAGGCTCGCAGTGAACCGCCGGGGTCCGCCGTCGGTGCCGCGCTGAAGCGGAAGTGGCGAGTGGCGAGTGAACTTTGTTCGGCGAGGGTCGCCAGACCCCGCCGTTCGGCTGACCGCAGGAAGTGTTGGCAGCGCATTGAGCTGGGCATCCATGGCCCGAACAGATGGACCGTAAAATGTCTAGAAATGTCTAGAGAACGGGGAGTTCAAGCAGCCAGAAACGGACCGAGCCCGTAGCCCACCCCTGCCGGGGGCCCAGTGGCCCAGCCGGAGATAAGCACGGCGGATCGCCTTGGTTCAAGGGAACGCATGGGAGGGGGCGCACACTTTGTGGCACCAACATGAGCTTCTACAAGATCCTCTCTCATCAGTACTGAACGGACGTCCGGTAGAGATTAGTAGAGGTTTTGCAGTTTCGCACCACGGTTCTGCGGTCGGCGAGACTCTCCAGAGCCTTGTGCCGCCGGCCGGAAATTGGCTTTGTTTTCCCGGCTCTATTCCGCCTTCGTTCGTCCTAAGTCACAACATGCCAATGATTAACACCGCGGGCAAATTGGCTTCGTTTTGGCGCTTTTCTCTGACCGCCAGTTCCCTCTCATCGCATTCACTGGCCACTGACTACTGGCCACTGGCCACTGTTCTCATGCCACTGACCACTGTTCTTTCGCTCCACGCCGACCCGCCCAGACCAGCGGGTTCAGGCCGGACACAGACCCTCCCGCGCTGGCTACTGCCATCCACCGACAGCCGAATTGCCAAAGACCGAACGGGGCCCGATCTCGACGAGCGGTCCGTCCATATTCAGTATGTCACCAAAATTCAGCATGTTACCGAAACAGGCAGTTTCTTCGGACAAATCCATCCGTTTCTCCTCGCTCGCCGCCGCCGAACCGCTGAACATTCTCTCGCGGCCGGAGACGCTCAACGCCAGTGGCTTCACACCTGCCTGCCGGATGGCCATCAGCCGCATTGGCTGCCCTCCCCTTTTGTGCGAGGAGGATTCGTGAATCTCGCCTGGTCGGTGTAACCCTGGTAGACTCGTGGCGAGACGTTCTTAGCGAACTGCTGTTACTGCGGGCCGTGCAAGCTCATTCTAGAGCAGTGGATTGTGAGAATGCATGAGACTGCTAGGGAGGCGAGATATCAAGCTCGGCTTACGGAAACCGGCCTCGCGGTCGAGGATACAATCGCTCTCTGTGCCGCGTATTCGGCAACCAAGGATTGGGACGAGGTTCGATCTAAAGCCTTAAAAGAAAATCTGTTAGGCAAGGGAAGCCGGTCGCGGATCTTGAAGTTAATCAGGGCCGTCGAGCGGAGAGTCGTCCATGCCGCACCGCCGCTGGATCGCCCAATCGCCATCAGCCGCTTCCTAGCCGCGGATGCCAAAGTCCCCACGGCCGCGAAGGCCCAGTTGCTCTTCCTCCTTGCCGTACTCGAAGACATCGCTCTGGGCGACGCCTTCCGAACGCTTATCTTGCCCGGAGTGGCGGGAACCGGCTCCAGACTGCTTTCCGCAGACGACATCCGTTATTTCCTGAATCGAGCCGCCGAAACCAGATCAGAAGTTGCCAAATGGACAGACGAAACCAGGTCGCGATGGGCGCAGGGACTGCGACTCGTTCTTCGAGAGGCCGGGTTCGTTGGATCAGCCAATCAGAACGGCAGTATCGATCTCCGGCCACCAGTGGTGCGCGACGAGGTGGTCGCTCTGCTAGCGCACGCCCTAGTTCCACAACACGGAAACGGGGTTTCAAGAAGTCGGGAATTCGCGTATACCTCCCAAACCCTCGATTGTGAGGCCAAGGAGGTGACGAATGCCAGGGACAGCGGCAAAGGTCAGGG
>JBEKTN010000214.1:0-14579 GCA_049516015.1 Isosphaeraceae bacterium | reverse complement strand
TGGATCGAGGTTCCCGAGGGGTGTACTCCGTAGAGTGTGACAAAACGCGGAGTACCCGACATGTATCACGATTTGCCTCACGCCGCCAGATTCTGGTCGTTCCTTCTTACAATCGACCAAGATCTTGCGGAGACGGCTCGCAAGAAGGCGTGTCCGTGCGGCGGACGCCTGCACTGCGCCAACTACCTCCGGAAGCCCCGGGGCACTCCGGTCCAGCTCCCCGAGCCATACCGGGGCAGGCTGAGCTTCTGCTGCGATCGCGACGGTTGCAGGAAGAGAGTGACACCGCCGTCGGTACGCTTCCTCGGCCGAAAGGTGTACCTCGGCGCCGTGATTATCGTAATCAGTGCCATGCGGCAGGGGCCGACACCAGAAGTGTTCTGGGTGTCAGACTTGGTTTCTGGTTTCCGGCTCGATCTGTGCCATTTCGTGGTCTGTCGTGTTCTGGGTGTCAGACTTGGTTTCTGGTTTCCGGCTCGATCTGTGCCATGAGCTACTGGAGTTGATCGGCTAGTTGGGGACGGGCTCGCACTAGTCATCACGAGATAGATGGCGCCCTCAAATTGGATGCGGAGTCGTCTGGGCGCCCCTCGAGAAGGAAGATGCCGAGGCCCTACGCGTGGCCAACGCCTGACCGGCCGCCAAGCTCACCGTGGCCCTGCACCAATGACCGCCCGTCGCGACACCGGAGCCGGAAGGATTCGACGGCGCAGACCGGGGGGGAAACCGACGCCCGTGTCGATCGCGACAGCCATGGTCACCGTCTCGATGGTCTCGGCCACGGTGAGCCGGATGGTGCAGGTCTCGACTCGCCTCGCGAGCGAGTAGTACGCCTGGTGAACGGACCCGCTCTGCCCCGAACCGCTGACCCTGGACGACGAGTGAGCGTCACCTGGTCGACGACCTGCCCGGTCCGTTTACCCCACCCGGCGGCTGGCGGGCCCCCGGTCGATCCAGGGGATCGCTCACGTGTCCCGCCCGCCGCTAGCGCTCCAGCACGAGCAGGACGCCGGCCGCGATGGCGAGCCCCGCCAAGATCTCGCCGCTGCCGGAGAAACTGATCCGGGGGACCAGATGGAGGATCCCCGTCGCGATGAGCCAGGAGCCGAGCAGCAGTAGTCCCAGGCGTGGCTTGCTCCGAAACAGGCTCACTGCGAGCCTCCCATCTCGCTCTCGGGCCCGGATTCACTCTGGAGGACGGGCCCCGGGCCATCGAATCCCGCCTGTCTCAATTTAGTCCCGAGTTCGAGTGGCGTGCAAGCTCGTGCGCTTCGAGTGCAAAACGACTTCTTGACCACCGGCGCGTCCCTCGAGTCCCGAGGGCCCAATCCCCTTCGGGCGCGAGGGGACGGGTCCGCGGCGGGTCGAATCCCCTCACCGCGGGTCGGGACCCCGATCGGACCATGCTACGGGCTCAGGCGCCCTTGCGTCCCGTCACCCCGAACGGGTCAGTTTTTGGAGAGTGAGGGCAAGCAAGAACGATCACGAAGTCGAAGGAGCAACCACGTTTTCGGAGTGCCCGAGAGCGGGTGGCCCCCACCGCCGCTCGCGAATATGGGTGGCTCGTGCTTGAAGTTGTTGTCTGGTAAGGGCTTGGAGTCGGCCTTCTGTGAGGGAATTGGCCTAAAGTCACATCCAAGACGGAGCTTGCCGATCGGCGCGCCAGCTCGGAGCGTCTGCACAGCGGCCGCGGTGGCGTCGCTGAGCGCAAGATTCAGCCACTCCTGCGGGATCAATGTCTCGGTGGCCAGTTTGGGCCGCTGCGCCAGAACGTGCGTGCGATACCACGGGCTGTTCTCGCCTGGCTCGCGGCCCACGGCTTCCAGCCAGACCTTGTCTGCAAGTCCCACTGGACTGCGGGCAAGGTGGGCGTGCGGGCACATGGTGCTTGGGACCACGAAGTGTTTGCACGAGACTTGGAATGGTCGGTTTTCCAGTGCGTCGCGGTCCCCCTGGTCGCTCAAAAGAGCGAAATGGCCGCTCATAAGAGCGAAATGGTCGCCCATAAGAGCGAAATGGCCGTCAGGGCGGATCGGCTTGCCGATGGCCACAAGTCTTTGATACACAAGCGATTAGATTGCGTCCCATGACCTTGTTTAACCCCGTTTTTAATCGCCAGACGCCTAAAGGCGTAAAACGATTAAAAACCCAGGCTGATGAGGGACTCGGGACAGGGGCCATCCACGTTTCCCAGCTACCGGAAATTAGGTGGCCTCGTCCGCTCCCCCCTCCGCTCCCTGGCGTTGAACACCTCCGGCCGCGAGAGAATGGTCTACGGTCGGGCGGCGGCAAGCCGAGAGAAACGGATGGATTTGTCCGAAGAAACTGCCTGGTTCGGTAACATACTGAACTTCGGTGACATACTGACAAAGACGGACCGCCCGTCGAGATCGGGTCCCGTACGGTCTTTGCCAATTCGGCAGTCGGTGGCAGGCAGTAGCGAGCGGGGGAGGCTCTGCGCACGACCTGACCACGCTGGTCTGGCGTGGAGCGTGGGGCGGGAGCGGGAGGCGTGAAGCGTGGGGCGGGAGAACAGTGGCTACCTGGATGTTGGGCGCCAACCCAACCAGCTTTCCCGGGTGCCAGACAGTGGGTGGCCGCCCTGGCTCTCACTTCCATCGAGCCGCCTGTGAACTGCGGGGCGAGGAAGCCAACACCGTCTGATAATGAGGTTTATGTTCGTTCAAGCTAAGGCGTGCGGGTTCTATCGGAAATCTCGCGGGACCATTTCAACACGGGCACTTCAACGGTAGACTCGGCAAGTTGGGTGGCCCATTGTGACTCATCCTCGGGACTCCCGAGATGCGCGATGCAAAGGCCTGATCCCACAGCGCACCCAGTCGGGGACGTTGCGAAGTGCAATCGGAGAGAGTCCGCGCGGCCTCCTGGAGCCTGGATTATCCTGGCCGGGGAGTAGTCATGATTGTCGGAGTGCCTCGAGAGAACTACCCCGGTGAGCGCCGCGTGGCGCTGGTTCCCGCAGTGATTCCAGGCCTCTTGAAAGCGGGTCTGCAGGTAATCGTCGAGTCTGGTGCCGGTACCGAAGCGGGCTATCCAGACGCCGAGTATAGCGCCCGGGGAGCGCAAGTTCTTCCAGAACGCGCTACCGTTTTCGGCGCTGCGGACGTGATCGTCCAGGTCTTGTGCCCTGGCTCGAACGACCGGACCGGCAACGAGGATATTCCTCTTCTACGCCAGGGTCAGATGTTGATCGGGTTCCTGCGACCTTTGGGGTCGATCGAGACGATCCAGGCCATCGCGAGTCAGGGCGTCTCGTCCTTCGCTGTCGAGCTGATACCGCGGACCACCCGCGCACAGAGCATGGACGCGCTGTCGTCGATGGCGACGATCTGCGGCTACAAGGCGGTCATCCTGGCCGCTGACGCATTGCCGCGGTTATTTCCCATGCTGACCACGGCGGCGGGCACGATTACCCCGGCGCGGGTCCTGGTGATCGGGGCCGGCGTGGCTGGACTCCAGGCCATCGCCACAGCACGCCGGCTCGGTGCGGTTACCTCGGCGTACGACTTGCGGCCAGCCGCCAAGGAGCAGGTACAAAGCCTCGGTGGGCGATTTGTCGAGCTTCCCGTCGAGGTCAAGGACGCGGAAGACGCACGCGGTTACGCGCGGGCGCAGGACGAGGCCTTCTACCAGCGCCAGCGCGAATTGCTGGGGCGGGTCGTGGCGGAGAGCGACATCGTCATCACGGCCGCGGTGGTTCCCGGCAAGAAATCACCGGTGCTGGTCACCAGAGAGATGGTAGAACACATGGCACCGGGTTCGGTGATCGTCGATCTGGCCGCGGAACGCGGGGGCAACTGCGAGCTGACCCGGCCCGGTGAGCGCGTGGTCGAGCACGGCGTTACCCTTATTGGCTGGTTCAACCTTGCCAGCTCGGTGCCGTACCATGCCAGCCAGATGTACGCTCGAAACTTGAGCGCGTTCCTGCTTCATATCGTGAAGGATGGGAAACCGCAACTCGATCTGAATGACGACATCGTCCGCGACACGCTGCTGACCCATGGGGGCGAGGTGGTCAACGCCCGGGTGCGCGAGTTCTTCGCGCTGCCGGCGATCCCGACGGACGGCAGGGGAGATGGTCAATGAACATTGATATAATGACCAGCCTTTATGTATTCATGCTGGCCGCGTTCATCGGCTTCGAGGTGATTCGCCGGGTCTCTCCGCTGCTTCATACACCACTGATGTCGCTGACCAACGCGCTGGACGCAATCGCCATTGTCGGAGCGATTATCCTTGTCGGTGAGGGCAAGAGCACGCTCGCGACGGTCTTCGGCACCATTGCGATCGTCGCCGCGATGAGCAACGTCGTGGGCGGGTTCGTGATCACGGATCGGATGCTCAGAATGTTCAAGGCGAGCGGCGCCAAGAAATAAGGACAGCAATGATCAGCAGCGAATACATCATCGAACTGGCTTACCTCGTCGCCACGGCCCTGTTCATTCTCGCCTTGAAATGGATGAGCTCGCCGAGCACGGCGCGGCGCGGCGTCCGCGCCGGAGAACTGGGGATGCTGCTGGCCATCGCTGGAACGCTGTTCCATCACGGTATTGTCGACTACACGTGGATTGCTATCGCGCTGGTGCTCGGCACGATCATCGGTGTACCGCTCGGCATGGTGCAGATGACGGCCGTGCCCCAGCGAACCGCGCTGAGCCACGCGTTTGGCGCGCTCTGCGTCACGCTTGTCGGTACGGCGGAATACTATCTGCATGCGCCGCAGGTGGACCGTTTCATGATGGTGGTGTTGGGGCTGGAGGTCATCCTTGGCTCGCTCACAGTCACGGGTAGCCTGATGGCCGCGGGGAAATTGCAAGAGGTCCTGCCGCAAAGGCCGATCACGTTCCGGGGACAGAATCTCGTCAACCTCGGTATCCTCGCTCTTGCCATAGCGCTTGCCGCCTACTTGGTCGTGAGTCCAGGTCAGACCTGGCTTTTCCCCGTGATCGTGGTGATCGGCCTACTTTTCGGCGTGCTGATGATCATCCCGATCGGCGGCGCCGATATGCCGACTGTGATCTCGCTGCTCAACTCATACGCCGGGCTGTCCGCCGCCGCGATGGGGTTCGTCCTGAACAGCAAGTTGCTGATCATTGCCGGAGCACTTGACGGAGCATCGGGTCTCATCCTCTCCGTGAACATGTCCAAGGCGATGAACCGATCGTTCAGCAACGTGCTTTTTGGGGCCTTCGGTCAAGCACAGGCGGGAGCTGCCGGAACTCAGCAGGCGCGCCCGGTAAGAAGCGCAACTGCCGATGAGGCCGCGGCAATCCTGGCCGCCGCCAGCAAGGTGGTGATCGTGCCGGGTTACGGCATGGCCGTCGCACAGGCGCAGCACAAAGTGCGGGAGCTCTTCGATGCGCTGACCCGGCGAGGGGTCGATGTCAAATTTGCCATCCATCCCGTGGCTGGACGGATGCCCGGACACATGAATGTCCTGCTTGCCGAGGCGGACATTCCCTACGATCACCTGCTGGGCATGGAAGACATCAACGGCGACTTTCCCCAGACCGACGTCGCGCTGGTGATCGGCGCCAATGATGTGACTAACCCGGCCGCGCGTAACGATGCCTCGAGCCCGATCTACGGTATGCCGATCCTCGATGTGGACAAAGCTCGCACCGTGATGGTGATCAAGCGCGGCATGAGCCCGGGATTTGCAGGCATAGACAACCCTCTTTACTATCTCGACAGGACCCTGATGCTCTTCGGCGATGCGCGAGCCTTCGTGGGCGCGATCGTGCGTGAGCTCGCCGGCGGCGACCATCACTGATCTTTTCGACTTGGAACGGATTGTCTCGGTTGAGGGAGAAACGGGGCATGGATGAGCAACGACGGGGACACTCTCGTCCCGTTCCCCGTCGCCCGGTGCTCGCAGTGGCGGCGTTTCTGGGCATCCTGGTCGTCGTAAATGCAAATCTGTCCGCTGCCGTGGAAGACGGCTCCATTCGCCTCTCGGCAGCCGCCGAGCAGGGGACGTTCAACGTCGGTGCCGCGCATGCAGCCGTCACCCGGGTAACTGATCCGGACGCCGGCGGTGATATCCTCAAGCTTGATTACATGATCCCGCCGGGCACTGCTGCGGGGATTTATGCAAAGGCATTTCCCACTGACCTCCACGTGGGTCAAATCGACGTGGTGCGACTGGGAGTCAAGGCAACACAAACCGACCAGTCTCGGCAGATCACAGCGGCGATCGAGATCAAGGGCACCACGGGAATCCAGCGAATCACTCCGGAGATCCAATCCGACTGGGCCCCTGTTGAGCAGACCATCGACTGGCAGGCAATCGGGGCGGTGAGGGAAGTCGTCTTCCTGGTCAACAGCGTCGGTAATCGCGAACCCGCTACGGGCACTATTCTGATCGACGCCCGGTTCGAGCGCCTTGCCTTGCTTCGGAAATTGAGCCTGTCCACGGGGGTAAGATTCGTCGGCGTCCTGCTGGCAAGCCTGATGGTCTGGTTGCTGACGGCCCTGCTGCGATCGACTGGCGGCTGGCGGTTGGGAGGCGACACATCTTTCAAAACCAAAACACTGGCTGAGCGGCCGGCTCCGGCAAGAGCCGCGGGCCTGCAACAGCTCCTGGGAGATCTTGTGCGGAGCGCCGGGGTTGTGCTGATCGCCTTGCTCGTGATCGAGACTTTCATCCTCGGCTCCAGGGGGCGGCTGGAAACTGGCTGGACCCCCCTGGGCCTGGCCGTCGCGGGGGCGGCTGTCGCCGAGTGGTGGAAAATCGGGTTGACCGGCAAGCACCTGACCAGCCTGGAGGCGTTTCAGGACGTGCTCGCATCGGGCCTGCTGGCAACCTCCGCGAGCTCGCTGGCCATTCTCCAGGTGCCAACGTCCTGGTCCGAACTCTTCCTTTTGAGCCAGACGGTCGCGGCAGTCACATTGCTGGTCTATCACGCAGCCAACGCGTACCGGCTCGCGTCCTCTGGCAGGCACCTCGGCGCCGCTGCTGCCGCGCTGATTGTCGCAACTCCCTACGTGGTGGGCGGGCTGGTGTTGCTCGAATCCGGCAGCCTGGCGCGGTCTCTTGGGAACGGCTTGACCATCGGGCTGCTGGAGGCGCAACCATCGGTGCTGGAGTTCCTCGGACGGGTCTTCGTTCTCTTCTGCTTCAACGAGGCCGTGGCTCTGGGGCTTGGTCTGACCACGACAGGCTCGCTCCTCAAGTCCCCCCGGGCGCATGCCTCGATGCTGGCCATTGCGATCGCCGCCGTTGCGGCCTTCCCGATCGCGGCTCTCGGGTCGGGAGCGACCGTGGCCGCATGGCCCATCGCGCTGCGGCTGGTCGCGGCCGTGCTGACGACCGTTCTCTCGCAGGCAGGACTTTGGGCGGAGGCCTACCTCGTGACCGGGATGCTCATGGACGCGATCCATGGACAGGCCCCATCCGGGGACTCAGCTTTCAGCCATCCCGTCACGGGGATGAAGAAGGGGATGGTTTACAGCGGGGTGTTCATGGGAAGCCTGTACACACTCGGCTTGCTCTGGGAACTGCCTTTCATTCGCTGGATGGCCGGCGGTTATCCGATGATTGCCGCTACCCTGCTGGGGGCGATCGTCTTCCCGCTGATCAAGACGATCATTGAAACGTTCGACGGCAGCCCGCCGTTCTTCCGCAGGCTTCAGCGGAACTACCTGGACCCGGTTCTCGCTTTCCGGGGCATCGTGATCGGGCTGGGGCTGGGATATGGCCTGGCCCTCGGCCTACCCGAAAAAGAGCTGGCGACACGAGCCTGGTTTGGTTTTGGCTTCGGTGCCCTCGCCTACGCCGGGATCGACGTTCTCAGGGACTGCCTGAATGCAGCGCGAGGCCACGGCCGGCTTCAGTCTTCGCGCTATTACTTCGTGCACGTGCTACTCGGTGGCTTCATCGGAGCGGCCATCGGATTTTACCTCGACGCCGCCCAGGTTTCCGTCGTGGCCGCCAAGTTCCACCGCTACCTTGCCGTGGGACGACCGCCGGAATTCTTTGAGATCTACCCCCTTGTCAGCAAGTGGGGGCATCTCACCCTGGGAACGGTCACGGGTGGCGTGAGCTTGCTGCCGATGGAAGCGCTGGCGGGAGTGATCAACTGGTCCACCGCCTCCTGGCTCTTTGCGATCAACCGCACCTTCATGAGGGCCTATTTCTGGAAAGACGCGACCCCGATCCGGACCCTTTTCACCAGAGACGGCCTGGTCCAGATCGGGGAGAACATGATCCAGGTCCTCCGCTGGGGCCTCTGGATGTCCCCCATCATCAATTCCTTCCTGCGGCCAATGGGAGAGCCAACGTGGTACAACCAGGACGGCGCTATCCGCACCGTGATCGCGACCTTCCAGGACCTGACGATGTCCCACGAGGCGTTTCGCGCCTGGAGTCTTCTCGTCTTCATCAACCTGCTCGCCTATGACGCCGTGCGGATTCTCATCTGGCTGGACCACATGGGGCTGCGCGTGGCGACGCTCGTGAACCTGAGCTTCCTTGGCATGGACAAGCTCGAGCAACGGCTGGCTCGCTTGCTTGCCCCGGCGGCGACGGCCCGTTGCATTCCCGAGGGAGTCAAGCGGTTCACCACCTGGGGCCCCCTGCTGATCCCCTTCTATATCCCCCGCGGCAAGGACTGGGACCAGGCCTGGAGCACGGCCGAGGCGATTCACAGCCGTGCGCCGGGCGGATCACTCGCCACGCTCACCGCGCTGCCTCTCACCGGGAAACTCCTTTTCGGGGCCGGGGCCATCGCCGTTCTGACGGCATTCTTCTCGACCATTCGCTGGCTGAAAGCCCGCTGGGGATCATCATCACCATCGCCATCGTCACTGTCGCTGGAGCACTCAGAATACGAGGTGAGGCTCAGAGGAGACGGTGCGATCGTCAGCCGGATTCCGGGACAAGACTATGACCTCAGCCGCCGCTCTTACGACTTACTGGATCCCGCTGGACGAGCACTCTTCCTGGTGGATGCGCCCGCGGACGCGCGACGTCCTGCACGCGCCTGGCCGGTTGTCGGCAACGTCCCCGGCGAGCTTGCCGAAAGATCGCGATTCGAGGGCGATTGCCAGAGCTTGAAGATCAGCAACATCACCACCGAGTTCCGAACAACCGTCGACATCTCCCTGCCGGGGATGGGTGACGCCGCGGAGTTCTGGACGATCACCGTGGAGAACCTGACTGACTCCGCGCGATCGCTCAAGGTCGTTCCCTACCTGGAATGGGTTCTCAATCGCCCGGAGGCCGACCGCAGCCATACCCAGTACAACCGGCTCTTCGCCGAGATCGAGTACGCAAGCGGCCTGCATGCCATGCTTAGCTGGGACAGGCACACGAAGGCCATGGGTGTCCTTGCCTCGGACCACGCCCCGGAGGGTTTTCTCTCCTCGCGGATCGATTTCATCGGTCGCGCCCGCAGCCTCTGGACGGCGCGCGTGCTCGAAACCCTGGCATTCTCGGAACCTCTGGACACCCCGGCCCACCCGACCATGGACCCGATCGGCAGCCTGCTCATCGGCCTGACCATCCCGGCGCGGGGCTCTTCCCGGGTACGCCTGCTGATCGGGCTCGTCCAGGAAAGGAGCCAGGCGATCGATCTGATTGCCCGCTGTCTCAAGATAGGGGATGCCGGTTCTCGCTGCACGGCCCGTCCCCAGGAACTGGTCCAGCCGATCCAACATGGCGAGATCCCCCCCGGTGTCACGCAACCCTACGCCGAGTTCTCCGCGGATGGCCGGAAGCTGTTGATCCGCACTCCCTTCACGCCGCGGCCTTTTGATCACTCCATGTCCAATGTGCTGGGACACGTCGCGGTGGTGACCAATCGCGGGCTGCACACGAGCTCAAGCGTCAACTCCCAGCAGAACCGGCTGACTCCGGACTGGGCGGATATCGTCACGCGAGAAATCCCCGGCGAGGCGTTTTACCTCTACGATCCCGACGAGCCGGAGTGGTACTCGCCGACCTATTATCCTCTCAACGACGTCGGCGCGTCTCATGAGGCCGAGTTCGGCGTGGACGGCACCGCAACTTTCTCCATGACGCGGGGAGCAATCGAAACCGAGCTGACCGTCTTCGTGCCTCCCCAGGAGCCCGCCGGGATCTACCTGCTGACGATCAGGAACCATGCGAGCTCGGGCCGGAGGTTGCGGTTTGCTGCCTATTTCCAGATGGTGCTCGCAGGCCAGCCCGAGCACTCCGGTCCGCTGAGGATCAGCCGCGAGCCGTCACTTCCCGCGCTCCTCTTCGATAACCCGCGCAACACGTACCGCACGGGACCGGCTTTCGCGGCGATCTCGGAGCGGCCTTTGCTCATGGAAACGCGCCGGGGCCGCTTCTTCGGAACCGGTCAAAGCGTCGCTCATCCACTCCTTGTCGAACGCGACGAGCCAGACGCCGGGCCGCTTCTGGACGACCGGCCGATCGCGGCGCTGCTCGCCACCCTGGAAATTCCTGCGCACGGTGAGCACACGGTGGTCGTGATCCTGGGCCAAGCCGATGACCGGAAGGAAGCCGAAGCGGTCATAGCCAAGTACCAGGACGTCGGTGCAGCCCGCTCCTCCCTGGAAGAAACCCGGCGGTGGTGGCTCAGCCTGATGGATACGCTCCAGGTTCAGACCAATCAACCGCAGTTCGATCGTTACCTGGACTGGCTGAAATACCAGGCCCTGGCCGAACGCATCTGGGCCCGGCGCGGGTTCTATCAGGCCAGCGGGGCGTACGGCTTTCGCGATCAGCTTCAGGACTCTGTCAACCTGATCTGGATGGACCCTGCCGTGGCGCGGAAGCAGATCCTGCTGCACGGCTCCCAGCAGTTTACCGAGGGCGACGTTGTCCACTGGTTCCATCGCTTGCAAGACGGGCGGACCGGATTCGTCGGGCGAACGCACGCTTCGGACAACCTGCTGTGGCTGGCCTGGGGAGTTGTCGAGTACGTTGGCGCAATCGGCGACGACTCCCTCCTGGACGAGATGACCCCCTACCTGGAGGCGGAGCAACCGTTCGAGCCGCTGCCGGCCGGCGAGCACGGAATCGGGTTCGACCCCTTGCGATCGCCGCGAGAAGACTCCATCTACCGGCACTGCATGAAAGCCATCGACTTGGTCCTCGACCAGCGGATGGGGTTGCACGGGCTGCCGCTGATGGGAACCGGCGACTGGAACGATGGACTTGACGAGATCGGCAGCCAGGGCCGAGGTGAGAGCGTCTGGCTCGGGTTCTTCCTCTATTACATCCTGGATCGGATGGCCGGCATCGTCGAAAAAAAAGAGGGGTCGGGCCGGCAGGAATACTATCTTCGCCGTCTGGAGGCCCTCAGAGACGCCGTCGAGCTTACGTGGAGAGGCGACCGCTATCTTCGCGCCATACACGACGACGGCACGGAGATCGGCGTCAAGGGCAGCGGCGTCTGGGAGATCGACGCGCTCACCGCCGCGTGGGCCGTCATGTCGGGCATCAACCTCCAGCGCGGGCAGATCGTGTTCGAGACGGCCCTGCGCATCCTCGAAAAAGAGAAGACGATCCTGCTCGGATGGCCCCCGCTTCGCGAGGACACCAAGCCCTATCTCGGCCGGAGCAGTGTTTATCCGGAAGGCGTCCGGGAAAACGGCATGTACTGCCATGGCGTTCAGTGGCTGGTTGGCGCCGCGCGGATCCTGGCCGAGCGGGCCGACAGCGAGGGCAAACACGAGAAGGCTCGCCAATACCTCGAGACCGCGCAACGGCTCTGGCTCAAGATCTCGCCGATTCCCCACGCCGTGACCGATGAGATCGAGACGTACGGCGGCCAGCCGAACAAGCAGGCCGCCGATATGGTCACGACGTTCGACCCAGGCCGGATGATCTGGAACGGCTATACCGGGGCGGCGGGCTGGATGTTCCGCCAGGCCCTTGAAGGCGTACTGGGGCTGCGCCTGGAGGCCGGCAAGATCGTTCCTGCGTCCGGCCTTGGCCCGGCCGGCGATCTGAGCCTGATCGGTCTCACGCGGGACACGACGAGAAGTCCCTTCGAACGCCCCGCGAACCGGCAAAGCTCCGCACAGCACAGTCCAAATGAGTTATCAACGGAATCGAGTGAACAATCGCAAGCACCGACACCGCGAGGATAAAGCTGATGGGAATCATCTCGAGCCGGACGACGCGTGCCTTGAGACAGCAGCGCTGCGCGGCAAGGGGGCTGCTCCTCGTTCTCACGGCATTATTGTCTCCGGTGAACACCATGAGCCATGCCGCCATCAACGAACCGGGACAATCTTCCCCCGGGGAAACTCAGTTGCATTTCCCGACCGTCCCTCCGCAGCATCGCCACGCGCGCGAGCTGCTGACCAGCGCGATGCGTTACCTCGCCCCCGAGAACCGGATGATCGACCCCATCTCGGGCTATCCGTTCGAGGGCTGGAACCAGGACCAGGCAAAGGGGCTTTATCTCCGCTCGTTCACCCAGTTGACCGCCATAGGCCAGTACATGGAGCTGCTCGCGAACATCATCACCGGCACTTGCGACACCCCCTTTCTTTCCCGCAAGCAAGCACTCGCAAACCTGGCTCATCTGGTCAAGAACCTGCGCCAGGATCAGCGCGACCCCAAGCTCAGCGCCGGGAACTTGCTGGGGAACTTCCTGGACCTGGCCACCGGCAAGCGCCTCGGCCCCCTGGCCGTGGACGTCGAAAAGCACAAACTCCAGGGCACCTTCGGCCGTGACAAAGCAGCGGCGATCTGGAAGGCGCTTGAGGTCAAGGGGTGGATCATCCCGCGAAGCAATGACCTCGAAGCCGATATCGTGCGCTCGGCGAAATACGGCTGGGACCATTTCGACGGCCCCCTGGCTCCCTTCGGCGACAATGCCACGAAGCAGAAGATCATGGACATCCTCGACCAGCGCGTGGTCATGGTGGTGTTCATCGACAACGCCAACCTTTCCGCCGCCGCCGCGAAATCCATCGGTGCGCTTCTGAGCCCGGGTATCAAGGATCAGGCGGAAATCCCCGAGCTGCGGCGGGAGCTGGAACGCTTCCTCGAGGATCAACTGGAAGGATACGCCCGGCTCTTGGACGCGCAGGCTGGCCAGTTCTACTTCGGCCAGGACGCTACCAAGGACCGGCATTTCGGCTGGGTGGACTTGCAGGGGAAATGGGTGACGGGCCACGTGGATTACCTGGTCAACGAGTTTCGCGGCCCGGCCACGTTCGTCGTGACGCGATTCGGTCTTCCTATCGACGCCATCAAGAACCTGGGCTTCAAGATGAAGCCCTACCGGATGCGGGATGCGCGCGAGGTCTACGTGCTGGCTCCCTGGGAAGGCTCGGCGTTCCAGGCCCTGGGGCTCGAGCTGGCGATGACGGAGCTGGAGCGCCCGAGCTGGCGTAAGCTCCTCGAGAACGTCGTGGACGTCGAGATCGATTATTCCACGCGGAGAAAGCTTCCCGGCTTTCTTTCCGAGTCGTACAGCGGCGAAGGTGTTCAGTACACCGGCAGCGTCGGCATCCCCGACATCACGGTCTCCCCCCTGCCCCGGATCACGGACGCGGCCTCGCTCTACACCCTGGGCGCGGCCTACTCGGTTGCACCTGAGAAGATCGAGCAGTTCCTGGCGGCGAACTGGCCTCTCATTGCGCGGCTGCTCACCGAGCACGGGCCGTGGGAGGGACTCAAGGCCGCGAACCGGGAAGTGATCCGCTTCCAGACGACGGCTCACACCCTGGCGCTGATCCTGGGTCTGCTCGGGACGGGTTCGGACCACATGAAAGCGTATCTGGAATCCAAGGGCCTTCGTCCCAGGCTGGACGAGATTTTCAAGCCCGCCGAAGGCGTTGACCTCCTCTCCAGCGGCACCCAGATCTTCGCCTGGAACGGCAAGCAGAGCCCCATGCAGTCCAGCCGAGAGAAGAACGCGTTCCACGCGCGGACCGACCGGATCAACAACGCCGGGATCGCCTTTGTCCCGAGCAGCCCGCAGGGCGCGAACCTGTCTGGCGGTCTGCTGACCCTGCGCTATCGCTCGTCCCAGCCGATTGACCAGGCCATCATCACCCTGAAACCGGTAGGCAGCGCCCTGGCCGTTGATGGTTCGATCCCGACCGAGATCTTCTGTCACTTCGCCGACACGGGCGGTCGGGACCACGAGATTCCGATCCCCCTCCCGGCCACGCCCGGTTTGACGCGGATCAAGGAGGTCGTCATCACGTTCGGGCCTGAATCCCAAGCTCGGCCCATTGACCTGTCCATCACCCATCTGAGGGTCGCGCCCATCGTTGGGGAAGGCGTTCATCGCCAGTGATTCAGCACGTGAATCTGATCGGAGATTGATCGCCATGAAACCTGCTTGCGGTTTAAGACTATTATACTCCCAAGTCGGTGCGCCCTCCCCGTGGGGAAACCACCGGGATCACCATACCTGCCCAGATCGATACGGCCGCTGATCTCTCGGTCATTCCAGGGCGGCTCGTCGAGGAGCTTCAACTAGCCCCAAAACAAGCGTAATATAATAATCAACCTATATTCAAATGAAGCAAACATATGTTTTGTCTGATAACGTACCTTCTACCACCCGGGGTTGCCGCCCCCGAGAGCCGCCGCCAAA
>JBEKTN010000213.1:0-14644 GCA_049516015.1 Isosphaeraceae bacterium | reverse complement strand
ATCGAAATCAAAGACCGGGGTCTGAGACCTCCGGGTAGTAGAAGGTACGTCTCATGATCGCACATATGAGATTCTGATATTTACTATAGTCGCGTAATATATTACGCTTGTTTTAGGGCTAATGTTGCGTCAATTACCCCTTTCAGATTGGAGACACAGCATGTCCACCAGCTTGTTGTACCATGCGTTCGGGATTCGGGGATACTCCTACACTCGGACAGCCTTTGTTGGAGGAACCATCCACTTTGCCATTGACCAGGGGAAGCAACCGTTGTGTTGCTCGGCTTGCGGCTCGTCGGCAGTACACCCACGTGGTCGAACCGAGAGAATGTTTCGAACCCTCCCCATCGGACGCAAAGCCGTGGTCATTCACTTCGAGGTTCCGCGCATCCACTGCGAGTCCTGCGGTCTGATCCGACAGGTCAAGATTGGATTCGCGGATGAGCGCCGCAGCTATACCAAGGCCTTTGAACGTTACGCGTTGGAACTGTCCCGTCTCATGACTATCCAGGATGTCGCCAAGCACCTGAACGTGGGGTGGGATCTGATCAAGGACATCGTCAAACGTGACCTTTCCAGACGGTTCGCCAAGCCCCAATTGAAACACTTGACGCAGATCGCCATCGACGAGATCTCGGTGGGCAAAGGCCACAAGTACCTGACGTTGGTCCTGGACCTCATCAGCGGTGCCGTGGTCTTCGTCGGCAAGGGGAAAGGCGCAGACGCTTTGCGGCCGTTCTGGAAGCGTCTCTGGGGCTCGGGCGCCAAGATCAAGGCAGTCGCGATGGACATATCTCCGGCCTACCAGGAGGCTGTTTCCAAGCACCTTCCCAAGGCGAAGATCGTTTTCGATCACTTCCACGTCGTCAAGCTTTTCAACGAGAAACTCTCGGACTTGAGACGCCACCTCTTTCATCAGGCTGAGGATAAAGAGAAGAAAGTGCTCAAGGGGATTCGTTGGTTGCTGCTGAAGAATCCTGAGAATCTCGATACCGCCCAAAACGAGAAGCGACGCTTGGTTGCGGCCTTGAGATTGAACAAGCCACTCGCGGTCGCTTACTACATGAAGGAGGACCTCAGGCAGCTTTGGTCGCAAGCGAACAAGCCCCAGGCAAAACGATTCCTCAAGGACTGGATCGCCCGGGCCGAAGCGTCCGGGATTAAGATGCTCAAGTCGTTTGCCAAGACCCTACGGGACCATCGAGAAGGGATCCTGGCTTACTACAACTTCCGGATCTCCACAGGCCCTTTGGAAGGAACGAACAACAAGATCAAGACGATGAAGCGAGAAGCATACGGCTATCGGGATGAAGAATTCTTCACTCTCAAGATCTTCGCCGCTCACGAGCTCAAGTACGCGTTGGTCGGATGAGCGCGTCAGAGACCATCGGACACCCGAGCCATGCCTCAGAAAATCCTCGGCGTAGCCGAATGTTGCGGAAACACTTGGGAAAAGTACGCTCGTTCCGGATGAACCTGAAACCCGCGCCAAGCTCAACGCCGTCACACACGGCATGACCGCCCGGACCATCATGCCCGTCCTGCCCCAGGAAGACCCCAAGGAACTGGAAGAGCGGACCCAGCAGGCCATCACGGCCATGAAGCCCCGCAATCCCCTCGAGCTTGATCTGGTTTGCCGCGCGGTGCGGCTGGCGGGGGAGCTCGATCGCGAGGAGCGGGTCGCGACGGCCCACCTGGCCCACCGGGTCTGAATGGCCGAGCGGTCGGGCCCGGAGACGGTCAGCGCGTGCGAGCTCAAGAAGGTTCACGAACTCGGCAGCAAGCTGTTTTATAAGGCCGGGATAGGGCCGGGTTACTCAAAGGCGACCGCGGATGACTACCCGGCGGTGATCGTGCGCCGGCTCGAAGAAAGCGCCGAAGGCTGCCGCTGGATGCTCGCTCGCTGGGCCGAATTACTGAACGTTATTGATGCAAAGCCGCATGGGGAGATCCGGAAATCATCCGATTCGTCGGGCTGATGGGTAAGCGCGGTATCGAGGCGCACTTCGACCCGGAGCTCAATTCTCTCTTCCATGCCTTCGATGCGCTCGGCAACCGCATCGGCCACAAGTTCTGGAAGGAGCGCAGAGATAGGCTGCCGTTGGGCTATCAAGGCGGCTTCGAGTTTGTGCCCTATCGCGAGATCGCCCCGCCGTCCAGCGATGAGACTGCGGCGCTGATCCTCATCTGCTCGGTCATCGAGCGGCACGTCGGCCGGCTCGAGGAGCTGCTGGCCGAGCATGAGGAAATCGAGGCAGACGAGGCCGCCGAGCGGTACGACCGCGCGGCGCTCGATTGCAGCCCGGCATTCGAGCGCCACCGCCGCTACCAGTCGGCCCGGCACCCCGAGCTGATGCGAACGCTCGACATACTTCAGAAAATGCGGAAGGAGGAATTCGGAACGGGGGATGGGGAAGGCGAACCAGAAACAGTGGCCAGAGGCCAGCGGTCAGTGGCCAGTGAATCCGGGGGGAGTGGCGAGCCGACGCAAGAGGTATGCCCGGCACCGCAAAATGTGCAAAACGAAGCCAATCCGGAATCAACTCAAAGTTCCTTGCCGCTTGAGGTTGAATCGCCCATGCCCGAGCCTGTGGGCCGAAAACGAAGCCAATTCAGACGTTACCGACAAAAGTCCCGGGTAGTAGCCTGGGGAAGAGAGGATGATTGGGAAAGATGAGAAGCAAACCTTTGTCTCTAATGACTTTATGACGTAGAAATCTTCGAAACATCCATCAACTTCGCTCGATCAAAATGAACACGCGTTCAATTTTGTCGGTGATGTCAATTCACGGAGGCAGTGGCGAGTGAAGACGGAGTGGCCGTCAATCCAAAATCCGCAATCCAAAATCCAAAATCGAGTGGCGAGCCGACGCAAGAGGTGTACCCGGCACCAGAAAAGGCGCAAAACGAAGCCAATCCGGAATCAACGCAAAGCTCGTTGCCGCTTGTGGTTGAATCGTATTCGACCGAGTCGGCTGGTCGAAAACGAAGCCAATCCGCGGCGGGTAGTACGGTTCCCCACGACGCTGGTAACGATCCGTTCGACCCGATCGCGCCGGCACGCGAGGGCAAAGAGAGGGCTTGGGGCACAACGTCAATGAAGTGAGATATCCGCCCGGACGACCGAGAGAACCTCGCACGCCGAGGCACGGGGACGGTCCGTACTGTCACCTGAAATCAGACGATTTTGAACCAAGGCAAGGAATCTGAGATCGCGGCATCTGCAAGAGGTCATCGTCCGGGACGACGGGCCTCTCGAGTCGCCGATCAAGTCGCCTTGATCTCGACACCTTCGTAGGCGTTCTCGATTTCCTCGACCTCGACGCTGAAAGCACGGATCTTCGTACCTTGCGGCAGTTCCCCCCGATGCTTCTGGTAATCGGCGTTGGCATCATCCCAGTCGGTGAAGACGAGTACGTAATCGGAGAGGTGGGCCAGGGTGCCGATGGGGCCGGTGTACCACTTGGAGGGGTCGTTGAGATTGGAATCGTCATCGACCGTCGGAATCTTCCCATCCGGGGTGACCACGGCGAAAAACCCAAATTGACCGTCAATGTCCCCGAAGTCCTTCATCATCGTAGCTCCTCGTCGTGTTGCTCCGCTGTGATGGGGGAAACCATCAGTCTACCCGATTTTCGTCGTTGTCGTTGCCCGAGGCGCGGAATCACCGGTGTCGGTGGCGTCGGTCCCGTGGAGCTCGGATTGCCCGGATTCGCCATTGGGGATAGGTTTCCACAAGTCCACGACGGTGGCATGGGAACCGAGGGGGGTTCAAGGAGGAGCCGGATGAGGGTGGATAAGAGGTCTGCGCTCCGATCGGTCTCGCGGCGCTGGTGGCCCGAGCTGGTCGTGGGATTGCTGGCCGGCCTCATCTTCCTGGGATTCCTCGGGTCGCTCGAGCTCTGGGGCAAGCGCGAGCAGCGGGCCTCGGCAGAGACCCTGGATACGGTCGAGAACGGGCACTGGCTGGTGGCCGAGATTCAGGGCCGCCCCCGGCTGGAGAAGCCACCGCTGCCGCGGTGGACGACCGCCGTGCTCATGGCGCTGACGGGCTGGCGCGACGAGTGGGTGGTCCGCCTGCCGTGCGCACTCTCGGCCCTGGCGACGGTGGCCCTTGTCTATGTGCTGGGAGCAAGAATCGGCGGGCGCGGACTGGCGCTTGCTGCCGCCATGGCTCTGTGCACCATGTGGTTGTTCATCACGGAGCTCCGGCAGGCCGGCAACGACGGACCGCTTGGCCTGTGCGCCACGCTGGCCCTCTATGCGGCCTGGTGCCGGCTGCACGGAACAGCGCGCACACGCCGCCGCGCGACGGGGAAACTGGAAGACGATTCGCCCGGACCGCGGAGCTGGGCCCTGATTCTCTATCTCGCGCTGGGCCTGGGGTTCTTGTGCAAGGGACCTATCATCTTGCTGCTCGTGGGATTGACGGTCGTTCCTTACCTGGCGGCCATCGGCCGCCTCGGTACGGGTCTGCGACGATTGGCCGATGGCGCAGGGCTCCTGATCTTCCTCGGTCTGGCGCTGAGCTGGCCGGTGCCTGTTCTGGTCCGTGATTCCAACGCGCTGGGAGTCTGGATGATGGAGATCGGCCAGAAGACGGGGATGCTGCCGATCACCCATCAGAACCGCTCCGTTCTGGGTCTGGCGCTGCCCGTGCTCGTCTTGCCTTGGCCGGTTGCGGCGCTGACAGGGATGGTGCTGCCCCTGGTCCGGAACCGCCGGGTCAGGCTGCCCTGGAGGCCAGGCGCGGTCTGGTTCCCCTGGTGCTGGGCGGTCGGCAACCTGGCGATGTTCAGCGCCTGGGCGGTAGCCAAACCGAATTACTACATACCGTGCCTGCCGGGAGTGGCCTTGCTGGTGGGCATGGCCTGGATTCGCTTGAGTCGGGCCGCTCGTGATCCCGCTCGATTGGCCTCAGCTCGGGTGGCGGCTGTCTTGCTGGGGGTCCAGTGGCTCATCGTCTTCCTCGCGGGGATTCTGACGCCCCTGTTGAGCCGAAACTACCTGACCGCCCCGGACCCCATGGGAATCGTGGTCATCGTCGTTGCCGTAGCGTGCGGCGTCGTGCTGAGCCTGGGCATCTGGCGGCGCGGCAGCGACGTGCTGGCGCTCTTGCCGATCACGGCGGCCTGTGCGGTCGGGGCGTTGATCGGCTACGGCATTCTCGCACCGTCCGACAACCCGGCGCGCGGCCACCGTCAACTGGCTCAGCAACTCGAGCGCCGGCTCCCCAGAGCGGCCAGGACCTTGCATTTTTTTCATGAGATCGACGAGGGTCTGTGGTTTTACCTGGGCAATCGTCGCCTTGTCCCCGTGCCGGGCAGCCAGCCGCGTTACAGCGATAGTTTCGACAAGGTTGGCAGTTTCCTCAACACGCGCCTTCCCTTCGGCGCGGGCGCCGATCCGACCTTCAGGCTGCTGGACCGGCAGAAGCTCGGCCTGATCGAATGGCTACGAACCCGGGGGCCAGAGGAACCTTATCTGCTGATCCGTACCGCGCTGTACGACCGCCTGGCCCCGGACCTGGCCGGTCTGGCCACCCCGCTCTACCAGGAGGACGGACTGAAGCGGAACACCCTGACTTTGCTCCAGGTCCGTGATGAACATCGGCTCACCGCGGCGCCCCGGTGATCCTTGCGCTCTAACTCGACCCGAGCGGTGCGAACTCGGGTGCGGATCGCGGGAAGCTTGGCGGTCAAGGAAAGTCGGACATGCCAAGAAGTGGGTTTGCGCGGGTTATGTCGGCGCTCCTCCTTGTGCATTTTCCCTGTTTTACCCAACCCTGACGACCGTCATGATCTCTGCCGTAAAGTGTTGGTACAAAACGTGAAACGCATTCAAGAGGCGTGGTTTTGGGGACGATAGAACGAGTGGCTCGCCATGGATAACCAAGGCGAGAACTCGGGAGCACCAAATTGGTGGTATCGACCGGAGGGGAGACGGCAACGTCTCGGGTCCCGGGAAGACCTGAACTGAGGGTTCGATGCCATGGACGATCGACAAGAAACAGGGTCGAGCGAAACGGCCGGCCGGAATCGCTACCCTCGATTAAACGTTAGCGAAGGAGAGTATTCTCCCATGTTGAAGCCCTTGACGTTGAGCCTCAGCCTTGCCGTCGCTCTAGGGTTTTGCAGCGTGAGCATGGCGGGCATTCATGATGGTTGTTCCACCTGCGGTCTGGCATCTCCTCAGGGCGGCCCGATCGCAAGCGCCCAGGGACCGATCGCGACTTGCGATACGGGTTGCGCTCCCAGTTGCGCTCCCAAGAAGTGCAGCCTGTTCAGCGGCGGCGGCCACTTCAGTGGCCTCCACGAGAGGCTGAAGTGCGCCCTTCATCCCCCAGTGACCTACGAGTGGGTCCTGAAGAAGAAGGTCCTGTGGGGCCACCACGCTGACACCTGCGGCGGCGCTGTTGGCTGCGAGACCTGCGGCGGTGCTGCTCCGGTCTATGCGACTGGTCAGGTTGCTCCCTCGGGCCAGGGCGGCTGGGCCGCTCCGTCGGGCCAGGGTGGCTATGCCGCTCCTCAGGCCGCGCCCGTCTATGGCGCTGGCCAGCACACGTATCTGCCTGCCAAGCCTGCCGCGACCATCGCCTCGGTTCCTGCCGAGATGACTCCGGCCATCGCGGGTGACGAAGCTCCTCCGGCTCCGGAAGTCAGAGAGACCAGCGGCCTGCTCCTCCCGACCCCCTCGGGGAACTGAGCCGAAGAGTCCGCGGAACTTGCAAAAACCTTGTGAGCCGGTATGTGGATTCGCTTCTGCACGGAATCGAATCATTCCGGCCGGCTGATGACTCGGGTTCGCACGGAAGCAGAGAGAGGCAAGACGCCGCTCCCGAGCGTCAGGACCCCTGTCCCACGCCGATCCCCACACACGCGAGCGGCGTGACCTGGCATCAGCATGACGGTCCTCGCAAAGCCTTGGCGTTGCGAGGACCGTTCGCTTTTCCCGACCGGCATGCCTCCCAGCGCAACCGGTCGGTTCTGATCTCGAGATCCGCCCAACCGCCTCGAACACTGGACGCGATTGACAAACCAGGCCAATTGTGCGTAACTCTGGCGCCGCAGGAAGCGCCGGACCACGCACCCAGGGATGGGCATGCCGGACCGGACCAGGGAATGAAAGAGCGCGCAGTCTTCGCCGCGGTCTTGAGCCAGGCGTAGCCGAGGCGGTCCAACTCGGGCGGCGGACCAGGTGGCTGGCTTGTTTCCGGGCAACGGTCCGGGGCCGGCAAGCATCGTCTCACCGTCCCTGGTCGCTCTCTGGATACCTTCCCTTGTGCCCGCATGGGTCCTTCCGTCCCGGTCAGCGACGGGCCCGGCCGCTTCGGCGTTGCACTCGTGCCGTGGGCACGCTGGCGCACGCGGAGCGATTGCGGTCGTCCGGAGGAGGGTTGATGGGGAGATTCACCTGGTTGTCTTCCGATTCGGCCCTGGGCCGCTTTGGTTCCCTGTTGCAGCGGCTGCGTCGATCGGTGGTGGCCCGGAGCCCGGCGGTTCGCTGGGGGCTGGCCGCCGTCACCATCGTGGTACTGGTGTTCTTGGGCTACCTGGGCGTCGGGGCTCTGACCACGACGGAGAGCACCTACCTCGGTTCCGGCCGGCGGTACGGCCCGGACGACCTGATCAAGATCACGCGCGTGCTCGAGCGCCAGCGGTTTCCCTATCACATCGACGACCAGCGGAGGGTCGCGGTCGCCTCGGAGCAGGTCGAGCTGGCAACCGCCGCGATCAGCAAGCTCCCGCTCGGGCCGCGGCCCCCGGGAGAGATCCGGGACGACCAGTCGGCGGGGTCCAACTTCTGGGAATCACTTCACGACAAGGAACTGCGCGAGTACCAGGGGCGGGAGAAGATCCTCGAGTCGATGATCAGCGATCTCCCGGGAATCGTCGGCTCCTTTGTCTGGATCAACCGGCCCAAGCCGCGGTGGGGCCTTCAGCCGGTGGTCAAGCCCGCGGCGTTTGTCCGGCTGGAAACCGAGGGAGACCGCCAGCTTCCCTTTCGAACAGTGCAGGCGCTGACGACCATCCTGACCGGCTACGAGCCGGGTCTCAGCGCCGATGCGGTCACGGTTGTGGATCGCCGGGGACACAAGTATCTCGATGCCGGAAATCCGGCATTGAGCGCCCTGTCGCACAACCGGGCTCGTGAGGAAGAACTGAGCCAGGACATCCTCGAGCAGCTCGACTGGATCGGCGGGGTGCGCGTTTCCGTGCAATTGTCCGAGACGGTAAGTCCCGGCCTTGATCCCGTCACCCCGGGTCATTCCCAGCGCCGGGACACGGTCGATCCGCAGATACTGCGATCAGCGCAGGATTCGAAGCATGCCGACCCGTCGACCCGCCCCGAGGCTCCTCCGGCCGGCTCCACCGAGCCGAAAGTCTCGGCTCCCGCCGTTGTGCTCAACCGGCCGCTGGCGCTCGAGCCGGAGCTTCCAGCGCCGCCGCCGCGGGCCGCGCCGGGCGCGCCCGCACCGAGCCCCACAGCGACCGCGACCCCACCGTCAGCCCCCGGGCCGCGCACCCAGACCCAATCCGGGTCCCGCGATGTCCCGGCCGAAACCGGGCGGGTGTGGGTGAAGGTCCCTCGAAGCTATTATTATCACGTCAGCATACAAACAAGCCACAAGGAGCCCCCCCTCGAGGAATTGCAGAAGCTGGTCGTCCGGACGGAAGAACAGATCAAGACGGGGATCGCCCTGGTCGTGCCCCTGTCGGGTCCCTCGGCCTGGAAGACGACGATCGACATGATTCCCGACGAGGTGCCGCTCCAACGCCCTCCGGTCGTCTCACCATCGAGCGATGCTCGGCGGATCGCGCTGGACTGGGGAATCGCCGGGGCCATGGGGGCGCTGGCGGCCGCCTTGGTGACGTTCGGATCGTGGATCTTGAGCACCCGTCGCCCATCGGTTCTGCCGGAAGCGGCTCCCCGCAAGTTGCGTTACCATGAGGGGTCGTCCGTGACTCCCGGTCCCTCGGAACGGGTTCGGGAGTTCGTTCGACGCAACCCCGAGTCGGCAGTCAGCGTGCTCGAGCGCTGGACCAGCCAGGGAGGTGACGTCTCATGACCACGTCTTCAGCCACGACGGGGCGTGATGGAGGCGAGCGGGCAGGAGCTGTGGTCGGGGTCCAGGGTTCGCCGGATTCTTCGCCACGCGGCAACGAGCCGGTGGCGGCCCAGATCGCGCCGCTCCGCAAGGCGGCAATTGTGCTGGTCAGCCTGGAGCAGTCCCTGGCATCGCAGTTACTGGCTCAACTCGACCGCTCGTCGGTCGAGGCGGTGACCTGGGAGATTGCTCGGCTCGACCGGATCGATCCGGTCGAGCAAGCGGCTGTCCTCGAGGAGTTCTTGGGGCTGGGTCTGCGCCGGCTCTGCTTCGTGTTTGAAGACCTGCTCAGGCTGCCCGCTCAGGACATACGCGGGGCCTATCACGATGAGGACATCGCCACCTGGGCCCTGGCTCTTGCCGGCGCGGCTCCGCCCGTCCGGGCCAAGGTCCTGAGGGCCCTGGATGCCGCCGCGGCCGCCGCGCTGCGGCGGTTCCTGGAAGGGCTCGGGCCGTTCCGGCTTTCCGACGCGGAGGTTGCCCAGGCCGAGATCGCCGAGCGGTTTCGCCGCCTCCACGACCGGGGATCGATCTCCTTGCCAGACCCCAGCGGGCGTGAAGAGGTACTGGTCTAGCAATGACGGCCAGAGTGACCAACCGGTCGCAGTGCCATGCGGGGGAAACCAAAGATGTGGGGAGCAGGCCGCAGACAATCGGCAGGCGAACGAATCGTGGCAGCGATGCTCCTGGCAATCCTGCTGGCGGCTTTCGAAGGAAACGCCGCCGGGGCCCAGGAGCCTGCCCCGGTCTCGTTCCCCTTTTCATCCTCGAGCGAGACCTCGCAAGCCGCCGATGGCAACGGACAAGCCGCGTTCCCGTCCCAGGAGCCGCTCCGCGTTCCCCGGCCGTCGGGTCATCTCTCGCAACCTGGCTCGGTCGCAAGGACCGCGGAGCCGGCACCACGTGAGCCCGGCTCGAGCGGGTGGTGGTTGGGTTCGGCGGGAATCACGCTGGTCCTGGCGATTTGCGGAGCGATCTGCGTCGCGGCCCGCAAGTACTGGCCCCAGGAGTCCGCGGGATCGGTACGGGTCGTCGGCCGCGTCAGCCTCTCGTCCAGGCACTCGATCTATTTGGTGCGGGCCGGAGAGCGGGTCCTGCTGATCGGCACCGGCAGTCAGGGCGCCCCCAGTCTGCTCGGCGAGTTGACCGAGGCGGAACGCGCCCTGGACTTGGCCGATCCAGCATGCCGGCGCCCCTACTCGCCTGACGCTCGCACCGCAGGTCCTTTCGAGGTCACAACGACTCGCGCAACACCCAGCCTGGACATCCACCTGGGAGACGATGAATGAGCGGTTCCGGGCCGAAGCACCTGCGTGGGATCGCGGCCGCGGCGCTGGTGCCACTCGCCCTTGTCTTGATCGGAGCGGGGCCCGGCAGCGATGTCGCGCCATCCCCCGGCGCGGAGCGCGGAGTCTCGCCCGGCCCATCAGGCATGGTTTTTGGTTCAGGTGCCGGCTCTGGTTCCAGCGTCTTTCGCAGCGGTGAACCTGCGCTGCAAGAACAGGGGGCCAGCAAGAAGCTGACAATGCCGGACCCGCGCGATGCCATGCGCATGGTGCCGACCATGTTGCTGTATGGGGTGATCTGGATGGCGCCGATGGCCGCTCTGATGGTCACCTCGTTTGTGAGGATCAACATTGTGCTGGTGTTGCTCCGCCAGGCGCTGGGAAGCCCTCAGATACCGGGGAACCAGGTGCTCATGGTGCTGGCTCTCATGCTCACGGCACTGGTGATGCGGCCGGTTGGTGAGCGGGTCTACACTCAGGCGATTCTCCCTTACACTTCGGGCCAGGCCACCCCGGCGCAAGCCTGGGCGGCAGGCTCGACTCCGATCAAGACGTTCATGATCGACCAGATCATCAAAACGAACCACCAGGATCATCTCTGGTCGCTCCACCACTACGCGGTGCCTTTCAGCCCGGGCCAGGTCGAGCCCCAGTACGCTCACGAGTTTCCGTTTCGGGTCGTGGCCCCGGCTTATCTGCTGAGCGAGCTGACCACCGCGCTGGTGATGGGCTTTTACCTGTACCTTCCCTTCCTGGTCATCGATCTTGTCGTTTCCGCGGTGCTTGCGGCTATGGGTCTATACATGCTCCCCCCTACCCTCGTGGCCATGCCCATCAAGTTGATCGTTTTTGTGCTTGCCGATGGGTGGCTGCTGGTGGCATCGATGCTCCTGAAGAGCTTCGCGTTCGGTGGATCCTAGCAAGGAAAGGATGACCATCGTGGACCTGACTCACGTGATCGACTGGTCGCGCGAAGCCCTCCGGATGTCCCTGCTCCTGGGTGGGCCGTTGCTGGCGGTTGCACTGCTGGCCGGGCTGGTGATCAATGTTCTGCAGACCGTCACTCAGTTGCATGAGCCCGTTGTGGGACTGGTCCCGCGGCTGGTCGCGGTTCTCCTGGTCCTGCTGGCGATCCTTCCCTGGCTCATTGGCCGGTGGGTGAGCTTCACGGTGGACCTGATCGGTTCGATTCCCGACCTGCTCTGAGCGGGGAGTCATCGTCGCACCCCGACACGGAACGGCCAGGCACGAACAGTCGAGATGACGAACATGGATCTGATTCATCTTGATCAGTTCTGGATCGCCGCCCATGCGCCCATCTGGGTCCTGGTCCTCGCCCGCGTCAGCGGGGTCTGCATGACGGCTCCTTTGACCGTCGTCCCGGGAGTGGACTGGCACTTGCGAATCATTCTGTCCCTGCTGCTCGGCGTGGTCCTGATTCCGGTTCTCGAGCCCATGATCGGCTCGTTCCCAGCCGGAACGCCGGTCGCCTGGCTGGCCCTGATGGAACTGCTCGTGGGAGGGCTTCTGGGGTTATCGGCGGGGTTGATCGTGGCGGCGGCTCGCCAGGCCGGTGATCTTGTGGCGGCGCAGGCGGGACTATCGGCGTCGGCCCTGTTCGATCCCGAGACCGGCGAAGAGCTCACGCCACTGGGCCATCTCTACGGGCTGATCGCGCTGGCCGTGTTCCTGGCCATGGAAGGTCCTCTTGTCCTGGTCGGGGCGCTGGTCGAAAGCTATCGGGCCGTCCCGGCGGGCGGCCTGGGTCTGAACGAGGGCACGGTTTCGCAGGTCTTTGCCCAGGTCGGCGGTGCCCTGGCACTTTCACTTCGTGCCGCGGCCCCCGTGGCCATCGCACTCGCGGTGGCAGGCATCGTCCTGGGCTGGATTGGACGGCTGGCCCCGGCCGTGCCTTTCCTCGCGCTCTCTCTTCCCGTTCGCTCGATGCTCGGAATCGTTCTGATCTTCCTCAGCCTCGCGACCCTGGCTGTGACGCTCTCGCAGGCGTGGACGAGTTGGCCCTGGGGACAGTGAGAACCGAACTTTATCGCGCCTGAGGCCGTGTCATGTCCGAGGACCGAACCCAACCTGCCTCGAAACGCCGCTTGCAGATCGCGCGCGAGCAGGGGCAGGTCGCGCATAGCCCGGAGCTCACGGCGGCTGGCGGCTGGCTGGTCGCGGTCTTGCTGCTCGGCTTCTGGGGCGAAGACCTGGCTGGCGGCTTGATCGGACTGGTGCGGCGATCGGCCGGCGGGGCCCCCGTGGTCTGGGTCGATGGACCGGCATTCGTCACCCACATCCGGCAAGCGGTCATGGCGGTGGCTGTTCCCCTGGGTGTGATATTGACGGGATTCGCGGCAGGGGCGGTGGCCGCTCATCAATTGCAGGTCCGCGGGCTCTGGGCGATCGGGCTGATCGCCCCGGACCCAACCCGTCTCTGGATTCTCGGCCGCGGCGGCGGAATGACCGCCGGATTCGAGAGAATTACCTGGTCGGTGATCAAGGCGGTGGTGCTCGCCGGGGTTTCATGCTGGGCGATTCGCGCTCAATGGGCGGAAATACAGCGGCTGAGCGGCCTGGAATTCCCGGCACTGGCCATCGCGACAGGCCACGCGCTGATTCAGCCTGCCAGAGCTCTCGCGCTGGTCATGATCGTCTTGGGTCTGGCAGATTTCGGCCTTCGCCATGTCCGGTACGAGGCGATGCTGCGGACGACACCGCAAGAACAGCGCGAGGACGTGCGCGTGATGGAAGGCGATGTGTCCTTGCGGGCCAAACGCCGACGGCTCGCCAGGGCCTGGACGGGCGATGCCCCGGAGCTGCTCGCGGGGGCGAGCCTGGTTCTCATCGGCAGCGAGGGCCTGACGCTGGTACTTGCCGGGGGGCCGCCTCCGCGCCGCGTGACCGTGTGCAACGTCGCCCAGGGAACCACCGGAAAAGGAGTGCGCCGCTCGGCCCTCGCTGTTCGGCTGCCCCAGGTTGATGCGCCCGACCTGGCTCGCCGCCTGGCCCGGCATGCCGCCTCGGGTGCGCTTCTGCCCGCGGCTCTGCCGGTCGAGTTGATGGTGGAAGTCGCCGCGGTCTGGCCCGCTAAAGTAAGCTGAATCGAACATTTCCGTTATCGCTATCGATGCGGGTTTCGCTCTGGACAACAGCAGGCATCAGCGGTATTTTGCCGGCACACATCTGAAGGGAGCCAGCTATCGGCTTCATGAATAAAGGCTTGTCAATCCGGCGGAGGCCGGAATTCTCGAGCATTCGATCCGCGGCGAAAGCGGCTGGGCAGGCCGGAACGCCGGCATGCCCGGTGAAGATCTTGTCGTGTCGCCCGGGACTCGCGGCTGGTTCGGGAACGATCGCCAGCCGAGAGCTGTCCAGTCATGCCGGTCAGGGCCGGCAATCGCGGGCGTCCCGGCGCAGTCCGTCTTGATCAAAGGGTCTGTGGAGGGGAATGGATGCCTCCCGCAACGTCGAGTCCGCTCGCCTCCGGCTGGAGGAGAACTTCAGGATTGGTCCTGCCGATCATCATCATCGGCGCGATCCTGGTGTTCGTCATTCCGATTCCGCCCGGGCTGCTCGACGTCTTGCTCTCAGCCAACTTGACGCTGGCGGTGGTGGTCCTGCTCACAACCCTGGCTATCCGGACCCCCCAGGAATTCAGTGCATTTCCGACCATTCTGCTGACCACGACGCTTACGCGGCTGGTCCTCAACGTGGCGACGACCCGCCTGGTCCTCATTCGTGGAGGTGAGCACGGGTTGGACGCGGCCGGAGGTGTGATCCGCTCGTTCGGTGAATTCGTCGCGGGTGACCAGGTGCTGGTGGGCGTGATCCTGTTTTCAATCCTGGTGGTGATCCAGTTCGTGGTGATCACTCGGGGAGCCACCCGCATCAGCGAGGTCGCCGCGCGGTTCATGCTCGACGGCCTGCCTGGCCGGCAGATGGCCATCGACGCCGACCTGCATGCCGGTCTGATCGACCAGCACGAGGCACACCAGCGGCGCGATGAGGTCTATCGCCAGGCCGACTTCTTCGGCGCCATGGATGGTGCCGGCAAGTTTGTACGCGGCGATGCCATCGCCGGCGTGGTCATCCTGCTTGTCAACATCTCGGGCGGCCTGTTCCTGGGCGTCTTCAACCATCATATGAGCCTGGGCGAGGCGGTTAACGTCTTCACGAAGCTGACGATCGGCGACGGGCTGGTCAGCCAGGTGCCGGCATTCCTGATCTCGCTGGCCGCGGGCCTGAT
>JBEKTN010000212.1:0-14654 GCA_049516015.1 Isosphaeraceae bacterium | reverse complement strand
TCCGCCGTCTGCGTGCTCGTCACCGGCCTGATCTCGCTGGGTCGGGGCATCATGTTCGTGCAGTTTCCGGCCTCCGCTGCGCTCGAGTCCTGTCCTTTCTGCCGGTAGCGGGGGGACGGGAGAATCATCAGTAGCAGGGCCGGAGGAATCGTTACGATGTGACCCGGATCTGGCAATGCTACGGCACGGAGAGGCCCCCGGCCCTTGGGTACGAACAACAGGGTCGATTGTCGGACTGGTTCTCTTGGGGGCGAGAACCTTGACAAGGGCTCAGTGTCGGGAGACACGCCGAGAGCGTGTCGGTGTATAATTGCACGTCGAGTGGAGACGATCGCCTCTCCCCGCCGTCAGCCCCTTGTTGGCGGGGTCGTTTGGTCCGCAGAGTCTCATCTCAGATGGGGCTCGTACCGCTCGGTTGGCGGTTGGGTGGATGATTGGCTCCGAGGGGCGACAAGACTGGTTGCGCCAGCACCTGAGCGGATCGCATGCATAATCCGGTGTCGGTTCGTCTTTTCGCGCATAATCCGGTGTCGGTTCGTCTTTTCGGGCAAGAATGATGAACTGACACCGGATTTCCCGGACACCGGATTTCCCCTGCGGGCAAGAATGATGAGCTGACACCGGATTTCGACACCGGATTTCCGCTAACCGACACCGGATTTCCGCTCGCCGATGTCCCTTTTCCGGGGGCGCTGGGCTTCTTGAACACCGATTGGAGGTCCGGCTTCGCGGACTCCAATCCATAATGGTTAGGCCGGTTTCGCCCGCTTACTCCGGTCTTTCTTCGTTTCCCTGGCTCCTTCCACATCCGCCCAGAACGCTTCGTTGGGAATACCGGCCCCGGCTTGAATGCGTTGTCGGGCAGCCTCCAGGATCGCTTGAAGCCGCGGCGAATGGGCCATCATCAGACGCTCTAACTCCTCCCCGTCGCTCACCGCCAAGAGGAACGCTGCGGGCTTGCCATTCCGGGTGATGAGGACCGGCCCCTGCTCGCTGGCTTTCAGGTAAGCACTGAAGTGGGCCTTGACGTCAGCCACCGAAGCAATTTTCATAGCTGCACTTCCTCTCCGCCGATGATCAGCCGATTCCTCTCTTTGACTCCGATGGCCAGGATCTGCACTTCCCGATTCTCTGGGACTACGGCATAGAGCAAGCGAAAACAGTTGTCCGGCCCAAACCGGAGCTCCCAGGTTGCTCCCAAGGCCGCCGGCCGTTGCAACGGTTTGCGGTTTCGCGTCTCGGTTTCCGGCTCGAATCGCAACTGTTCCTCGATGGTCGTGCGGATCAGTGAGTGATACTTGGCCTCGATGGCGCGCAGGTGCTGTTTGACTTCCGGGTCAAAGATCAGGGAGAATGGCTGCTTACGTGCCATTGTGACCATAATGATGGTCACGTCGCACTGGCATGTCAATCCCGCGATGGGTGGCGGGGGGTCGAACCAGCGTCGGAGCTCCAGGGACACCACGCTCATCTGCAGAGGATTCGGCATGGTGTCCCCGAAATCCCCCCAGTAATCCGGCGTCGGTTCATCTTTTCGGGCAAGAATGACGAACTGACACCGGATTTCCCTAAGAATGACGAACTGACACCGGATTTCCCTCGACTTAGCAATATCGGACCTGTCCCGCTTCCTGTCCCCTGGCCCTGGGAGTCTTGCCGCGTCGGCTCTTGCCGGCGATCTCCGGCGGCGGCACACCCTGCCTGGCGGGGACGTTCGTCGGGCCGTTCCTGACATCGCCCGGCTGGACGAACGTCTTGCTCGCGGGGATCTTGACGGGCTTTCTGCCCTGCGGGCTGGTGTACGGCTTCCCGACTCTCGCCAGCAGCTCGGCAAGCGTCGTCGTCCACGGACTGCTCACGATGCTCGCCTTCGGCGCGGGGACGGCGCCGATCATGATTCTGACAGGGGTCGGGGGCTCGTTGCTTTCGCACTCATCGCGACGGCACATGCTGCGGGTTTCCGCCGTCTGCGTGCTCGTCACCGGCCTGATCTCGCTGGGCCGGGGCGTCATGTTCGTGCAGTTTCCCGGCTCCGCAGCGCTCGAGTCCTGCCCCTTCTGCCAGTAGCGGGGACGGGCGAATCATCAGTAGCGGGGACGGAGGAATCGTCGCTATGTGAGCCGGATCTGACAGTGCTGCGGCACGGAAAGGCCCCCGGCCCTTGGGTACGGACAACAGGGTCGATTGTCGGACTGGTTCTCTTGGGGGCGCGAACCTTGACAAGGGCTCAGTGTCGGGAGACACACCGAGAGCGTGTCTGCGTATAATTACACTTCAAGTGGAGGCGATCCCCTCTCCCCGCCGTCAGCCCGTGGTTCGCGGGGTCGTTTGTTCCGGGGAGTCTCATCCTAGCTGGGGCTCGTACCGCTCGGTTGGCGGTCGGGTGGAGGATTGGCTCCGAGGCGCGACAAGACTGGCTACGGCAGCACTTGAGCGGATCGCACTGGAAGGAGAGCCCATGAAACTCGAACACATCCGCATACGCGACTTTCGGTCAATCGACAGGATGGAGTTCTCGTTCAAGGACGACCTTGATCTAATCCGCGATTGTTTGCCCATTGTCGGCCCAAACACCAGCGGGAAGACAACCATCCTCGACGCTATCGCACTAAGCCTGATGCCCGTAACCGAGCTCTACCAATTCCGGGACGGTCTGCGACTCAGCCCACCCGCACTGGTGCGGTCTGGTGCAGTCAAGGCCACCGTTTCTTGTACTGTCTGGTTCAGCGATGACGAGATCGAGGCCACGAAGGAAGTGATGCTCCGAACCGGAAATCCCTACAACCGACCGGTGCCATCGGAGAACCGTGTCACGGTCCACTGGACATTTCCCGACCCTCAGGCGCAGCACCGGACCGGCTTCTATCGCTGTGACCCCGTTGATGGCTGGTTGCTCTTCAGAGGCCGAAAAATCTTGGCGAAGAATCTGCATGTCCCCGGCCTGGGACCGCGCCACTTCGAACGCCTCGGCAGCATCGTGGCCTTTGACCAGCAGAGGACAGGCCTATCGAAGCGTCTGTCTTACTACGAAAGGAGCCAACTGGGGCAACTGCTCAACCCCGATCGGACCGGAGATTACGACGGCGAGGACGAAAGTGATTCTGACGAGCTGGGGACAGTGGGTCGATTTCAGCAAGGGGGGTTTGGCCACACGACCGATCCCCGCCTCATCCTGACCAGTTTGGCAATGCGAGCTCAGGTGGCTCAAGACCCAGAGGCGACCGAGAAGGAAGACTTCGAGCGGCTTAAGACGCTCTACGAACGTGTGTGTCACCCTCAAAGGATAGAAGGACTCTACAACACCGAACATGGGCTTGACATGGAGTTCACCGGCGATCGAGGGCGGTATTACTACGACGGACTCAGCAGCGGCCAGCAAATGATTCTGCTGATGCTTCTGCAGTTTGCCACAAAGCGAATCCACCGCTCGATTGTCCTAATCGACGAGCTGGAGTTGCACCTGCACCCCTTATGGCAAGATCGCCTCTATGCCTCACTCAGTAAGCTAGGCGACGAGAACCAGTGTGTCTTCACAACCCACTCGACACATCTCCGTGATACGATCCGGGAGAAGTGCTACTCCACGGGTGAGCTATCGAGCCTTACGATTTCGAGGTGAAGAGGTTTGCTCATGCCTGAGCTGTGGCTCGTTTGTGAGGGTGAAAAAGGAAGCGTGGACGTAGCAATCCTCAGCCCGGTCCTCTCGACGATCTTGGCGGCAGAGATTGTTGTCGAGCCGGCAGGGGGCCACAGTCAGCTCTCAACCGCCGCCCGTTTCCTCGAGGTACAGCGTGGCGGCAGAGCGGCGTATCTCAAGGACCGCGACTTCAGGACGCGGGAAGCAGCGGAAGTCGCACTCCAGGATAGATCTCCTGGGTTTCTCTTGCGGCGTCACTCGATAGAGAATTATCTTCTTCCTCCCCAGATCGTTCTTCGTGCGTTTACACAACTAAGACAGCGATTCGAAAGCCAAGCCAGAGGCAAAGTTCCACAGTGGCTTTCCGCCCTGCCTGCTGATGGCGAACAGGTTGCCGATGCATTGCGGGAGTGTGCAAGAAGGAGAGCCGCGGAGCAGGCATGCTTTCTCGCCACACATCGCCTCTGGGACGCACTACCGCCTACTGTGCGGCTGATTCAGAAACGGCTTCCGACCAAACCCACAGCAGACGATCTCAGTCAACCTACCCCATGGCGTGAGGCACTGTGTCGGGAAATCGAGAGCCTCCGAAGCTCCGCTGAACAGGCATCCCAGTGCGAGCAGTTTCGACGAGACAACGTCGTTCCATATTTCGACAGGGCCTATGCAGACGTTACAGCGGATCCATACGTGTCACAGATGGAATTCTTGGTCGACTATCATGGCCGCGATCTGCTGAAGGAATTCCACCAGTGGCTATGGGACCAGGGTGCCCGCCTATCTTACGACAGTCTTTGCGAGGAACTCATTCCGGCTGCCCTGCAAGAGTACGAAGGAAACCGGAACGTCTTTGGGAACGACGATTTTCGGGATCTAGCCAATGGGGTGCGGTTGTTCGCGGGATTGACTGCATTGCCGTGATCAGTTCGGACGCGTGAAGCGGTCGATCGCTGAATCAAGCAAGTACACCGCGCTTCTCTTGCCGAATTGACCAATTGTCTTACCATAGATTTGTCTTATCATAGAAACGCTGGGGGCGAATCTGGAACCCGCCGACGGAGCGCCCGACACGAACTCGCCCTGACCGAGCCATGATGCCCAAAGTCAATCTCTTGACCAGCCAGGTTCTGGCACTGACGACCATGTTTGGTATATCCGCGCGCGCCGCTGAACGCCGCATCGAGATTCCCCTGGAGCGATCGGGAGAACTGCCCGTTGCGGAGGTTGTCTCTGCTCTGGCCCAGGCCAGTGGCGTGACGATCGAGCGGCCGGCGGTCAACCTGAGACTGCCGACCCGAGGCCTGGCCGGATCGCTGACCAAGACTCTGCTGGGCGAATGCCTGGGGCCGGAAGTTCGGCTCGCGTTTCGGCCCACGGTGGTGATCATCGCGGTTGATGAGGGCGAACTCGCAGCCGACCACTGCGCCGAGTGGAAGCGGCGGCTTGACGATCTGTCCGCGCGGAGCGTCCAGGCCGCAAGCCGCCATCAGTATTACGGCATGCGGGCGCTGGCATCCTACCGCGCGAATGATCCCCGGCGGCCGACGGTCTGCCTGGTGCACGGCATCAACTCGTCGTCCGGAGGCTTCGTCCACGTCATCCCCCTGCTCGAGCAAGCCGGTTACGGCATCGTCGTCTTTGACTATCCGTACAACCAGCGGCTCGACGATTCGTGCGCACAGTTCCGCCGCGACTGGATCGCGTTCCGCAAGACGGCCGGCGAGAACCGGCCATGGGCGATCCTGGCCCACTCGATGGGGGCGCTCGTGGCCCGGTCGTACGTGGAGGGGGAGGGTCGGACTGATCGCGATGTGGCAGCGATGATCCTGATCGCGCCGGTGAACCAGGGGGCCCATGTCGCCCGGATCCAGCCGCTCTACCAGACGATCTCGAGCTTGTTCGCAATCAACAGCAAGCGAACCACCCAGGCGCTGGCCCAGCTTTCCGACGGCATCGGCCAGGCTGCCGACGACCTGCTGCCCGGCAGCGCCTTCCTGAAGCGGATCAACGGCGGCTCGCGGCCCCGCGATGTTCCCTACCACATCCTGGCCGGGAACAGTGGTGTGATTCCCCGCGACGTCCGCCAGCAGGCGCAGGCTCAGCTCGACACGGCATCCCGGGAGAACGGGCTGCTCAGCATCTTCTCCCGTGCGGCCAGCCGCGAGATCGTCTCGCTGCTGGACGAGCTGACCGACGGGTCGGGCGACGGCTGCGTCGCGGTCGAGCGGACGCGCCTCGAGGGGGCCGACGACCACGTCACCATCCGCGCCAACCACGCCGAGCTGATCCGCGCCCCCCTGCTCTACCCTGACGACGGGCCGGTTCCCTGCATGCCCTACGTCCTCCGCTGGCTCCAGGCCGATCTCAAGCGCAAGGCCGAGTGAGCCCACCACCGATCGAGCCGGAATCGATCCCCTCCAGCGCCTTCCAGGGTCTTGGGTTTCCCTCTCGGTTTGAGTAATCTGGTCCCACCCAGGGCGAAGCCGCAGGCATCCAATGGGCGCAAGGGCGTACAGGGGACCGTACATGTCGCAGACCGTGAAGACCTCGAACCTCGAACTTAATGCAGCGGGGAGAGCGCCGGATCTCGAGCGCCATCCTTTTGGTCTCTATGCCCTGTTCGCCACCGAGATGTGGGAGCGTTTCGGGTTTTATACCGCGGCGGCCATCATGACCCTGTACCTCCAGCGCGGGGGGTTCGGGTGGACCCGGGACGACGCCACCAACCTGTGGTCGTATTACCTGATGTTCGTCTATGCCACCCCGCTGATCGGCGGCTGGCTGGCTGACCGCTATCTCGGCTACCGCCGCTCGGTGTTGCTGGGCGGTCTCTTTTTCGTTGCGGGATACGCCCTGCTCGGCTTCGGCTCGATCGCGACCTTTTACCCGGCGCTCGCCCTGGTCTTCGCCGGCAACGGCTTCTTCAAGCCCAACATTTCGACGATGGTCGGCAACCTCTATCCCGCCGGCAGCCGGCTCAAAGACTCGGCGTACAACATCTTCTACATGGGAATCAACATCGGTGCGCTCCTGGCGCCGATCGTCGCCGAGGGTTTGCTGCAACTCATCGCTGGAGGAGAGGTGCTCGAGGCGGCAAAGGCCGGCCAGACGTTGACGGCGGACCAGGCGGCGAACCTGAGGAGCGGCTTCCTGGCCGCTTTCTTCGCGGCGGCCCTGGGCATGACCATCGGCACCGTCCTCTTCTCCGCGCTCTATCGCCGGCTGGCCTCCGTCGAACGCCGCCATGCCCCGACTGCGCACGATGCGGCCGAACTGGCCGTCACCGCAGATGTCGCGCCGGTCGTCGCAAAGTCCGCTCTCGACCAGGTGCCCGAGCGGAACCGGATCGTCGCGTTGCTGGTCGTCTACGGCATCGTCGTCGTCTTCTGGATGGTCTTCCACCAGAACGGCAGCACGATGACCTACTGGGCCGACGAGAACACGAAATGGAAGGTTTCGGGCGTGATTTCCAACTCGATCAACCCGTTCTGGATCGTCGTGCTCTCGCTTCCCCTGGTACGTGTCTGGAGCTGGCTCAACCAGCGCGGGCTGGAACCGTCGACGCCAGCCAAGATGGTGATCGGCATGCTGCTGACGAGCCTGGCCTTCTTCATCCTCTTCGTTGCGGCGAAATCGGGGGGCGACCAAACGTTCCTTACCGACTCGGCAGGCAACTTCCTGAGGGATGCCAAGGGGGTTTACAAGGTCGAGCAGCATCGTGTGTCGCCACTCTGGCTGATCTCCGCCTACATGGTGATCTCGCTGGGCGAGCTCATGCTCAGCCCGATGGGTCTATCGCTGGTCTCGAAGGTCGCCCCTGCCAGAATGCGTGGGCTGATGATGGGCGGCTGGTTCGTGGCGACGGCCATCGGCAACAAGCTCACAGCGATCGGCCGGCTCTGGGACCCGTGGTGTCATTCGTCGTTCTGGCTCCTCTGCTCGCTCTCCGCGCTGACGATGGGAATCGTTCTTCTTCTCCTCTTGCGTCCGCTCAAGCGCGCCATGCCTGGTGTCTGACACCCCCCCCCCCGAAAAAAAGCCATCGAAGACCATTCGAAGAGGTATCGCCCCATGAAACTCGCCCTTGTGTTTCTGATCGTGTTGTCCCTGACAGCGCCTCTTTTCGCCGACGGGCGCCCGATGACGATCGACGACCTGCTGGCCATCAAATCAATGTCCGATCCGCAGATTTCACCCGACGGCGAATCTGTCGTTTACGTGGTGTCGGAACTGGACCGGGCCACCGACAAGACCGACAGCACGCTCTGGTTGATCCCCACGGCCGGTGGCGAGCCGAAACGGTTGACGACCGCTCCAGGAACCAACAACCACCCGCGCTGGAGCCCGGACGGCAAGACCCTGGCATTCGTCTCCAGCCGCGGCGGCTCGGCCCAGGTCTGGCTCTTACCCATCGACGGGGGTGAAGCGCGGCAATTGACGAAGCTGCCGATCGACGTCTCGGGACCGATCTGGTCGCCGCGGGGAGACCGGATCGCCTTCGCGGCCGAGGTCTATCCCGGCACGACGCCCGAGCAGACCGCGGCGAAGGATAAGGAAAAGGAGGCTTCCAAGAGCAAGGTCCGCACCTTCGAACACCTGATGATCCGGCACTGGAACACCTGGGACGAGGGGAAGAAGAGCCACCTGTTCGTCGCCGATGCGAACACCGGAGTTGCCCGCGACCTCACGCCCAAGCTCGAAGTCAACACGCCCCCTGCCCCGTTCGGAGGCTCGACCGACTATGCCTGGTCGCCCGACGGCAAGGAACTGGCCTTCACTGCCGAGCCGGTCAAGGACCAGGCATGGTCCACCAACACGGACATCTGGACCGTTGCGGCCGACGGCGGCGAGCTCAAGAACCTGACCGCGTCCAACCCGGCCGCCGACGCCCAGCCGTCCTACTCACCCGACGGCACGATGCTCGCCTACGTCAGCCAGGCGCGGCCGGGCTTCGAATCGGACCTCTGGGTCCTCCGCGCCCGGAAGCGAGATGGCAGCGAGACGATCGACGTCAGCTCCTACCTGGACCGGCCGGTGCAGTCGTATGCCTGGAGAAACGCCAACTCCCTGGCCGCCGTCATCGACAGCGAGGGGACCGAGCCGATCGTCACCTTCCGGCTCCTTGAGCCCTCCGAAACCCGCGATCGCACGACCGGGCGGCCGGTCTCCGGCGGGTCCAGCAACTCGATCTCGATCGGTCCTGAAGCAAAGACTCTGGCCTTCGTCCATCACACTGCCGACAAGCCCGGCGAGGTCTATCTCTGGGAAGAGGGAAAGCCCAAACCCAGGGCCCTGACATCCCACAACGCCGCCCTCGTCTCCCAGCTCGGCCTGCCCGCGGCCGAGGGCTTCACGTTCACAGGCGCCGACCACGAGCAGGTCCACGGCTGGCTGCTCCGGCCTCCCGGGTTCGACCCCAAGAAGACCTACCCCGTCGCCTTCCTGATCCACGGCGGACCGCAGGGTGCCTGGCACGACGAGTGGCACGGGCGGTGGAACTATCAGATGTTCGCCGCGCCCGGATACGCCGTCGTCGCGATCAACCCCCGCGGGTCGACCGGGTACGGCCAGAAGTTCACCGACCAGATCAGCCAGGACTGGACCGGCAAGGTTTACGAGGACCTCATGAAGGGTCTCGACTTCGCGCTCGAGAAGTACCCGTTCCTCGACAAGACCAAGCTCGCGGCGGCTGGCGGCTCGTACGGCGGCTTCATGGTGAACTGGATCTGCGGGCATACCGGCCGGTTCAAGGCCCTGGTCAGCCACGCCGGCGTCTTCGACCTGGTCAGCATGTACGGCACGACCGAGGAGCTCTGGTTCCCCGAGTGGGAGTACGGCGGCTTCCCCTGGGATCGGGCCGAGCACTACCGCGATCGTTCCCCGAGCACCTATGCGCGCGGTTTTCGAACGCCCACGCTGTTGATCCACGGCGCACTCGACTTCCGCGTTCCCGACGCCCAGGGCCTGGGCATGTTCACCTGCCTCCAGCGTCTGGGCGTGCCCAGCCGCTATGTCTGGTTCCCCGATGAGGGCCACTGGATCGCCAAGCCCCAGAACCGCATCGTCTGGTGGCGCGAGGTGCAGGCGTGGCTGGCGAAATACTTGAAGTAAGGTGCAAGAAGCGTCTCCCGTGATCGAACTTCTCGATGTGATCCAGCATTACGGCGTCAAACCGATCCTGCGAGGGATCTGCCTGCGTGTCGAGCGGGGGGCTTGTGGTGATCCTCGGCCCCAACGGCATGGGCGAGACGACCCTGCTCGGCCTCGTCAAGGTGGGTTGACGCCCGGACTCTCGGAGTGCACATCATTATGAACAAGAACCGGACTCAACGCTGGGCCGTCCTTCGCCGGGGATGCCCGCGGTGCGGCCATGCGCTTTTTCAATCGCCGCTGGTCATGTATGAAGTCTGCCCGGTGTGCGGGCTCGATTTCGATCGCGGGCAGCCAGGCTATTTCACCGGGGCAATGTACGTCAGCTATGCGATTGCCGTTCCGCTCATCGCACTGCTAACATTGATTGAACATCTGATGATTCCGAGCTGGTCGCTGCTTCGCCTGGTGCTGCTGGCCTGGGTGATCAGCGTCCCCTTGATTCCCTGGATCTGGCAGTATTCCCGGACGAGCTGGATCCATTTCGACCAGTGGATCGATCCCACGGGGCAAGACAACCAGGACGAGCCCACGAGGTGAGGAATCGAATCGCATGACACGTACTGACGGAGCCGCTCAGAGGCCGATCGTGGAGGTGGCGCACGACCTGGACATCGCCCTTGAGTACGTCGAGCCCTACGCCGCGACAAGGCCAAGATCCGGCTCGAGGCGGTCGCGGCGTCCGGCCGCAAGCCGGGCAAGCTGATCCTGGTCTCGGCGATCACGCCGACCCCCGCCGGCGAGGGCAAGACGACCACGTCGATCGGGCTTTCCCAGGGGCTCTTGTGCATTGGCAAGCGCGTGGCCCGTCAACCTGGCCGCGCACCTGGACATGTGAACGTGCATGCGGTTCTCAATTCGCTCCCCGCGCCACCCGCGCCTGCAATGCGTCCTCGCCGGTCGTGCTGGTGCGATTCAGGTTCTTGAGAATGAACCGGTCCATGCGGGCGAGCGTCACGTCGGTCGCTCCCTGCTCGCGCCAGAGGACCCGGCCCTGACGATCGACCAGCACGAGCGTGGGATAGAACTGGATCTGGAAGGCATCCTGGACGGGACAGGTTCCGTCCATGCTCGAGATCAACACCGGGTAGTTGATCTTCCGTTCCTTGAGCGACCTGGCGACGTTGGCTGCACGGTCCTTGGCCGGGGTTCGCTCGCAGGCGATTCCGACGACCTGCACCTTCTTGCCGCCCAGGGTCTGCTGGATCTCGATCAGGTGGGCGACCGACTTGCGGCAGGGAGCACACCAGGTTCCCCAGAAGTCGAGCAGAATCAGGTCGGCATCGAAATCGCGGAACGAGACCATCCGGCCCTGGACGTCGGGAAGCCGGAAGTCCACGAGCCGCCGTTCCTCGGGATTGAACTGGCAAGTGACTTTCGTGCCAGTCGCCAGTGCGGCCAGCCCAGGCGCGCTGGAGGCCGCGGTCTTCGCAGCCGCCTTCAGTCCCTCATCCGCACCACCCCGCGTGCCCTTGACCGAGAGGTCGCGCGAAACCTTCTGAAGCGACTCGTCCAGGGGGATCGGCTCTTTCTTGAACGCGAGCTCGCCCCAGGTTGGTCGCGTCGGCTCGGCCGGTGGGGCGGCTCGTCCCGGCCTTGGCGGCAGGCTGGCACTTGGTTCCTGGAGATCTCGAGTGGCCTGCCGGGGCGAGCTGGCCGGCTTGCGCGACAAGGCATCCGGATCGCTCATCCTGAGAGGTGCGTAGCCATCGGGCTCGACGGAGCGAGCGCCTGCCACCACGCCCTGAGGAAGCGGCTGCGGCGCGAACTGATCGGGCGCAGCACGATCGTCATCAAGACGGGCATCGGCCGCGACAGCCGGCGTGGATCGCGTGGCGCTGGCGCGCCTTCGCTGCCCCTGCGATGAGGCCCGGCCCCGAGCAAGTGCGATCGAACGATCCGGAGCATCCTCCGGTTCCAGCGTCGACCCGACTTTTTCCGGCTCGAGCGCTGGGGGCAGCGGGTTCACCTCGTCATCGCCGTCGGTTTCCTGCGGGGCTCTCGAGGTCCGCGAGGATCCCTCCGCCGAGCCTGAGCCTGAGCCGCTTGCACCACCCTGCCCCGCCGCGGCACGATCGACCGACCGATGGCCCTGGGTCCAGCCCGAGCTCTTGCCGCTGGATCCTGCCGAGGCAGAGATCTGCGGAGCCGGCCGGCTCCCACTGTCATTCCCCCGCAGCGCTTCGGCCTCGGGCGCCGGCGGCTCGACGTCATCGCGACCCGTCCGGGCCGATAATGGCCCCGCGTTCTCGGCCTCGTCAGAATCCTCGACGTTGGAAATCGGCGCGACGTTCGGTCGAGCGGGCCGGATCGTGGTGCGGACATCGTCGCCATCCGCGGCCCGGCGCTGCAAGCCGATCCGCACGTCGATGTCGGGTGCTTCGGCCTCGACCCGGCCGGTCATCAGTCCGTTCTCGCCCTCGTATTCCGCGATCACCGTGTAGGACGACCCGGGTCGAAGTCCGCGCAGTGTGAACGCTCCCGAGCGGTCGGTCACCGCGGAAACCGCCTTGCCTCCCGACTCGCCCCCGACCGCCAGCCGCACCTTGGCGCTGGGCACGGGCTGGCCGCGCTCATCATAGACGCGGCCCGAGATTCGCCCGCGGCTGGGCGTGGGAATGATCGGCTCGGTGTCCTGAGCCCGGACCGACGAGTCTGGCGTCCCGGAGCGGATCGGCAGGGAATTGTCGCCCACCGAGGCCACGGTCTTGACGTCGTCCCCCGGCGGTTTCCGGACAGTCCAGTTTTGTGAACATCCGAACATGCAAAGCGGAAAGATGAGGAGGCCTCGGTACAAGCTCGGGGTGCGCATGGGTCGTTCGCCCTCCTCGCGGTCAGAACGGCGGGACGCGGATGATCGAAGCATCGATCGTCAACGGCAATCATCCTGATCACACGTTGAGTTCACGCGACGCTGGAGCTGATCGAAATGTTGTCTGATCCAGGTGCGCTCGCAATGCGCGAGTGCCGTTTCTCCACGTCCCTGGTTTCGGCAGCCGGCCGGTCGCAACTTCACGAATTCCGGTGGAATCGCGCGCCATCGGGGAATTCGACGCGACCAGGTCCCGCAGTTTCATCAGTGGTCAGTGGCCAGTGAATCTGAGGGGAGGGAGCTAACGCTCCACACTCCACGCGACTCGCCGCGGGCCGAAAATTGGCTTTGTTCGTCAGCGCGATTTCGCGATCATTCATCTTAAGTCATAACCTGCCAAAGGCTAACGCCCGAGACAGTTGGCTTCGTTTTGGCGCTTTTCGAGCACCGCCAGCTCCCTCTATTCGGGTTCAGCGGCCGCTGACTACTATTGCCTCGCCACTCGCAGCTCCGTCTTCACTGACCACTGCCCACCGTTCTCTCGTCACTTACCCCTCGCCGCCGCTCACGCGGATTGCTCTGCGGGTGTCCAATACCCCGCGGCCCGCGCGCCGCCCTTCCGTTTCGGAGGCGCGCGGGACAGCACCCCTGTGCGAATTGTCAAAGATCATCCGCAATGTTCCCCCATCCTGATTCTACGATAGGTTCGACCGACTCTTGCGGACTCGTCCGGAATCTGCATTCTGTTTGATGGCATGAGCGCGACTGTAATGGGTTCTGCAGATTTTCCCAGTCGCTCTACTCGGCGCCGTGCCCGCCGGGGGCGGACGAGAGGCGCTGGGTGGATGGCTTGCTGGCCCGGAAGAAGGGGCTCGGGCTATGATCGATGCTGGATGGGAGGGATTACAAAATGAAGGCGATCTCGATCGATATCCCGGAGAGTGCCGTCTTTCCTGTTTCGGCTTCTGACGAGGAGTTCGCTCGCGGGCTTCGTCTCGCCGCGGCGATCTTCTGGTACGACAAGGGGCTGATCTCGCAGGGCAAGGGAGCCGAAATCGCGGGCTTGACGCGTGTCGAGTTCATCGATGCACTTGGTCAAGCCAACGTGAGCGCGATCCAGACAAGCGTCGAGGAGCTCAAGGCAGAGAAAGAACAGGCGATCAATGCGCGTCGTTAACGCGTCGCCGCTGATCCACCTTGCTCGCGTCTCGCTGCTCGACCTGCATCGTATGCCCGGCCTGGATGTCCCGGTCGTCGTCCCCTTCATCGTCTTCCAGGAGGTTCTGAGAGGAGCGAGGCACGACCCCAGCGTGGGCTTGGTCGAGCAGGCAGCACGTGACTGGCTCACAAGTGAGTTAGATATCGGTGTCAGTGGATTTTTCATTGGAGAGCAGATCCGGGCCGCGCCGGAGGCCGTTGTTCCGCTCACCAATCCGTGATGCCGGAATAATCGGTGTCGGTTGTGTGTTCGGCGAAAAGACGACCGACACCGATTATTCACTGCGGAAAGATTGAAAGGACGATCGACCGTCGGGACTGTCGTAGTCCCGTCAAGTCCACTCACTTCGTCATGACCGGACACCGGCCGACCGAGCCCCCCCCAAAAGGGCCGTTCGTTCGGGTCCACCCCAGGCGCAGTTTTAGAGCGGTCCAGCGATCGAGGATCGCGGAGATCAATCGAAGGTTGTGAATAATCGGTGTCAGTCGTTTAGTGGCGAAAACACAACTGACACCGATTATTGTTTGCCGACGCCCTGTGAACTGGCTTGGGAGTTCATGGGGGGGCTTTCGGCGAAAGAACTAAAAACATGATCTGACCCCGTCTGCCGACTTGTGGCCAGTGGCAGTCGACGCCTAGGCCCTTGGTGTGCCTGCTGGTCGTACCCCAGCCGGAATGCCTGTCCGATTCTGATTTCCCGGAATTCGCCCAAACAGTTAGGTATGGTGTCCTTGCGTCAGGAAAGCTTTGGGAAGGAGGAAGAGACTCGAGCTCTGAAACCTTTCGTTGAAACCCTGCGGGTACGAATCCCGCCTGGCAAAGCTGGACCAGCAGCC
>JBEKTN010000211.1:0-14666 GCA_049516015.1 Isosphaeraceae bacterium | reverse complement strand
GAGGTCAGCGACGAGCAACTTGCTGCCGTCAAACTGACGACTGCCAAGTTCCACGGCGAATGGAACTACACCATCCGCCCCCGCAAGTAATTGATCAAGTTATTTTTTCGCGGCTCCTAAGAGGCGTACTGCGCCACCCCGTTGCCGAAGGACCAGTTCTCCTTCCTGACCTCGATCAGGCTCACGAAAAGGTCCTCCATGCGCAGGCCCAGTTCGTGATGCAGCCTCTCCGCCAGGGCTTTGTAGAAGGCCTTCTTCATCTCGACGGATCGGCCCTCGTTGAGCGTGATTTGGACCACGACGATCGCGTCCGACCGCGAGATGTCGAGATAGCCCGGGTCGTAAATGAGGCCGTCCGGGTCGTGCTCGGCAATGATCTGGAAGTTGTCATTGCGCGGGACGTTGATCGTGTCGACCATCGTCCGGTAGACGATGTCGCCGACGCGCTTCCCGAAGCCCTCCGGCCTTCCCTTCTTCAAGTCGATGCGTACGATAGGCATTCACCACCTCCTCGTATCACTTGGCCACGTGAGAAACCTTCCTCAACGCGTCGCCGTCGCCAACAATTCCTCGAGTTTCCGGTCCAGCATGACGGCCACCCGGTCGACCCGCTTGTCCCCGAATTGCCCGAAGAGCGACGACGGTAGGTCGTATTCCACGCAGGCCCTGCCGTCCTCGGCCTTGTAGATCAGCACGCGCAGGGGTGCGTAGAGGCCCGCTCCGATGGCGTGCTGTGTCATCTCGATGGCGAAGAGGGGGTTGCCGACGAGATATTGCATCGCCTTTCTCGGCTTGCCGACGATCCGCAGGAGCGCCCCGTGGTTGCTCGTCCTGAACAGCATGAAGCCACTCGGCCCGATCATGGACTCGAGCCTGGCCTTGACCGCCGCCGGATCTCCGCCTTCTTCAAGGTCTTTGTACACGTCCGGCTCGAAGCGCCCGAGCTGCTGCTCGAACGTGGCGGTAAAGTCCTCGAAAGACTTGTCCGTCGTCAGGCGAACGTGTTCGACTTCGATGCGTGATTGACTCATGGTGTCTCTCCCGATGTCGTTTCCGAAGCGGCTTTCGTGACGTCCGGCAACGCCGCGAAAAGTGAATCCCATGTCCCGTCTGGAAGGGCGCGGCGCAAACGTTCCTGAGCCCTCGACCACGCCGGGCGGGCCTGCTCTGCCTTTTCTTTCCCTGCCTCGGTGATTGCGACCAGCTTCTCCCGGCGGTCTACTCCGGCACGGATTGTCACCCAGCCGCTTTTCTCAAGGGGGCGGAGGCTACGGGTCAGGGTCGTCTCGTCGAGCGACGCCATCTCGCCCAAGTCGCCCTGGCGGACCTCGCCTGACCGGCTGAGGAGGCTCAGTAACGCGAACTGGGTCACCCGCAGGCCGGTGGCGCGGAGTTCGGTATCGTAGATCCTGGTCACAGCGCGGGAGGCCTGCCGCAGGGCCGCACAGAGGCATGGCGTGACGGGCAGTCGGCGTTTCTCGGCGACCTGCTGGTTGACGTCTTCCATATTATCTGTATATGCAGGTAAAATCTGCCGGTCAAGGGGCGGCCAGAACGATCGGGCCAACCTGAACCGTAGCGAGACCCGTTAGAAAGAGGAGGAAGACCGTGGCATCGCAAGACAAAGTCGTGTTCATCACCGGGGCGAACAAGGGGATCGGCTTGGAGACGGCCCGCGGGATCGGAGAGCTTGGCATCGCCGTCGTCATCGGCAGCCGCGACGAGGCGAAGGGCCGCGCCGCCGCCGACAAGCTCCGCGCCGAAGGGATTGAGAAGGTCGAGGCCCTCCGGTTCGACGTGACCAAGCCAGGGGACCACCAGGAGATCGCCCGGCACCTGGAGGGGCGTTACGGCAAGCTCGACATCCTGGTCAACAACGCGGGTGTCATGCTGGAAGACACGGACTTCGGGGCCCCCGGCGGATTCAATACGACGACCACGGTGACGCCTGAGGTGCTCCGGTCTATTTTCGAGACGAACTTCTTCGCCGTCGTCGCTCTCACGCAGGCCTTGCTGCCGTTGATCCGAAAGTCCCCGGCCGGACGGATCGTGAACCTGTCGAGCATCCTCGGGTCGCTGACGCTCCACTCCGACCGGTCATCGGGCATCTACGACAAGAAGGCCTTCGGCTACGACGCATCGAAGACGGCCCTGAATGCGTTCACCGTCCACCTGGCCCAGGCGCTCCACGGGACGCCGATCAAGGTGAACTCGGCCCATCCCGGCTGGGTGAAAACGGACTTGGGCGGCTCGGCGGCCCCGATGGAAGTCTCCGAGGGCGGCAAGACGAGTGTGCAACTGGCGACCCTGCCCGAGAATGGCCCGACCGGCGGCTACTTCCACCTCGGCGAGCCATTGCCCTGGTGAGAGAAAGCTGTCCCCCTGGAGCGTAGGCGAGGGTTCAGGGCCGTTTGGGAAGGAGGTTCGCCACGGCGATTTGGCCGACGACCTGGCCGGCAATGACCAGATCGGCGGAGTCAGTCTCTCCGAGGATCGTGGCGGGAGGGTGCGCGCCTCCGGTGGGGTTGGAACTGACCTCGAGCTGGCGGCCGACCAGGTTGACGATCCAGTAGACGGGGATGCCGGCCCTGGCATAGTTGTCGCGCTTCTCGCCGCGGTCCCGCGACAGGCTGCTGTCCGCAACCTCGACGACCAAGGCGATATCCGCCGGGCCGGGATGGCGATCGGTGTAATCGTCGCTCTCGCCCCGGACCACGGAGAGGTCCGGTTCGGGCTCGTTGTAATCCGGGATTCGCACCGAGCCCTCGACCCGAAGATGCCAGCCGGCGGGGAGGGCCCGCTCGATCTCTCGCCGGCACCGCGCGGAGCTGGCGTCGTGTCTCGGTCCCTTGGGCATCTTCCGCACCACAATCCCGTCCAGGAGTTCGACCGGATCATCCTCATCGATGGTGCCGTCGCGCACCATCCGGTCATACTGATCGACGGTGAATCGATACACTTCGCCCGGGGACGGGAGCGTCAACGGTACGGGCTGAGTGATCGTGGACACGAGGTTCGCTCCTGGGTTCGGGCTACCTGTCCGGGAGGCGGTGCCGGGACGCCGATTTCTCGAACACGCCGTCCAACGGCCTCTGAGTGTAGCACTGTTCCCCAAGGGATTCAAACCGATCTGCAGAGCTCTACCCCCCGCCTGGTCCCGCCGGCACCCCGCCTGTTTTCCCGGAGAATCACCGTAGAAGATTCAGCCAGGCACCATTGTCCGGGATAGATAAGGGGTTTGGAGTACCAGCTTGCGCTTCTCCGCGACGTCGTCGAGACGCCCAGCGACACCTCAGTCCACCGACTCTTTCCCAGTCGCAAGTGCGTGGCCAAGAACTTCGTACATATGAATGGCGAGAGCTTCCGCTTTCGCGAGTCGATGAAATCGAAGCAGAGTCGGAAATCGGACCGAAAAACTGGTTGCTACTCTCGCCCTGAGCGGTCATCATTATGGCTCAGGTGGTTCCCGCTCAGGCGCTCGGGGTGGGGCCCACTTACAATTCTCCTGCGTAACTGATGATCGAGGGCCGAGAGAGGATCCGGCTCGCCCGATGATCCACTTGGATTCTCGAACGATCTGGCTCTGAGCAGAACCGGCTTCATCGAAAGTGCGGGTATGCCGCTGACGCGTTCAGTTCCAATTGCCATGGTCAGTGTCTTTCAACCGACGAGATGAACCGAGCTCTGCCTGACGCAGCGGATGGCACGGACGACATCGACAAGAAGGGTAGAATCAAGACGGAAAGCTTGAATTCCTCATTCAACCGTGCTGTCCGTGAAATCCACAGTCGGGAGGGGGTTTTCCATGGGAAGATCAATCTCGGTTCGCAAGCCTCTCTTGGTTTTTGGGCTGTTATTCTTCTTCGTCCTGGGTCGATTTCCCGCTGCGGCGCAAGATCAGAAACCCATGGGTTCGGGGATAGAGCTGACTGGCCGGTCGGACAAGGACCCGCCGCCGCAGGTGTGGCATGTGGAGGATGCCACGACGAAGAAAAGAGTCGCCTCCGTGGACTCTCGCTGGGGCTTCACCCCGCTGCCGCCGGGCCAGTACAGGGTCAGCCTGCTCCCGGTGGGTTGGCATCCGCTCGAGATTCCCTGGGGTGAGGTCACCGTGGTCGCGGGCAAGACGGCCACGGTGAATATTGACACCGGCATCGAGCTGGTGGGACGGTCGAAGGAAGATCAGCCCCTTTCCCAATGGGAGGTTTTCGACCTCAAGACCCAGAAACCGGTGGCCCATGTTGAGGAGCGCTGGGGCTTCACGCCCCTGCCGCCGGGCCAGTACCGGGTCAGCCTGCTCCCGGTGGGTTATCATGCGCTGGAGATTCCCTGGGGTGAGGTCGCCGTGGTCGCGGGCAAGACGGCCAGGGTGAATATCGACGCCGGCATCGAGCTGGCGGGGCGGTCGAAAGAAGATCAGCCCCCTTCCCAGTGGGAGGCTTTCGACCTCAAGACCCAAAAGCCGGTGGCCCACGTTTACGAGCGCTGGGGCTTCACGCCCCTGCCGCCGGGCCAGTACCGGGTCAGCCTGCTCCCGGTGGGTTATCATGCGCTGGAGCTTCCCTGGGGTGAGGTCACCGTGGTCGCGGGCAAGACGGCCAATGTGAAGATCGACGCCGGCATTGAGCTGGTGGGACGGTCGCCAGCAGATCGCCGACCAGACCAATGGGAGGTTCTCGACCTCAAGACCCAGAAACCAGTGGCCCACGTTTACGAGCGCTGGGGCTTCACTCCGCTGCAACCAGGCGAGTACGCGGTCAGCGGCGGGCCGGGGGCTTTTCCCTGGGCCGAGGTGAAGGTGGCGCACAGTCAGGTCGTTGCGGTGCGCTTGCCCGATGTCCCGGAACGCCTGGCCCGCGTCATGCGAGTGGGGAGAAAGACGGAGAAGGAGCTCGATCCAGTCAATTACAAGAAACTGGAAGAAGAGATCGAAAAGGCCATCCGGCGAGGGGCGGCGTGGCTCAAGAAGCAGGACATGTTCGGCAAGTCCCCGCTGGACTTCAGGGACGTGTACCCGACCATCGGAATCCTCGCACTCTTGCATGCCGGGGAATTCGAGCGCGACTCGGTGCTGGCGGATCGCTGCCTCGACTATTTGCTTCGCCGCCCCCTGAACATCTCCGCGGGCACTTACGCGAACGCCCTCACCGCCATGGCCCTGCGGGACTGGGATCCGGCTCGGTACCGCCAGCGCGTCTTCGAGTGCGCCCAGTGGCTCGTTGAGAATCAAGGCTGGGACAAGGCGCGCCCGATGTGGGGATACGGTGATGCGGTCGCGGGAATCGGCGACGAGAAGAAAGCCGGAGAGGAGCCGGCCGAGGGACTTCCGCTGGAAGTTGTCCGCCGCGGCTTGGTCACCAAACCGGAGACCTATTGGGACAATTCCAATTCGCAGTTCGCCGTCCTGGGCCTGCACTCGGCGGTGCATTCCGGGATCAAGATTCCCCGCGAAGTCTGGGAGCGGGTCGAGAAGCATTTCCACGAAAAACAGGTCGCCGACGTGGGAACATCCGGCGGCTGGGGCTACCAGAACTTCGGAGTCAACGGCAGCATGACGTGTGCCGGGCTCGCCAGCCTGGTCGTCGCCCGCCATCACCTTGGCCTGGACAAGTCGGCTGCCGATCCGGCCGTGGTGAGAGGATTGGAGTGGCTCGCCGGGCATTTCTCGGTCGAGCAGAACCCGGGCTACAATTCGGTGTCAGCACCCCATGATCTGTACTACTACCTTTACGGATTGGAGCGCGTGGGAGTTCTGGCGGGCACCGAGTTCCTGGGCGACCACGAATGGTATCCCGCCGGAGCACGCTACCTGCTGGCGCAACAAGCCGCGGACGGCTCCTGGCTTTCCGCAAAGAGCCCGCCGACGGCCGACGACGAAGGCCGGAAGCGCTATCTTGACACCTGCTACGCCATCCTGTTCCTGCGGCGGGCGACGCTGTCCCTTACCGGGATGGTTCCGCCTCGGCCTGCCCCAATGGTGGAAAAACCAAAACCATCAATCCTCTCGGTTCGTTACCAAGGCAAAGGCCTGCCGCCCGTCCTGGTGCCGGCCATGGAGCTGGTGCTCGATTGCTCCGGCAGCATGAAGGACCCCGTGGAAGGGGAGCCCAAGTACCTGGTGGCCCGCCGGATCATGCTTCAGGCCGTCGACGAGCTGCCGGACGATTTCCAGGTGGGCTTGCGGGTCTTCGGCCACATGGGCTTCTGGGGCAACAACCCGGGCCAGCCGGCCGACGACGACCCGCGCTGGAACACCGACAGCGAGATGAAGATTTCCATCGGCTCCCTCGTGGATGCGAAAAATCGCCGCAAGCTGATCAAGGACTGGATCAATTACGTCAAGCCGGCAGGCGCGACTCCGCTGGTGTATTCCTTGCTCCAGGCCAAGGCGGACCTGTCGGGGGGTTGGCCCGGACCCAAGATGGTCAACGTGGTCACCGACGGCATGGAGACCTGCGGGGGCAAGCTGGAAGACGTGGCCGCCGCCTACAAGAATGGGGAGATGGAGCTGGTGGTGAACATCGTTGGCTTTGGAGTGCCGGCGGCCGAGGAAAAACAGCTCAAGGAAATCGCCGTCCATGCCGGGGGCAAGTACTACGACGTCCACACCGCCCGCCAACTGGCCGGCGCTCTTCAGGAGGCGGTCAAGACTGCCTACTTGGTTTCGGAAGAGAAGAGCAACGCCGAAGTGGCGCGTGGTCAGGTCAACGGCAATCCATTGTCCATCAAGCCGGGGCGGTACCTGGTTCGCCTCATGGGAACCAAATCGCCCCCGGTTGCCATCGAAGTTCAAGCTGGGCAAAAAATGGAGCTGACTCTCGACAGTGAAGGACACCTGCAAAGCCCGCAAAAGTAGATCGTCGACGGGGAAAAACAGCCACTGTTTTCTTTGATTCTCTCAGGAGGCAGGTCATGCGTCCCATGTCCAGGCGAAAACTCCGGGGCTTATCATTCTTCCTGGCTCTGGGCGTCCTTTTCCCCTGGTCCTTGGGTCTGGCCCAGGAAACACCTCCCATCAAGAAGGACGACGCTCCGGCGATCAGCAAGCGAGGACCGGGAATGAAAGGGCCGGCCACGGATTTCCTCAAGCTGCCGGTGCCGCGGACATTGGACCTGACCCACGTGGAACCAGAGCACTTTGCAGCCGCCCTGGGCAAGGACCCGGAGCGCATTTTCGAGTTCGTCCGCGACCACGTGGCTTACGAACCGTATTCGGGCTGTCTGCGCGGGCCGCGCGGCACTCTCCTTGCCATGGCCGGCAATTCGGTGGACCGGGCGGCCCTGCTGGCCGACTTGTTGGAGAAATCTGGACGGCACATCCGCTTCGTGCACGGAACCTTGCCTGAGGCTGACGCCAAGGATCTGGTGACCTCCCTGTGGGCCAGGCGGCCACGCCCGGCAGCCCATGCCGAAGCCAAGCCATCGCCGGCCGCGAAGGCCGCCCTGGATACCCTGATGACCGGCGTCAAACGAGATTACAGCCTGATTCGGGACCACCTGAAAAACCTGGAAAAAATGCCGGCTCGCCAACCTGGACCCAGTCTTGCGGAGCTCGTCAAGGAGGCTCAGCCGCACTACTGGGTGCAGTGGTCCAAAGACAATAAATGGGTTGATCTTGATCCCTCCTTTGCCGATTCAGTCCCCGGTGGAACCCATGCACACGCCCAGAAGCAGTTTGCCACCTTGCCTCCGGAACTCTACCACCAAGTGACAATTCGGATTCAGATCGAGGAATATGGCATTTATCTTCAGGGCGATGCGGCAACGAAACCCTCCCAGCGCGAGATCCTCCGTTACACTGCGACCGCGGCGGACCTTTCTGGGATCGACCTGGTTTTGATGCACCAACCGGCAAGTTGGCAAGGCCCCACCAGAAACCTCCAGAGCGCGGTGGCGGCAGGGATCAAAGACACCGGCGAGGTGAAGCCGGTGCTCCTCACGGGACCCAAGAAGTGGATAGCGGGCGAAGCGTTTCGACACAAACCGTCCGCTGGCGGGGGCGGGGGCGGGGGCGTCTTTGGCGGGTTAACCGGCGCAGGCACCCGCAAACCGATGGCGGTCGCCACGGCCGAGTGGATTGTGTTCGAGTTTGCCTACCCGGATGCGCACAAAGAGAGCGTGATCCGGCAGATCTTTGACTGGACAGGCATGGCCCGGCGTGGCGGCCAAGATTACCTTGGCGCGGCAGAGATCCGTGAGAAAACAAATGACGAAGAGGCAATGAATTATGCACGCGCCGTTTTCAGCCTTTTCTTTTCCACGGGAGCCATTGAGGAGACCCATCTCGCAACGTTGGCACAGCCGCCCCCTGAGAAGAAGGCGCGTGCCGCGAATGCACGCCCGGCTCTGCGGCTCATCAATTGCACTCTGGCGGCCCTGTCCGATAAACTGCTCGCAAGCTTGGACAAGGACGACCGCACCATCATTCGCTTTTATCCAGATTCCCCGCGTGTTCAACTCGTGGATCTGACCCGGTCGGCGAGAAAGCAGCGGCTTACCATTGACCTGCGCCGGGATCATACTCGGGCCGTCGCTCAGGACGACCCTGCCGCCACATTCCCGGCCCGCGTGTTTCATGGGGTCGTCAACGGAACTCTCGAAAGAGTCCTGGGAGAATACATCACCACGGAGAAGAGCCCGCAAAGAATGACACCAGGGTTCAGCACCAGCTCGCTTTTCGATCAAGCCTTTGCGGAAGGAATTCCGACGCGGGTTCTTCGGGGTGATGCCAAGGGGCTTCCAGAGACCCTCCCCAAGGATGCGCAGGCACGTCTTCGAGAAACGCTGGCCAACGGCTTCCTGGTGGTGGTCCCCCAGCAAGGACTAAAGCGCGGCAAGGAACTGCGTTTGGCGTGGTGGCAAATTGATTCACGCTCCGGAAAAACGACCGCGGTGACTGATGAGGGCCTGTACCAGGACACGGCGGAACGAACGGTTCTCGTAGGCTCGGAGGAAGACGGCGAAGTAACCGTCGTCGTGGAGGATTACTTCGAGGGGCAGGTCGACAGAACCTGGTTCACGATCCGCGGGGGCACAGAGGCACTGGTTGGGTTGCTTGATAACTTGGGTGACATCGATTCCATTATGTTCACCTGGTAGTCTGGTAGCCGCGTCTGTTCTTGTCTGCCCGATGAATCCGCCCACCGAGCCAAATCAAGCGGTGAATCGGCAACCTTCGCTGTAATCGCGGAGAGAATCGATCATGCCGTTTACGTGTCCAGAATGTTCGAGACCTGATTGCCTCATGGTCACGGCGCTGATCGAACTTCCCCCGGACGGGTGGTCCGACGAGATCGAAGTCGAGATTGTCGAATGTTCTGGCTGCCGATTCCGCGGCGTCGCGGTGGATGAAGAATCGAGACGGGGCGCCCTGGATTCAGAGTGCACGCGCCACGTGGGTTACCGCGTAACGGAAGAGGAATTCGAATCGTTGAGAGATGCGATCAAACGTTGCCCCGATCCTGCGAACCGGGGTTGCAACTGTCCGTATCATCAATCGGTCGCCCAGGCACTGGCCTGGGGAGAGGAGCTCAGGGGCGCGAACTGGCATCATCGGTTCCGGATGGAGCCGGCTTTGTGAGCCTACGTTCCGCACATCTGACCCGAGTTTTCTCCAAATTTGCATCCTCCTATCAGATAAGTATGTGTGGATGTGGTGCGGCAACGGAATGACGTCTGCCGGAACGCGAAGCGGGGGGCTCTCAATCCCCGCCACGCGCAGCTACCGAGCCTGACCCTCCAGGATCGCGCCGGCTCGGCCGTGGTTCACCTCACCACGACGCCTCGCTTGGTTCCGCGCGTGACGAGCCGATTTGCATCCGCTGGCTGAATGCACCGATCCGCTTCTTCCCCCCCGTGCCTGATCCGGCCAACCCCTGGAGCCAACCCACCCAGCAGCCAGGCCGGCTCGAGCCCGCTCTGCATCAGGCGATGATGGCGGGAAAGCTCAACCCCTGGCTCAATGCCCAGTCTAACGACTTGCCGCGCCAGCTCGGGCATGACTTCACGAAGGGAGGATCGCCCGTGCGGCATTTGACGCGTATCGCCAAGGTCTGCAAGTCGGTGGGATCGCGGCTGATGGTCGCCTATGTTCCCTTCTGTGGTGTCGTAAGCCGCCGCTATGTCCCATCTCTGGTCGACCTTGGCATGGACCGAACGACGGGCCGGATATGCCACCATCGCTCGTCGAATTCACCGTGCCTTGCGCGGCGAGGCTCAATGAGGACGCAAGAGCCACCACTGTCAGTTGTCCGTTGTCCGTTGCGGCCCTACCCGATCGCAGAACGTCGCCGGGCCCCCGGCCGAAGGCCGGGGTGGGCAGGGCTTGGCACTGCACACCACTGACCACTGACCACTGACAACTTCCCGAAAGAGATCGCAAAGGTGTTGCCGATGGTGGTGAAAAGCTGAACATATCGGGAGGACGATCTACGGGGGTCAATTTACCGCCGCCGCCCGGGGCCTCTGTGCGGCCCTGCGAGGCGTTGCGGGGGGCAGCTTCAAGGCCGGGGCCGAAGCATCGGCCTGGTGCTTGAGGAGGGCCGGAAAATCAAACGCGTGATATGGCTGCTCGGCGGCGGGCTTGCCGTCTTTGGTGGCGTTGGCAATCCAGAGCTTGCCGGTGGTCGTCTCGAAGAGGACCGAGTGCAGGTTCGATTTCATGGCCACCGGCCGGTCCATCAGGTGCAGCGCCCTTTCGGCGTCGATCTTGCCATGCTTGTCTTTCACCCGCCGTACCAGCTCGGTGTAGCGGTCGCCGGCCGAGAGCACCACGGCATCCTTCACAGCCTCGGGCAGCTTGGGGTTGCTCTCGCCCATGCACACCACGTTGAAGGCGTTCCACGACGCTTCCATGCCAACCCCCTTGCCGGTCTTGCCGTCGGCAATCACGAAGTAGTATTCACAGGTCCGGGGATGATCATGAAAGATCGAGATCGCCTGGTCGAGCGTGAGCGCCTCCTCGAGCACCATCCGCATCAGGAAGGCCATCGGAACGCCGTCCCAGTGTCCTATCCCCTTGCCCCCCATCTCGCCGATCGAGACCTTCTCGGCGTTCATCCCGGTCACCGAGCCGACGAACCCGGCATAGGTCACGTTCACGAACGGGATATGCCCGGCCGGCTCGGCCACCGTCAGCACGGCGTGCTCCTGGAGCCGCCAGTCACACCCGTAGTCGAGGATCCGGCCGTGGTAGAGCGTGCCGTCTTTTGTGGCCGAGCCGCTGAGGGCAAACCCGGAACAGTGAAACAGCTCCGGAATGAAGTTGGCGACGATGACGTCCTGGACGTCCATCCCGGCCCCGTCGGCGATGCCGCGCATCTCCTCGAAAAAGCGCTCGGGCACATACTTGCGCTGCTGTGCGGCGATACCGGAGATCACCCGTTTGGGGTCGAGCAGCTTGACACCCCCGAGCTCGACCTTCATCTCCGTGCCCTTGACGTCGAACAGGTAATGAACATTCTCGCGGATGTCGTCGCGAAGCAGGGCCCCCTGCTGGTAGCCCATCTCGTAAGGAGTTCCCTTCAGGTGCAAGACGCGATACCCGTCGACGTCCTCGAGGAACCCCGCGCCGCAGCGGGCAATCGTTTTCGTCTCGGCGCGCGCCTGGCCATTAGCCAGCAGGACGATCAGGGTCAGGGCCGCAAATCGGCTCAACCTCAAGGCCATGGCTGGAGTTCCTTGCCTTGTTTGGGTGAGGGCGACGCTTTCAACCGGCAGGATGAATCTTGCATTACTGTATAAACGAGCGGAGGGGAACTTCCAACGGGCTACTCCCACTCGATGGTTCCAGGCGGCTTGCTGGTGATATCGTAGACGACGCGGTTGACCCCCTTGACCGAGTTGATGATCCGGGTCGAGGTTCGTGCCAGGAGGTCGTGGGGCAGCCGCGACCAGTCCGCCGTCATGAAGTCTTCGGTCTCGACGGCTCGAATTGCAATCACGCTCTCGTAGGTTCGGGCATCGCCCATCACGCCGACCGACTGGATCGGCAGCAAGACCGCGAAGGCTTGGGCGACCTGATGATCGAGCCGCGCGCTTCTCAGCTCCTCCAGGAAGATCGCGTCGGCCTGGCGGAGCACCTCCAGCCGCGGCGCGGTCACTTCGCCCAGGCAGCGGACCGCCAGTCCCGGGCCGGGGAACGGATGCCGCCACACCAGGGAGTCGGGAAGGCCCAGCTCGAGCCCCAGCCGCCGCACCTCGTCCTTGAACAGGTCGCGCAGCGGCTCGATCAGCTCGAAGCCCAGCTCGTCGGGAAGTCCGCCCACGTTGTGATGGATCTTGATCGTGGCCGCCGGGCCGTCGGGCTCGCCGCCGCTTTCGATCACGTCCGGGTACAGCGTGCCCTGGGCCAGGAAATGAGCGCCGGGAATCGACCGGGCCTCGTCGCGAAAGACTGCGATGAACGTGTGGCCGATTCGCACTCGCTTCTCCTGGGGCTCGGTCACGCCGTTCAAAGCGGCAAGGAACCGATCGGCCGCATCGACAACTCGCAGCTCGGCATTCGTTCGCGAACCGAAGGCCTCGGCCACGGCAAGCCGCTCCCCGGCGCGGAGCAATCCGGTGTCCACGAAAACGCAAACGACCCGCGGACCGAGTGCTCGCGCCAGGAGCGCCGCGCAAACCGCCGAATCCACGCCTCCCGACAGACCGCAGACGACCCGGTCGGACGGGCCGACCCTCCGGACGATCTGCTCGATCGACCTCTCGATGAACGCGCCCATCGTCCAGTTGCGCGGGTTCCTGCAAATCCGATCGAGAAAGTTGCCCAGGATCAATGAGCCGTAGGGTGTGTGCGAGACCTCGGGATGGAACTGGAGCCCGAAGAACGGCAGCGACCGGTGCTTGACCGCCGCGATCGGGCAGGTCGCGGTCACGGCCAGCGGCACAAACTCCGGGCCGGCAGCCTGCACCTGGTCTCCGTGGCTCATCCAGACGATCGTCTCGTGGGGTACGCCATGGAAGAGAGGTTCGTTGGGGTCGAGCACCTGGCATTCGGCGCGGCCGAACTCACGCGCCGGAGCGCCCTGCACTTTCCCCCCCAAGGCCTCGGCCGCAAGTTGCATCCCGTAGCAGATCCCGAGTACCGGGATGTCCATCCGGAAGAGCTGCGGATCGCAATGCGGAGCGCCGGGCTCATACACGCTCCTGGGGCCGCCTGAGAGGATCAAGGCCAGCGGGTTCAGCTCGCGCACGCGCTCGGGTGTGATGTCGTGGCGGACGATCCGCGCAAAGGCGTGCCGCTCACGGACCCGGCGTGCGATGAGCTGGACGTACTGTGCTCCAAAGTCGAGGACCAGAACAGGCCGCGCCGCGGGATCGATGAGCTCCATGAGCTTTTTGCGTTCTTCAGGGAAGGAAACCGGCGGATGGTGCTGAACGCCCAGCAATCATCAAACCGTTAGTGTAACAGGCGACAATCGGTCCGAGAACCCGAACACACCGCGGGGTGTCAAACCGCAATAGAAATGTTTGGTAGTTCCCTGCAATAGAAATGTCCGGTCGTGGCGGGAAGTGCGCCCCCATCCGGGAACGAAGTCGGAAGCACAAACCGAACGTCGAATATACACCGAGGAGACGCCCGAGGTCACCCGTTTCCGGGTCGTGACAGGCGGTTTCAGTCAGCACCACCTTGGGGACCAGTGGGTACCAGCCCAGCGGTTGCGGCGCCATTTGTCGACCACGCCCAGGGATCGAGCCAAGTCGCCGGCTGGGCTCGCGACCGCTCCATGGCTGCGGGGCGAAGCGATTGGCTGTCCGAGCCCGGTCCGATGTCCCAGCGAGCATCCACCGATCCTCACCGTGGAACTGCTCGCACAGCGCGTCGGTCGCCCCGAAGAGAGGCTCAGCCGCCGCACCGAGGCGTATAGATCCAGTTGATCGACAGACGACCCGCATCCGAAGCACTTGTAGATATGTCATCTCAGATTTGCGGAGACGCCGCGGGTCGATGGCGCGGAAGAGTGGTGGACCGGACACGGGCCGCGCATCTGATCCCCGGAGCTCACGCAAGCCACGATGAACGAATTATTGGTGTCAGTTCTTTTTTCGGAGAAAAAAGAACTGACACCAATAATTCTCCCGCCGGGTGTGGGACGTCTACCGTGCCGCCACTGCGGAGGAGTTTCGACGCCTGATGAACGAGTTTCAGGCATGGTTCAATTACGGGTTACAGCAATTCCTGAGGTCGCGATTCATTGGAGCTCCGGCTTCAGCCGTTTCACGGACCGCCTGGATGCGGGATTCCGGCGCAGAGAGACCATCGAGTGCCTGAAGCGACAAGATGGTCGGAAGTTCACATCGATTATCCACCCGGGAACCGCCGTCCTTGAACGATGCCTGATCTGTCATGATTCCCAAACGACGATGTTGAAGAATTCATGACCTGCGGGTGATCGCCTACTGGGTCTTCCGCCCGCTTCTCTTATCTGCGTTCATCTGCGAAATCTGCGGACAAGAATTCGGGACTTCATCTCCAATCGGATATGGGACCTGCGGTGTTGGCCAGTTGACCGCTTCTGGCTTACGGACCCGCAGCTTCATTGCTCATGAGACCATCGCACGAAAACCTCCCCGGAACTGTAAGGTGGGCGGAGAAAAGGCCGGGTGGAAGGAGGCCAGACAAATAATCTGTCGGAGCGCATCTCCAAGCTCGATCCTGAGCCAGT
>JBEKTN010000210.1:0-14686 GCA_049516015.1 Isosphaeraceae bacterium | reverse complement strand
TTGGGTGTCATACAGGCAAGTTACGCCTCCGCGATAATCGGCGTTCTTAGCCCCGTGTCGTCTCATTGATACAAAAAAAGGACTCCGCGCGCAAATCAGCCCAGATTGCCAGGATTACCTAATGTGCGCGCTGGCCCTGCGGGGGCGCCTCATGGACGCCACCGTGGCCAACGTGTCCGCCTTCCTCGCCGGCCAGCCGATCAACGTGGTGAACTGATCAAACCAGTCAAATCCCGGGTAACGCCGCGGGTGCGGGCGTCGGCGCGGGTGTGGGCAGTGTGGCTGACAATGCCCGACCCGCCGGGTGTGGGGCAGGGGGGGGGGTGTTCCGGTGGGGAAGCGGCGTGCCGCCTGCCCTCATGAGTCCGGTGCGGTCCGTGACGAATTCACGCCGCGTTTTGACTTGACGGCCGCCTTGGCCTTGGGTTCCGCGGGAGACTGTGCGGCCTCCTTCTCGAGTCGATCCGCGAGCTTGACGGTCTCGTGGAATTCGTGCGACGGGCCCAGCTGGGGCCTGGGTTTGATCGCCGGATCGAGACCGGCGAGAGCCTTCGTGACCTCGTTGTTCTTGGCCAGCGCCGCGTACTTGTCTTTGGTCGTGGTGACGAGCTGGGACAGGTCGTGAACGGCTTGCACATACTCATCGTGCTTGGCCTGAGCTTCGTCGTCGACCTTCTGCTTTAACTTGGGATCCGCCGGCTGGCTCCTGACCTGGCCCAGCAGCATGTTCTGCTGAGTCAGAGTGACATTCAGTTGATTCCGGGTGGCGAGCAGCTCCGCGTACGCCTCTTGTGCGTAATTGTTGGCCAGGCGGCCGCGATAGCGGGGCAAGCTTCTCATCTGCTGGTTCACGGTGTTGAGCTCGGCCCGGAGCTGGTTGACCTGACCCGTCAGCCCCTGGATCATTGCCTGATGATCCTTGGCGCTGAGGATCGACTGCTGCTGGAGCCGGGCATGATTCCATTGTTTCGACAACAGCTTGACCTCGCTGACTTTCTGCTTCACGTCCGACTCGGCCTCGAGGACGTAAATCGGGCCCAGGGCCTTCAGTCCGTTCTTCTTGAGGATTTCCTCCTGCGGCGATTCCGCGCCCTGCCGCGGCTCCGCGGCGCGGATAGCTGTGGCCCAGGACGTCGCCGCGACGATGAGCAGTCCGGTCGTCCACTTTCCCATGGCTCGTCCCATGGTCTGTTCCCGTTTTGGCATTTGACCCGGCAGCACGACGAATCTCGGAAGATCCCACGTCACTTATTCTACGCCATCTCGCCTCTTTTCAACAGCGAACCTGGCGCTCACCGGCATCACGACCCCGCAGGCGACCACGCCCCACCCACCAGGCCTGGCAATTACCCGTTGTTTGTCTCAATCGGGTCGCGCGGCGGCACCCCGCAAATCGCGTTGCCCCTACCGGACGAAGACGGACATCGTCGCTCCAAGGTGGGGCAGATCTGGTTGCTCCCTGCGAAAGGCTGAAGTGGGTCGGGCTTGCTCGGTGGGCTCGTGAGGACCAATGGATACTCACGGGCCAGTTTGCATCCTGAACGCCACAAAGGCATAGCCCGCCTTCGTTCGCAGCTTACCGGCGGGCGTCCCCCCCGCGCCTCACTGCGAGAAAGAAGCGCCTGAACCGGCTCGCAAACCACTATACTATTCAAGGACCAATTCAGCCGAGGGAGTCGCGTTCGCTTCGAGCTTGTGCTTGAGTGCGTAGGTCACGATTCGAGATCTGAGGACTGCTGCCGGAACAAACTCCCGGACCACAGGAATCCCGAGCTGGATCAGGTGGTTACTGACATCGAGTACTTAGCAGCCAAGACCGACGCAAATATCGGCGGGACGAAAGGTCCGAATCCGCAACCTGGTCTCCTCGGTGACCCTGATGACCCCCTTCTCGATCCCTCGACCTCCTATAGACTCCAGCGACTCGCCGGGCCTGAGATATTCGCCGTTCATGACCCTGGCGATTGCTCCGAGGAGCGGGTAGCCGTTGTTCGAGGGGAGGGACAGGCCGAGGACCGGAAAAGTTACTTCGACGACGGGGTTGTCGCTCCTCCTAATGCATCCATGATAAACCCCCGCAGGGGCCGGAGCAATTGGCAAGAGAATCGGGCATTGAGTCGTCGATGTCTCGGCAACTCTTCCGGGGCTCAACCGGGCGGGCAATGGCGATCCGATTCGATTTTTCCGTGCGACCCGGAATGCTCCCCCGCCTCCCCTTCATTGTCGATCTGGCTCCCGTCAAGACCGGCTTCGTCCGCCGGTCTACGCTGGCGTCCCTCGCATTTTCGGCCGGTATCAGGTGAGGGTCCGAGTGGGAAGTTGGAGTCAGTTTCGAGCAGGAAGACGGAGACACTCAAGGGGGGCGAGCTTGGTGGTGGGAGATCGGCGCGCACACCGGCGCTGCTCGGCACGCAGGGAAATGCGCGGAGTCAGGCCGAACTCGGCATGTGGCGTGGGAGAGCACGGCGCGGACATGCCGGCCAGGCGTTCCCCCCAAAGGCGAAATTGCACGGCCAGTCCTCTTTTCGTATTCCTGGTCCTGTTTTGGTTTCTCTGGTTCTCTGGCTCGGGCTCACCGGGCAGGCCGGACCACAGGCTCCGGTACCTGGCCGTTTCTCTCTTTCCGTTCGGACGATCACGTCGCTGCTCCACTGCTTGAGAGCCGCAAACGCTTGCGTCGGATGAGCTTCGCTTCATCCCGTGACACCGAGGAACAGCCTCATTTGGGGCCCTTTGGGAAACTTTTGTTTCTTTAGAACAACACATCTCGCAATTCCCCTTCCGCTTCACTAAAATGACCTCGACTAACGAGCCACTGATCGCTCCGAATCATGCGACCATGCAGCAGCTTTCCTTCGATGCAAGTGCGTGATCCCTCACCTGACGTGCATTTGGATTCGCGATCAACCAAAAAAATGCGACGGACCGACCGAGAGCGAGAAACGACGAGAATTGGTGGACAGAGCCGGTCCTGCAACCTGTGTGTGTGGGCCACCCCGCGTGCTAGCTTGTCCTCGTCCCCGACTCAGGGGTTTCGGCCCGGTATCGGGTCGTTGGAAAAATAGGCAAACCAAGTTCTCCTGCTTCGACGAAAAGCGAACTCGTGAGACTGGTCGTGATGACTGACTGACTTGACGATCTTCGGCGGGTCGGTTCGGGTTGTGTGAAGCTGAGTGGGTGCGCGGTTCGTCGATCAGGTGTTCGTGAATATCTCCTTGAGGGAGATGTGTTTGGTGTCTCTGCTTTTCTTTTACTCGGAGGTATTTGAAACATGAGAACGAGTCGGATCACAAGTGCATTGCGGGCGGCCTCGCTGGCTGCTGGATTCCTCTGCGTGCTTGCCGGCCTGAGTGGCCTAGCTGCGGCGGTTCCCGCAGGACCAGTACCCGAGATGGACGCCGGTTCCATGGCCAGCGCCTTGACGCTGCTGAGCGGTGGACTGCTCATCATCGCCGGACGGCGTAAAGGCAAGTAATCGATCGAGACGTTCGTTCTGAACTGGGGGGGCGGCACGGCCTGACCGGCCGTCCCTCCCTCTGGCTTGCGAGCCGTTTCGCGACGTCGGCGTCGAATGAGACCTCTGCCGGTCTCTCGTTCTTCTGATTGACACGCTCCTCTGGGACGAATCTCCTGTGCTCTCCGCCGAAACGGTTCCGTGGGCCTCTCTCCAGGGTTTGCGACGTCGCGTTCTGCCCCACCTCTTCTGGGCCGCCTGGCTTGCCCTGCTCCTGGGTGAAGCACTCGCGCTTTCGCTTTCCTTCGATACGAAAATTCCGTCCGTCACCAATCACCCCGCGATGATGGTCCGGCTGGTTGCCCGGTCCTCCTCCCTGCTTCGGCTGGGAATGTGCGTGGGCACCGTCACGGCCACAGCGCTCCTCTTCTCGTCCCAGTTTCGCGAAGATCTGGGAAGCTTGCTCAAAGAGGGCGGACCTCATCGCCTTGTCCCGGGGTGGATCGCCGGTCATCTTGCGGCTTATGCGGGTTTTTTCTGGTTGACGAAGTGGCTGATCGAGGGCGTCGCCCAGCCCGGAAACCAGGACCTGCGTGTGATCGTGTGGATGGGCTGCGGGGCGGCCGTGCTGATCTCGTGGTGCCTGGCCGCGATGCCCATGCGGCTCTGGGTGCAGGTCGTACGCCGAGGCTGGCCGGTGCTGCTGGCCGGGAGCGTTGTCGGCGTCTTCGCCCTGGGCATCGGCGACTCGACCGGAAAGCTGTGGAATTCGTTACACAGCTTGACCTTCCGGTCCGCGCAGGGCGTGCTGCGCCTGTTCGCGCAGGGTGTCGTCTGCCATCCGGAGACCCACGAGCTGGGGATCGGAGACTTCGTCATCGCGATTGCGCCGGTGTGTTCCGGGTTCGAGGGGATCGGCCTGATCTGGGCATTGCTGGGCGCGTACCTGTTGCTCTTTCGCAAGGACCTGCGGTTTCCCCAGGCCTTGCTGCTGCTTCCGCTCGGCACGGTGGTCATCTGGTCGTTCAACGTGCTGCGAATTGTCCTGTTGGTGATCGTGGGGGCCTCGGGACGCCCCGACGTGGCGCTGGGAGGGTTCCATTCCCAGGCCGGCTGGCTGGGGTTCAACATCGTGGGCCTTGGGCTGATCGCGATCTCGCGGCGGGTCCGGTTGTTCTCCAGGGTCGATCCGAGCGGTGAGTCCCCGTGCCTCGACCCCGCGGTTACCAATCCCACGGCGGCTTACCTCGGGCCCATGCTGGCGATCGTCGCGACCGCCATGATCACGGGGGCGATGTCGAACGGGCAGTTCGACGCTCTCTACCCCGCGCGGGTTGCGGCGGCCGGGTTGGCTTTCTGGGTCCTGCGCAAGGGTTATTCCGGCCTGCGCTGGTCCTGGTCGTGGCCGGCCGCCGGTATCGGGATCCTGGTCTTCGCCCTCTGGATGGCCCTGGAGCCGCTGAATGCCACTGCGGCCGCGGACACATCGCAGACGATTCCCAGGACCCTGTCCGGGATGCCCATGTTCGCGGCTGCCGCCTGGCTGGCCTTCCGGGTGTTCGGGTCCGTCGTGATGGTTCCACTGGCCGAGGAGCTGGCCTTTCGCGGCTACCTGGTCCGCCGCCTGATCGCGGCCGATTTCGAGAGCGTGCCCGCGGACCGGTTGACCTGGCCCTCCTTCCTGATCTCCTCACTTCTCTTTGGTGCGATGCACCATCGCTGGGTGGCCGGCACCATCGCGGGGATGCTCTACGCCCTGGCCCTTCGGCACCGGGGTCGCCTTGGCGACGCGGTGCTGGCCCACGCCATGACCAACGCCCTGATCGCCGCCCTCGTGCTGACCACCGGAGCCTGGTCGCTCTGGATCTGATCGCTGGGTCTCGAACGGTTCGCCTGCCCTGGAGAAAGCCAGAGTTACGGTGTTTACTTGCCGCTTGCCGGCCCCGCCTTCGCGGCCATCAACCGCTTCAGTCCGGCGCTGGCCTGGGGGTTGTCGGGCTTGGGACGGAGAGGTTAAACAGCAGAAGTTGATTTCACTTGGTAGGTGGGCCCGTGGAACCGACGATTTCGTGGTTCCACAGGCCGTGGAAACTCCGACTGCGGAAGGACTGGCGTGAAGACATTCACAAAGCACTGTCGTCGTTGTGCTGTTCCCTGATGCGTTGGAATATCTTCACCAATTCATTTTGTTAGGATTACCAAGGACTGGATTCGATGTCAAAACCGAACGAAGCGCTGCTGTCCAGGATTGAATCGGCGTCGGTGCGGGTGGGAATCATCGGGCTTGGCTACGTGGGCCTGCCACTGGCGCGTGCCTTCGCGGAGAAGGGGATCGCCGTTCTCGGTTTCGACGTTGATCCTCTAAAGGTCGCCAAGCTCCAAAGTGGGCAGAGCTATATAGGCCATATCCCCGACGCGACGATCCGTCAAATGCGCGAGCATGGCTTCGAGGCCACCTCGTCATTCGATCGGCTCGATGAGCCTGATGTCATCATCATCTGCGTGCCGACACCATTGACCGAGGCACGCGAGCCTGACCTGACCTACATCGTGAAATCTGCCGAGGCCATCGCGGCACGGTTGCGCCCGGGGCAGCTCGTCGTACTGGAAAGCACGACGTACCCGGGAACAACCCGCGACGTCGTTCTTCCGCTCTTGATGTCGCGGGGACTGGAGCCCGGAAGTGACTTCTTCCTCGCATTCAGCCCCGAGCGGGAAGATCCAGGCAACCCGCAGTTCTCGGCGCCGACCATTCCCAAGGTCGTGGGTGGACTGGAACCCGCAAGTCTCGAGCTCGCCGTCGCGCTCTACGGCAAGGTGGTCGTCCGGGTCGTGCCCGTTTCGAGCACGGAGGTGGCGGAGGCATCCAAGATTCTCGAAAACACCTACCGTGCCATCAATATCGCGCTCGTCAACGAAATGAAGATGCTTTATGATCGAATGGGTATCAACGTCTGGGAAGTGATCGAGGCGGCCAGGACCAAGCCATTCGGATTTCAGGCGTTCTATCCAGGACCCGGGCTGGGTGGACACTGCATCCCGATCGATCCCTTTTACTTGACGTGGGTGGCACGGAGGTATGGTCTGACGACCCGCTTCATCGAGTTGGCCGGCGAGATCAATACGGCGATGCCCGCTTATGTCGTCAACAGGGTCGCGGACGCCCTGAACGAGCAACGCAAAGCGGTCAAAGGCAGCACCATCACCCTGCTGGGCATGGCCTACAAGAAGGACGTGGACGATCCCCGCGAGTCGCCAGGTTTCGAGCTGATGGATCTCCTTTTGCAGAAAGGAGCCGTGGTTCATTACAACGATCCCCATATCTCCGTGCTCCCCCCGATGCGCCGTTACCCTCACCTTCGAGTGGCCAGTCGGGAATTGACTTCCGAGTTCCTCGAGTCCCAGGACTGCGTTCTCATCGTCACGGATCATTCGACCTACGACTGGCCCTGGATTGCCGAGCACGCGCCGCTGATTGTCGATACGCGCAACGCGATGAAAAGCGTTGCCAACCCCCGGGCAACGATCGTCCGTGCGTGAGGGTCGTTGATTCCGGGGCACTCGTCGCCCCCTGCTTCGCCGGCCGCCGGTTGAGTGGGTTGGGCTCGATGAAGCCGTCCGACCCCCGGCCGAGAGACCTCCGGGCTTGCCTCCACCGGCCTCCGAGAAACAGGTCGACTGTCGGCAGAAGCCGGAACTGCTGGTGCGGACCTCTGTGGCGAGAACTTGCTCCAGCTATCCGTTTGGCCCGATGCTCGCCGTGGATTCACTGTCCCGCAACTTGACGTGCCGTCCAGCGGGTCTTCGTGAGGGACGGCCTGGCCTGGATCTGGGAGCTGCAAAAAAAGTCTCGCGACCTTCCGATTCTCTACAGGTCCTGCGTCCTGTGTTCGCCGCGGCCGAGGCTGCGGCGACGGGAATCGAGAAGTGTGGGGAGCGGTTTCCGGCTTGGGCCAAGGCTTGCTGAACGGGACAGGTGAAGCCAGGCGATCGAACGGCTCCGTGCCATGCTGGAGGCTCGAGCGCCCTGGTTCGAGGGCGAGGTCGAAGACTTGGCCGGCGACAATCCCGGCAAGATCCTCTTCCCAAAGAGGTGGGCTATTCGGGGTGCATCCAGGAGCGGATAGACGACCCCCGCTCTCGCCAGCAGGAACCGCTCTGGACGAGCAGCCACGTGCAGTCCCCCGTGAAGCTCTGCAACGGGCGCGTCAAAGGCGCCGAGGAATCCTGGGACGCAGCCGATGGCAAGGTGATCCTCCAGCTTCGGATGACATTCCTCTCCGAGCCCGCCCGGCCCGGCGTGACACCCGAGGACGCGACGGCACAGCCCGTTCCACCCCGAGACACCCCGAGGAGATAGCCGAGCAGCGTTCAATCCGACGAGAAAGCGAACCGCGGCGTACACACCAATACAGGGCTGCGCTAAATGTGGTGATTATGATCCGCACGATGAGAAAAAACCGCACGCACTTGACAACCCTGTTGCGACTATGGTTTAGTACAAGCGCCCAATAATGCGCGAGCGGAGGCATGGGTGCGGAGGAAGCCGGTGTCACTCGGTTTGGGGATAGCCTCATGCAACCGAGGGTCACGGAGTGTGCGCCGAATTAAGACCACCACGTTCATTTACGGACATTTCGGGTTCGATCGCGCCAGAAGCTTCAGCTTTCTTGTGACGAGGTAGCATGTGCGCGGCGGATTCCGGTGGTTGGTTTTTGTATTCGGCGCTTGTTCTCTTCGGCGATCCGAGTATTGATTAACGTGGATCGACGAGTTCTGAGTGTCTCTCTGTTCCGCTCGTACATTACTTTCGAATCTTTGCTCAACACGACACAATGAAACTTGCACTCTCCAAACAAAGCGCGCTGGCGGCTTCGCTGGCGTTCCTCCTGGGCTGCCTGCTCTGGTCAGTTTGGCCGGCGCTTGCCGTCATGCAAGAGCGGTGGTCGGGAGACCCTCGGTATGCCCACGGGTATCTCGTGCCCCTGTTTTCGCTGGCTCTCCTGTGGTTGCGGAAGGACCGGATCGCGGCTGCGAAGCCAATGCCATCGACGTGGGGTCTCGTCTTCCTGGGACTCGGGGCCGCCCTTCAACTCACCGGTGGATATATACGACACGACTCGGTGGTTGGCCTGGCTCTCTTGCCCTACCTGGCTGGGATCTGTCTGCTCGTCGGCGGATGGCGGATTCTGGAGTGGGCTTGGCTGTCGATCGCGTTTCTGGTGTTCATGATCCCGCTTCCCTGGCGGCTGGAAAACGCGCTGGGACCGCCACTTCAATTCATCGCCACGACGGCCAGTACGTATCTGCTGCAAACCTGCGGTTTCATGGCCTTTGCCGACGGGTATGTGATTCAACTCAACGACGCCCGGATCGGGGTCGTGGAAGCGTGCAGCGGTCTGAGCATGGTCATGACCTTCATCGCCCTCTCCACGGCCGCGGCTCTGATCGTGAGGCGTCCGCTGCTGGATCGACTTGTCCTCGTCGCCAGCTCGATTCCGGTTGCCCTGCTGGCCAACATCCTCCGGATCACCGTGACGGGGATTCTCCACGACACCGTCGGCGGTCATGCGGCGGACACGTTTTATCACGATCTGGCCGGCTGGGTCATGATACCTCTGGCCCTGGCTTTGTACTGGGTGGAAATCTGGGTCCTTTCCCGGATCCTCATCGAGGTCAAGCAGGAGGCGATCCCGGCCCTCGACCTGGTGCGGTCGCGTGATCCGGCGAGCCTGGCCGCAACCAGGACGAAGGGTCGCAAACCATCAGTGCTATGAAGTATGTTGCTCCTCTGGAACGACCAGGCATCAAGGTTCCTCGCGTCAACTGACTCGTCTCGCGCCGACCTGGCTCCCTGGAAGGCTCCGTCATGAACCAAGAATCGCATCCCCCTGTTGAACTGGCTCGGCGTGTGAGCACCGCGGAAGCCGTCGTTGCCGCGGCGTCCGAGGAAGCCCCCCGAGCGGTTCCGGCCTCCGGCGTGGTAACTCGCGGCGTGGCCTCCGCGATCGAGCTGAGCCCAACGAGCCTCCTCAAGGCTCTGCGCCGCCGTCAGACGCTCGCTCTGGGAGTGGCGCTCCTCGCGACCGCCATCAGTGGCCCGGCGGCCTGGTACCTGGTTCCCGCCGCCAAGTACAAGACGCAGGCCAGACTGCAACTCGCCGCCCAGCCGCCCAAGGTCCTCTTCCGTACCGTCGAGACTGACACGAACGGTGACGACTACAAACGCTATCAGAATACGCAACTGACTCTGGTCAAGAGCCAGCTCGTGCTGAACGCGGCGCTAGTGGACAAGTCCGTCGGCAAGTACGCCATGATCCGCGACAAGATCGATCCGATCGATTGGCTCAAGGAGAATCTGAAAGTCGAGTTCGTCGGCGCCTCGGAGGTCATGGAAATCTCCCTGAGCGGCGACGATCCCGTGGAAATCGCGGGCATCGTCAACGCGGTCAAGAAAGCCTACATGGACGAGGTTGTCAACGTCGACACCAAGCGGCGAGCGGATCGGTTTGCCAAGCTCAAGCAGATCAAGGAAAGCTACGGCGAAACCCTCAAGGAGCGGCGCGACCGCCTGAGAAAGAATGCGGAAGCGGTCGGATCGGATGACCGCGATACCCTCGCGTTGCGGCAGCAATATGCGTGGGAGCATGTGGCCGGGCTGATGCGAGAGCTCGCCGAAATTCAGTCGCGGAAACGAAGGTTGGAAGCGCAGCTCAAAGCCCGATCGAAGCCCGAGGAGAATCCCGTCGAGCCGGTCCGTGAGGCTGACATCAATCAGTGGATCGATCAGAGTCCGATCATCGCCCAGCTCGAATCCGAGCTCGCCAGCGAGCAGGCGCAGCTCAGCGAGCACATGACGTTCTGGCGCACGGCCGCTCGGGGTGGGGGCGGCGGAGATCCGGCTTTGAAACATTTGCGGGACAGTGTGGCCGCGACTCAGAAACTGCTGAAAAGCAAGAAGGTGGAACTGCGCCCCCTCGCCATCCGGCAACTTCGGGGCCAGAACAGGAGCCAGCAGGTGGCAGTGGGGCACGAGGACGAGCAAGACTTGGCTGTTCTCGTTGAACTCGAGGAACGCTTGAATGCCGAGATCAAGGCCAGCTCGGACGCGACCGGGGCCCTGAATGTCAAAACCCTGGACCTGTCGGCGCTTCAAGAAGAAGTGGCCCAGTTGAAGGGGACCGCCGGCCAGGTCGCAACCGAGGTGGAATCGCTCACCGTCGAGTTGCAGGCGCCCCCCCGGGTCCGGACGATCGAGGACGCCATTGTCCCTCTGAGCAGGGACGAAAAGAAACGATTCGCGATGATCGGGCTGATCATTTTCGGCTCGTTCTTCGGCGGTCTCTTCGGCGTCGCCTTCCTCGAATTGCAGACCCAGAAGGTCGATTCCGTCGAGATTGTCCCCGCCGAACTGGGGCTTCGGGTGGTCGGTACCTTGCCGATCATGCGGTCCCAGACCGTTCGCCGGGGACTGGTCGCGCGCCGGCAGTCCCCGAAAGACCGCTACTGGCATAACGTTCTCCTGGAATCGATCGACGCGACGGTGACCATGCTGCTGCACGCGGCTCGGGCCGAGTCGCATCGGGTGGTGATGATCACCAGCGCTGTGGGGAGCGAAGGGAAAACTTCACTGTCGAGCCACCTGGCAACCAGCCTCGCTCGCTCTGGCTTGCGGACCCTGCTCATCGACGCCGACCTCCGCAGTCCCTCGATCCATCGGCTTTTCGATCTGCCCATGGCCCCGGGGCTGAGCGAATTGCTCCGGGGCGAAGCTGACCTGCCCGGAGCCATCGCCGCCACGGAGGTCGCGGAGCTGAACGTCCTTACTGCGGGAAACTGCGATCGACAGACCATCCGGCTCCTCTCCCAGGGCTCTCTGGGCTCCATTTTCAGCCGGCTCAAGGAGCAATTCGATTTCGTGATCGTCGACTCCTCGCCGGTCCTCGCGGTGGCCGATGCCTCCATCATCGCCCAGCAGGTCGATGCCGTGCTGTTCTCCATCTTCAGCGACGTGAGTCGCAAGTCCAAAGTTAGCTCCGCGCTGCAACGACTGGAATCGCTGGGCGTGCGGATCCTCGGGGCGGTCGTGACCGCGTCGCTTGATATGGGGTACGGGAGATACCATTCGGATGCCTACTATGCTTCGCTGCCCGACTCGGCGGCTGAGTCATCATCGGATCCAAGCTCATGATTGACACGATGCGCATCGCCGTCGCCGTGGTCCTGATTGTCGGAGCCGGACTGATCGAGGGAGTCTGGACCAGTCGTTGGGGTCTATCTCCCGCGCAAAGTGCGCTTCGCGCGCGGTTTGAATCCATCCCCATGGTCATCGGCGACTGGAAGGGGACGGCGCACGAGGTGCCGGCCCTGGATCGAGCCGTGGCGGGCGCGACGGCGTGCCTGGGCGCGACGTACACCAACGCGACACGCGGGGTCACCGTCTCGGTCCTCTTGGTCGGCGGCCTTCCCGGGAAGATTTCCACGCACACGCCCGACGTTTGCTACCGGGGCGCGGGCTTCACGCTCACCCCACCCACGGAATTCGATTACCGCTACGGCGGCGACGTGCATCGTGCGGTGTTCCGAACGGCCCTGGCAACCCACGAGGGAACGACTCCTTCGGTCCTGCGAATCTTCTGGAGCTGGAACGCCTCGAAGGGGTGGTCGGCACCGGAAAACCCGCGCTGGAGTTTCGCCTCCGAGCCAGCGCTCTGCAAGCTTTACGTAATCCGAGAGACCTGGGGGAAGGTCGTCGAGCCGGAGTCCGACCCTTGCAAGGATTTCCTGGCTGCTTTCCTGCCCGAGCTCGACCGCCATCTGTTTTCCAGTACCGAGTAGGTTTGCGACACGATCGAGGGCCCTTGGCCTGCACGGTTGCCCTGTGGTTCCCGAGACCTGCGGGCACCTGGCGACGGCTCGAGTGCCCGTCACAACGACTTCAACCTGGATTCGGCCAATTGCTTCCCTGACGGGCGCTTGCACGTCTCATCGGTAGAGGATTCCTCTATGAGCACCGCAACACATATGAGCACTGCGACACAGGAGATCGGCGACGTGGACACGACCGCCCTCGTTCGAGACAGGAGCTTGAAGACCAGCTATGTGGCGATCAAACCCTGGATCGATCGCGCGCTGGCGGTGCTCATGCTCTTGGCTTCAGCCCCGATCATTCTCGTCTCGCTCCTGCTGGTCCGGATCACGTCTCGAGGTTCGGGGCTTTATACCCAGCAGCGGCTCGGTTTGGCCGGCAAGGTTTTCACGATCTACAAGATCCGCACCATGTACCAGGACAGTGAATGCCACGGCCCCAGGTGGTGCGTTACCGGTGATCCTCGGGTCACGCCGGTCGGCCGGTTTCTGCGTCGCTGCCACCTGGATGAGCTGCCGCAGCTTATCAACATCTTGAAAGGCGAAATGAGCCTGGTCGGGCCCAGGCCTGAGCGACCCGAGTTTTGCGCGCAGCTCGAGCGCGCCATACCGGGCTATGGCCAGCGGCTCATCGTCCGACCTGGTGTGACCGGACTGGCCCAGGTGCAACAGCCCCCCGATGAGGACCTGGCAAGCGTGCGCCGCAAGCTGAGTTACGACCTTTGCTATGTGGAACGGATGAATCTCTGGCTGGACCTGCGCTTGATCCTGGCGACACCCTTCAGGTGCGTGGGGGTCCCCTTCGTCTGGATCGGTCGAATCTTTCGACTGCCCCTGCCCGACAGCGAGCAGGGGCTCGATACCCTGGCAGCGGATGCAAGCCTCGCGTCGAATCTGATTGTCCCTGAAAGATATGTGGGTGTGAATTAAGAAACTAGGCGTCGAGAGGTTCGGGTTGCGACGGTGACGGGACGAAATCCGATGACCAAAACAAGGCGCTCGCGTCAGTTCTTCATGAGAACGCTCAACCTGGCTTTTCTGTTGATTTTGCTGGTGGTCCTGGCCGGATTCAGCGGCGCCATGTACCTGGTGCACGGCATGCAGGTCCAGCGGAAAGCGTCTTCCCTGCTGGATCGCGCTCGCATCGCCGAGGCCGACAACGACCTCGAGAAAACCGAGCAAGCACTGGGCCAGTACCTGCGGCTCGAGCGCGAACACGGCCCCACCTGGAAACGGTACGCCCGGGTCGTGGATCAGCGCGATTCCGATCGACGGGGCCGCGAGCGGGTTTTCCTGGTTCACGAGGAGGCCCTGCGGTACAACCCCGGCGACCTGGAGCTCGAGCGCCGCTGCGCCGACATCGCCCTGGAGCTGGGCCGGTACAAGGAGGCGCAGAGCCATCTGATGAGCCTGCTCGAGAAGGCCGACAAGGATTCACAGAGCCAAACAGCGGCGGCGGCCGCGCGGGCGGAACTCGAGGATCTGCTGGGCCAGTGCAGCCGTGGGCTGACTTTGTATGAGGATGCCGAGAAGTGGTTTGAAAAGTCGATTAAGCACAGCCCGGGCCGGCTCGCTTGCTACGACCGGCTGGCGCGGCTGCGGCGGACCGAGTTGCGGCGGATCGAGGCTGCCGACGGCACGATTCGCGACATGGTTGCCAAGAATCCCCAGGCGGGGCGGGCTTACGCCTACCGCTGGCGGTACGCCCAGGAGTTCGCGCCGCCGGCCGAAGCGGCAGACATCCCGAAGGCCCTTAAGCTGGCCCCCGACGATCCCGAGGTGCTGCTGACCGCGGCCATCGCCAGCGAGCAGAAAGCGGACCCCGCCGCGGCACGCCGTTACTGGGAAAAGGGGTTGAAGCTAGATCCCGGAAGCGTCCCGCTCTCCCTGGGCCTGGCTCGCCTGGAGGTTCGCGAAAACCACCCCGATCGGGCCGAGGCCGTCCTGCGGCAGGCGTACCAGGTCAATCCCGCGCTCGACCTGGCTCTCGAGCTGGCCGACACGTTGATCATCCAGGACAAGGTCGACGGCAAGGACCAGGCCGGCGAGTACATCGCCCTGCTCCGCAGCGCCGGACTTGGCGACACCTACGTCCGCTATCTCGAGGCACGAATCCTGTTTCAGCGGCAGCAATGGGCCGAGGCGATCCGCCCGATCGAGGACGCCAGGAACGCCCTGAACTTCGATCCCCGGCTGGTTGCCCAGCTCAACCTGATGCTGGCCGAGTGTTACGGCCGCGTGGGCGCCGTTGAACAGCGGCTGAGTGCCCTGCGGCAAGTCGCCGAGGGTGAGAGAAGTCCAGACGTCGCGCGCATCGAGCTGGCGCAGGCATTGGGACAGGCGGGTAAGCTGGACCAGGCGATC
>JBEKTN010000209.1:0-14790 GCA_049516015.1 Isosphaeraceae bacterium | reverse complement strand
GCTGGGGTCGAGCTGGCGACAGCCAGCGAGCCCCCAGCGCGGAAGCCTCGGATCTGGGGGCGTCGCCCTCGGGCGTCGACCCCAGCTACCCCGAGGTGTAACCTGCTATTGAACCATGCCAAAAACCGGGATGCCCCGGTCGATCTTCGCGCTTTTCCCTGGAGTCTTTGGCCTTCTCTTGCCGATGCGATCGATACGCCTTACCGTTTATTGCAAGACGCTCAAGAATTCCGACCGGCCGACGAATCACGATAGGACGGATTGCCGGGGTCGATCTGAGAGGGACTGACCATGGGCTTGGACTTGACCTTGGGGGTGATCATCCTGGTCGCGGCCCTCCGCGGGTGGCTCAAGGGGTTCGTGAGCCAGGCCGTGCGGATCGCCGGCTTCCTTGCCTGCTTCTACCTGGCCGATCCCGTGCGCGAGCAAGTCCGTCCCTCCGTTCTGGGCAAGATGCCAGCCATCGACGCCGGCCTGCTGGACCGCATCCTCTGGTGGGCGGCGGCCGTGGTTTCGTACATCGTGCTGGTCGGCCTGACCACCCTGGCTATCCAGTTGACGCGAACCCCCCCTCCACCCGGCGCGCCACGGTCGAGGCGCTACGACCAGTTTGGCGGCCTCTTGCTGGGTACGGCCAAGGGTCTGCTCGTGGTGGTGTTCCTCGCAGCCGCGGTCGCGAAGTACGGTACCGAGATCGCCCGCAACTTTGCCTGGGCCGAACGCCGGACCACCGGGTCGTACGCCCTCAAGTGGACCGCGCGGTATCAGCCCGCACCCCGGATCTGGGCCGTGCCACCGGTCCGCAGCTTTGTCGAACACATCCAGCGCAACGGCCTGAAGGGCCAGATTGAAACTGAGGCTGAGCAACAAGTTGCGAGGCAAACCTCGGTCGATGCCGAGGCACCCGCGTGGTTGCCTCGGCTCGATCTGACGCCCGCCGAAGCCCCCCTGCCCGACGCCGCGCCCCAGGCGCTTGATCTCGATCCCGATCTGGTCAACGAGATCGAAGGCTACAAGTCCGACCTCCATGCCCGCGGCCGCCGCCCCTGACCGCTCGCCGCGACGACCTGAATGACGTTGACCGCATGTCCGTGCCGCGGCACACTTCCGCGCATGCCGAATGCGGAACACGGACAGCGTGACGACGTCTCAGGCCAACGGCCGCCGGCCTCTGCCTCGGAGCCTGCCAGGTGGCTGGGATATTGTCTGATCCTCGGACTCTATTTCACCTTGCGCGGTTATCACAGCCTTGATGGCGACCAGGCGTATCGCTTGCCCTTGGTGCTGCACCGGCTCGATCCGGCGGTCTATGCCGCCGACCCATTCGTGCGGGCGTTGGACACGTTCAACCCGCATCGCGGCTCGCTCTTGGTACTGGGATGGGTGACCGGGCTGCTGGGATTGGCGGCCGGGCTGCTGGGCGTGTTCATCGTGATGTTCCTGGCCACCTGCCAGGGCATTGACCGCCTGGCGCGGCAAACCTGGACGGGATCGGGGTCGGCGGCCCAGGTGGGATGGGTGGCCATCACCTTGGTCTTGATGGCCCGGGCGGGCAACATCGGAACGAATCATCTCTTCGAGGCAATGGTTCTGGACCGTCTCATGGCGCTGGCGCTCGGCTGGCTGGCGCTGGCGGCCGTCGTGAGTCAGCCCGAGCACGGGTGGTGGCGAGCGGCAATCGCTCTTGCTCTGGCCGCGGTCGTCCATCCCTCGCTGGGGTTGCAGCTTGCTTTTATGGTAATGGGATCGTGGACGGTCTGGGCCCTACTGGGCGGCCGGGCCGCGGTTGGCTGGACGCTCGCCCTGCGCGGGGTCATCGCGACGGGCCTATCGGTGTTACCGGGCCTGGTGCTGAACCTTGCGCCGGGCGGATCGCTGCTTCAGGGATTGCCGCCGGCCGATTTCTGGACGTTGGCCGTCGAGCTTCAGAGCCCTCAGCACATGTTGCCGCACCTCTGGCGGATGCCGCAGTGGCTGGCCTGGGGCGCTTACCTTGTGCTGGCGGTTCTGGCGCTCGGGCGGTGGGCCCGGGCCCGCGTTCGCCTGGTGGCGATGCTCACGGTCACCCTGGCCGGCTTGGGCGCGGCGTGGGTGGCCATTGAATGGCTGCACCAGCCGCGGATCACGGTCTTCCAGCCGTTCCGGATGGCCACCGTGGCGCGCGGCCTGGCACTCGTACTGGTTGCGGGCCGGTTGGTGGAGCTCTGGCATCGCGGCGATTGGCTCGCTCGCGTCCGATCGGTCCTGATCGCCGTCGCTCTGGCCGGCGACTGGATGCTCGTGGTCGTGACGATCGTCGAAGCAGGGACGACGCTGGTGGAGGCTTTGGGAATATCGCGTCGCGGCTCTCACGTGATCTTCGCAGGTCTGATGGCCTGCGGACTGTGCTTCCTCTCACGTCACGACACCGAGTCGGGCCACTGGCCGATCCTGGTCGTCCTGATCGGGGGCCCGACGGTCCCGGTCTGCTGGCGGGTCGTCCGCTCGCGATTTTCTGACCAGGCCATCCTACGATGGGCGACGGTACTCGCCTGGGCCATTCCCACGCTGGCGCTGGGCGCGGGCGTGATCCCGGCCGATCACCCGGTCGCTCTTAGCCCCTTGGTGCGTGGGCTGATCGCGCGCTGCCGGTTTGCGGCGGTGCCGATCGACGACATCGAGCGGCTGGCCGCGTGGTGCCGCGAGCACACGCCCGCCTCGGCGCGGTTCATCGGACCGCCGGGGCCCAAGACCTTCCGGCTCTGGTCCCGGCGCAGCCTGGCGTTCAACCGGGCGGGCAGCCCGTATCATGCGGCGGGCCTGGCTGACTGGTTCGCCCGGTTCCAGGACCATGTCGATGTCCACGGTTCGCCGGAGGTGTTTGTCCAGAAGTACCTGTCGGACAGGCACCAGCTCGAGGCCCGTTATGACGAGCTCAGCGACGAAAAGCGCGCCGAGCTGGCGTTCCGCCAGGGGGCCGATCACGTGATCGCACTGGCGCCTGGCGCGCCAGGGTCCGTCCAAGATTCGACATCCGATCGGCACAGCCCTCTGTTGCTCTTGCACCGGGAGGGTCGCTTCGCGGTCTACCGGATCAGGCCCGAAATGCTGTCTCAGCTTCAGCGTCAGAATCAGGACCAGCGCCAGCGGTAACGCAGCCGGTGGGTGAACACGGTGGGGTCGATGGCGGCCAGGACCTGGACCCTCGTCGCATTCCGCCCGGCCTCGGCCAGCGCCACCGAGCCCGGAGAATCGCACCGCAGCTCCAACCTTTGGGGGCCCGGCTCCGCTTCCGGCGCTGAGCCACTCCAGGTGATGGCGTGCTGGCCCGCGTCGGCGAGTTCGCTGGAACCGAGGCGGACGAGGTAAGTCGCCGCCAGCGCCGAGACCGGCGCCCGGCAACGGTCGGCGACGTCGATCTCGAGCACGACGAACCTTTCCGCCTCCTGGTCTCGGTACAGGCTGACCGAGGCCGAGAAATGGTGCTGGTGCATGTGGCCGGTCAGCAGGACACAGACGCCCCGGATGTGGTCGCCGACGAATTCGTGGCGCTGGAGTTCCTGGTAGACCGGGCTAACGATCCGCGTCGGATCCTCGCGACCCGGCTCGTCCTCGACAGTCGAGACCAGTGCAGAGGATCCCGCGCCGGTCTCCGGACCAGCTCGGAACGCCAGATGATGCGTCCAGCGGTCGTCGGTTCGGACGAAGGTGACTCGCCCACCCGGCCCGTCAATCACGAAACGGTCGTCGGCCTGCTGCCAGGTGAACTCGGGATCGGGCATGACTTGAAGATTTCGTCTCTGATTCGATCACGTCTTGGCCAGGTCTGTTGAACCTTTGGCAAGCTTCATCCGGAGGTACGACTCGATGAAGCCGTCGATCTCGCCGTCCAGGACGGCACGCGGGTTGCCGACCTCGTGGCCGGTGCGCAGGTCCTTGACGATCTGGTAGGGCTGAAGCACGTACGAGCGGATCTGGCTGCCGAAGCTCACGTCGCCCTTCTCGTCATATTTCTTGGCGTACTCGGCCTCGCGTTTCTCTTCCTCCATGCGGACCAGCTTGGCCTTGAGCAGGGCCAGGGCGTTGGCGTCGTTCTTGTGCTGTGAGCGTTCGCTGCGTGATTCGGCGGCGATGCCCGTGGGGAGGTGGGTGTAACGGACGCCCGACTCGGTCTTGTTCTGGTGCTGGCCGCCGGGTCCGCCCGAACGGAAGGTATCGCGCTTCAGTTCATCGTCCCTGATCACGATGTCGATCGTTTCATCGACTTCGGGCAAGACATCCACCGACGCGAACGAGGTGTGCCGCCGGGCCGCCGAGTCATACGGGCTGATCCGCACCAGGCGATGGACGCCGGTCTCGCCGCGCAGGTTGCCGTAGGCGTAATCGCCTTTGATGTGGATGGTCGCCTCGGCGATTCCCGCGGCGCCGCCCTCCTCGCGGTCGGTGATCTGGACGGCGAACCGCTTGGACTCGGCCCACATCATGTACATGCGCATCAGCATCTCGGCCCAGTCGCAGGCCTCGGTGCCGCCGGCCCCGGCATGGATCGTGACGAACACGTTGCAGTGATCGTTGGGCCCACCGAGCATGGACCGCAGCTCGAAGGCTTCGAGATCAGCCACGGCCCGCGTGCATGCCGCGCGGATCTCGTCGTCGAACTCGTCGCTGCCGTCCTCCTCGGCCAGCTCGATAGAGGCCGTCAGGTCGTCGGCCTGCTTGATGACATCCTCGAAGGGTTTGAGAACCGCGTTGAGCGTCTGAAACTCCGCGATGACGCCCTTGGCCTTCTCCTGGTCGTTCCAGAACGTCGGGCTTTGCATCTCCCGGTCGAGCACGTCCCGGCGCGCTTGCTTTTCGCCCAAGTCAAAGAGAGTCTCGTAAATGGAGAATCCGGTCGATCACACCCTTGGCCGTTCGATTCAGGTCGGCATCCACGGCGAAAAGCTCCTTGTACGACTCTCGTGCTGGCCCTGATCCGGCCACGTCCGATACACTGGAATATTGATTAGACCCGATGCCGCGGTATTGAACCAGACCAGTCGTATGTCCCCGGGGTGCCTCTCCGCTCCGCACCCGACCCGAACATGCCTCTCAACGAGCCAGATTCCCCCGTGATCGGCCGCCTGGCCCCCTCGCCAACTGGCGGACTGCATCTGGGGCACGCGCGGACGTTCCTGATTGCCTGGCTGGCAGCGCGGCATTCCCAAGGCAAGATCATCCTTCGAATCGAGGACCTCGACGCCTCGAGGGTTCGCGCCGAGGCCGCGGAAATGGCCCTGACCGACCTGAAGTGGCTCGGCCTCGACTGGGACGAGGGTCCTTACGTCCAGAGCGAGCGGGGCGAGTTGTACGACCAGGCCCTGAAGAGACTCAAGGCGGCCGAGCAGGTCTACCCCTGCACCTGCACCCGCGCCGAGATCGAACGGGCCGCGAGCGCCCCGCACGCGGAGGACGAAGGGCCAACCTATCCGGGCACGTGCGCCCATGGCACCGCGGCGGACGCACTGGCCCTGGGCGATCGGCCGTTCGCCTGGCGGTTTCGGGTGCCGGCGGGACCTGTCTGCTGGAACGATCTTTTTCTCGGCCAGGTCGCGATGGAGCCCGGCCGGCTGGGCGGCGATTTCGTGGTCGGGCGGATCGGGCTGGGCCCGTCGTACCAGCTTGCGGTGGTCGTGGACGATGCGCTCATGGGCGTGACCCAGGTCATCCGTGGCGACGACCTGGTGCCCAGCACGCCGCGGCAGATTCTGCTTTACCAGGTCCTCGGCTGGACGCCCCCGCGGTTCGGCCACGTCCCCCTGGCCGTCACCCCCGACGGCCGTCGCCTGGCCAAGCGCGACGGCTCGATCAAGCTGGCGACACTCCGTGAGCAGGGCGTCGATCCGAGGCGGCTGATCGGATCGCTGATGCAGTCGTGCGGCTGCTCGGAAACGGTCGTGCCGGCCTGGCCATCGGAATGGATCACGCGGTTCGACCCGCAGTCGCTGTCTCTCGAGCCGTGGGTGCTCAGCACGGAATGGCTCGACTCGCTTGGCGACTTTCGGTTCAGAACCGGCTGATCCGGTACGGCCTGAGATCCAGAAAGGGCTCGTCGCCGCCGAGCAATTCGGCAACGAGCTTGCCGGTGGCTGGGGCCATCGACAGGCCGAGCATATTGTGACCGGCGGCAATGAAGACATTGTCCATGGCGGGGTTGCGGTCGATGATCGGCAGGCTGTCCCAGGTCATCGGCCGCCAGCCGTACCAGCGCTCCTCGATCGGCTCGCACTCCGGCTCGCGCAGGTAGGGCGCCGCACCGTCGCGGAGAAGCTGGAGCCGGCCCGGGTCGACGGTGGTGTGGTAGCCAGAGAATTCCATCGTCGAACCGATCCGGTAGCCGGACTGGAACGGCGTGACGACAACTCGGGTTTCCGGAAAGTTCACGGGGATGCTGGGGCAAATCGAGAGTCTCGGCATGGTCAGGCTGTAGCCCTTGCCCGGCTGGATTGGCACCTCGGCGCCGAGCTCGAGATTGGGGACTGGAAACGGGGACGCAGCTAGTTATTGATTCTAGCTGCGTCCCCGTTTCTGCTCCCAGCTCTCCTGTGACATTTCCTCGCTGGGTGCCTGAGGCGGCGGCTCGCCGCCCTCCCGGTCACCACACCCACCCGACGTCACCTCGCATGTGTCATCCGCCATTTGCCATCTGTCATCTGCCATCCGCCATTTGCCATCCGCCATTTCCCCATTCCCCGTTCCGAATTCCGCATTCCGCATTCTTCGAAAGGGCTCATCGTGAAATCGTGTGGGTAGTTTTCCCGTCTTGATTTGCAGGAATCTCTCTGTTTTTCGGGCTGAGGTCCACTTCTCCTGCCGCCTTAAACTTTGTCACGATGTCCGGATGGGAAAAACCAAACGACTGCGGGATGTCTACCGGTTTCCTGGCTTCGTCCCGCTGGCTCAAGTTCGCGGCGTCTTCGGTGACCCCTACGCGGTGGTCATCACGCTCCGCCGTCGTCGAAAAAAACGCGCTGCGGCGTTTGCGGACGTGCCTATCGCACGTTCTACGATCAGCGTCCTCGACGGGTGCGCGACCTGTCTTGTGGGGACAAGCGGGTTTATCTGGAGTTTTCGATTCGCCGGGTCTGGTGCCGCCAGTGTGGTGGCGTGAAGCGCGAGGGACTGGAGTGGTTGGCAGACAACCCACTCTACACCAAGCGGTTTGCCTACTACGTCGGTCGCGGTTGCGCGACGGTACCGTCCGGGCCGTGGCCGAGGAGTTGCATCTCGATTGGCGCACTGTCAGGAACTGGACAAACAGTACATGCGGGAGCAACTCCGTCGAGCCGGTTGCCCTGCCCCACGCGTCATCGGCATCGACGAGATCTCGATCGCCAAGCGTCATCAGTATCGCATCGTGGTTAGCGACTTGGAGCGAGGACGCCCAATCTGGTTCGGCGGCAAGGACCGTTCCGAAGCCAGCCTGGACGAGTTCTTCGCCTGGCTCGGCCCGAAGAAGAGCCGGAAAATTCGCCTGGCCGTCATGGATATGTGGAAGGCGTTCCGCAAGTCCACCCTCAAGGAAGGTCATGCCCCCCAAGCCCGGATCGTGTACGACAAGTTCCACATCCTCGGCCACCTGGGGAAGGCCATGGACAAGGTGCGAAAGCAGGAATACGCACGTCTCTCGGGGAAGGATCGTCGCTTCATCAAGGGACAGAAGTACCATTTGCTCACTCGCTGGGAGAATCTCACGACCGAGGGAAGGCAGGCCTTGAAGCTGCTGTTCCGGGCCAACAAGAGACTGAACAAGGCTTACGTCCTTCAGGAGTCGTTCGGCCAACTCTGGGACTACAACCGACCCGCGTGGGTTCGTCGGTTCTTTGACAACTGGCGGAGTTCCCTCCGGTGGCAACGCCTGAAGCCATTTCAGAAATTCGCCGATATGGTCGAAGCTCACTGGGACGGCGTCGAGGCCTATTGCCACGTGGAGAATAAGGTGCCATTGGGATTCGTCGAGGGACTCAACAACAAGATCCGTGCCCTCCAACGTCGGGCCTACGGCTTTCGCGATGAGGAGTACTTCCGATTGAAGGTCCTCACCTGCATGCTGCCGAAACTCTGAAAGCCGGCTCTCCTCCAAAGCGGGCTGGTAATTGGCTAGACCTCTTGGAATACCACATAAGAGCATTGTTTGAGTCATGACTCCGGTGTCCGATGGCGGCTTGCCGCGTTGTTCCGTCGGGGTTAATTTGATGCTGCCTGGTGAAACGGAGTCGGGCTCTGGGGGGACGCAACCCGACAAGGGATAATCAGGCCGACGGTGCGCCGAGGGTGCATCAGGCCCCTGATGGTGAAAGCCACCGGGGGCCATTTCCTTGATGCTGTCGGACACCGGAGTCATGCCTCCGAAAATCCAGCCACATATCTACAACACGAGGTTATCTCCAGACTCCGACTAACAAGCCAGATGCGGGCTTCTCACACCGGTTCTTACAGACTCACCTTCGGAAAAACGCCTCAAACCTACCCACACGATTTGCAGAAGAGCGAATTAAGTATGGTGTCCCCGGAACTGCAAGTATGGTGTCCCCGGAACTGCTGTCCCCGGAACTGCCGGAACTGGGCCAGAATGCAAACGATGCCGGGGAAGTCGCTTGCAACAGGCCTGAAGCGCAAGCGAAGGGCATTGAATGATATGCATCTTCGAACGCCCTTCGCTTGCAACAGGCCTGAAGCGCAAGCGAAGGGCATTGAATGATATGCATCTTCGAACGCCCTTCGCTTGCGCTTCAGGCTTGTGAGCCCGCTTCCTGCCCACTCGGACGGCAAGTCAGGAGCTCCGATTCAGCGCTGTAGTACTCCTCATGGGGAATCTGGACTGGCGGAAGTGGCTTCGCTGCTGGTCAAATACACATAGCAGCGATCAAGTGAGGGAGGAAACTTCTGATGAGTCAGGCCAAGCCATCGATTCTGCTCCTCGTGACAGTGGCCACAATCGGAACCGTGGTGAGAGCAGAGGAGGGTCGCATGTCCAGTTTTGCCGAGGGAAACAGCCAGTTCGCCGTGGATCTTTACGGCAAGCTGCGGAACCAGCCGGGGAACCTGTTCTTCTCGCCCAGTAGTATCTCGGCCGCCCTGGCGATGACCTACGCCGGGGCGCGCGGCGAGACGGCCGGCCAGATGGCCAGGGTCCTGCACTTCCCGGCGCCCCAGGACAAGCTTCCCGAAGCCTTCCGATGGCTGCACGCGGCACTTCGCCCCGTGGCGGAGAAGCCAGGTTACCGGCTGAATGTGGCCAACCGGCTCTGGGGGCAACAGGGTTATCACTTCCTGCCCGATTTCCTGGCAGTCACCCGCGACTCTTTCTACGCCGAGCTGGCCGAGGTGGATTTCATCGGCCAGACCGAACTTGCCCGCGAGACGATCAACGAATGGGTCGAGAAGCAGACGCAGGACAAGATCAAGGACCTGGTCACGCGCGGGGCGCTCACGCCCCAGAGCAGGCTGGTCTTGACCAATGCGATCTACTTCAAGGGCGACTGGACCAGGCCGTTCCCCAAGGCCGCGACCCGGGACGAGATCTTTCACGTCTCCAGCGACAAGACCACGACCGCGCCCCTGATGCACAAGACCGACGACTTCAAGTTCACGGCGGTTGACGGGCTGAAAGCCCTCGACCTTCCCTACGGCAACGGTGACCTGTCGACGGTCGTGCTGCTGCCCGACGAGATCGACGGGCTGGCTTTCCTCGAGCAGAAGCTGAGCTATGAGAGCCTGACCCGCTGGATGAATGGGCTGCAAAAGCGAAAGGTTCGGGTCTTTCTTCCTCGGTTCAAGCTGACCTCGGAGTTCTCTCTGTCCACCGTCCTTGCGGCCATGGGCATGCCGCTGGCGTTCGACCAGAAGCGGGCCGACTTCACGGGGATCAGCACGCAGGAACCACTTTACATCTCCGCGGTCTTGCACAAGGCCTTTGTGGATGTGAATGAGGAGGGAACCGAAGCGGCCGCCGCAACCGGCGTCGTGGTGGGCGCCCGAGCAGCGATGATTCCCAGAGAGCCCCCCCTCTTCCGCGCCGACCACCCGTTCCTGTTCCTCATCGTCGACAACCGGACGAAGAGCATTCTCTTCCTGGGCAGGGTGGTCGAACCGAAGGGTTGAGACGGAGGTCGCTTCCGCGGGATAAGCTCTTCGTTCCTCCGGCGGTTCGATTGTTCTGCGCCCGGGGGGCCTCAGCCAATCCAGAGCCCCTCGACGCGAACCTGATATCCCGATGGCGTGCGGTTGAGGTAGTTCAGGAGACCGCTGTGCCTCCACTGGAGCATGCACATGCGCGGCTGGAAGAAGTAGCGCATGCCGATCTTGAGCTCGGAGCGGGTCTCGGTCACCATGCCCTCGTAACCTTCGGCGATGTAGTAGCCGAGGTCCTTGAACCCCTCTTGCCGGGGCCTCAGCGGGCCAGTGACGCACCACACAATGACTCCGGTCCGTGGTTCGACATTCACCGCCACGCCGCAATGGGTCACGGGGCAACCGCACGACATACCCAGCGGGCGGCCGATGAGGGTCTCGCCCACCCGGATGTCCATCTCGCGAGTCAACATTGGGTTGTGTGGGATGATGATCTCACGCGGGCCGGGGTCTTCGGGAAAGTGCTCGAGGTAGAAGTCGAATTCTCGGCCGAGAGAGTCTCTCCAGGCTGTTCGCGGCTGCGCAGGATTGCCGCGACTGGCTGTCATGCAGGAACCGCATGCCGTGCTCGAATCCGGACGATCGACAACCGCGGTCTGCGTCGAGACCCGCTCCGGCGCAAGGTGGATGCAACGCTCCAGGAGATCGGGGTTGGTGTCGAGGTGGGCCGCCATTTCCTCGCAACGGCGGTAACCGCAGAAACCGCAGTTCAGACCGGGCAGATCGACCCGGAGCTTCGTGCCCCTCGCCTCTTTTTGGTTTGTCATGACTCGATGGTCCTTTGTTAGGACTTGTAAGCAAACGTCGAATTCAACGAGAAATGAGCAGCCGGCACTCGCGTGGAAACAGGACGCAGAGATTTGACCAGTGGCGGCAAGACTTCCAGAAACCGATCGACCTCGGCCCCTGTGTTGAAACGGCCCAGTGTGACTCGCAGCGAACCGCGCGCTCGCAGCGCGTCGAAGCCCATCGCGAGCATGACATAAGAAGGCTCGCTTGCGTGATCCGCGCTGCAGGCGCTGCCCGACGAGACGGCGAACCCCTGCTCATCAAGCGCCAGGAGCAGCTTGATCGCCTCCCCTTCATGACCCGCGAAGCCCAGGCAGATATGCCCGGGCAGGCGGCGATGGCGATGACCGATCAGATAGGCACCCGGGATACGCGTGGCGATGGTCTCGATCAGGCGATCGCGGAGGGCGACGAGATGGACGGCCTCCGCGGACATCTCGGACCGGGCGATCTCGGCGGCGCAACCCAGGCCGACCACCCCGGCCACGAACTCGGTGGCCGACCGCAGCCCTCGCTCTTGTCCGCCTCCATGCACCAGCGGTTCCAGCTTCAAACCCGAGCGCACGTAGAGCACCCCGACGCCCTGGGGGCCATGCAGCTTGTGCGCGGAAAGCGACAGCAGGTCAATCGGCTGAGCGCGGAGGTCGAACGGCAGCTTGCCGGCGGCTTGCACCGCATCGGTGTGAAACAAGGCGCCGCGCTCGCGCGCGATCCGCCCCAGCTCCGCGATCGGTTGCACGACACCGGTGACATTGTTCGCGGCCATGATCGACACCAGACGCGTCTCTGGCCGCATGGCATTCCGCAGCGCCAAAGGCGAGACGATCGCGTCTTCCCCGCAAGGAAGATAGCTGACCTCCGTGCCGTGCCTCTCGAGATACCGGCAGGTCTCGAGCACCGCGGGATGTTCGATCTGGCTTGTCACCACGTGGCACGGTCTTCCTGGAGAGGCCTCGACTGTGCCCTTGAGTGCAAGGTTGTCGGCCTCGGTGCCACTGGCCGTGAACACGATCTCGCCCGGGTCCACATTCAACAGGGCGGCCACTTGCCGGCGCGACACATCAACGGCCTGACGCGCTTGACGCCCGATCGCGTGCAGGCTGGACGCATTCCCGAAGGTCTCGCCCAGCCAGGGCCGCATCGCCTCGGCCACCCGGGGGTCGAGTGGAGTCGTCGCGGCGTTGTCCAGATAAACCTGCGCGGGCATCTCATTCACCCCGGTAGAAGGCCTGATTCTCGAGCGGCCGCACGACGCCAAAGTGAGACTGCCAGCCGATCTCCTTCTTGCCCACACAGATGGTGCAGGTTCCCACGGGAGGATTGCCGCGCAGGAAAAGGCTGTCGTGATGGCCCGAGGCATCGAAGTCGATTTCGGGTGCGTCGGCGATCTGAGTCACCAACGGGTCGATACCGATTCCGTGCAGGGCGTTGACTTCACGAATCTTCACGCCCGGAGCCACGTCCTGGATTCGGGCTCGAAAAACCTCCCGTTCAGCCTGCGAGACGCGGTCGATCTTGGTCACCACGGCAATATCGGCCAGCGAGAGCATCGGCCCCACCTTGAGGGGCAGGTTCATGCCGCTTGTCGCCTCCAGCACGACGATTCCCAGGCCGCCGTCGACATAGGGAGAACATCGCAGGCAGAGCCCGGCGGTCTCGACGAGCAGCACGTCGCATCCCGCCTTGTGTGCCCACTGGAGCGCATCGCCCAGCACCATCACGTTGCAGTGGTCGGGGCAAAGTTCGCCGGAATAGACCTTACGCGCGGGAATGCCGAACTCGCGCGTCATCTGGACGTCTTCCTCGGCGAATTGTACGTCGATCTTCAAGTAGCCCACGCCCAGGCCGTCGTCCAGGACCTTCCGGGTGATGTGCCGCAGCACGGAGGTCTTCCCCGTGGTGGCCGGTCCAGCACAGATCGCCAGCTTCATGCGACTTCCTCCAGCTCGTGCTCGCTTAACTGCAACCCCTGGCGGAGTTTCTCACGCAGTCGCGAAAGCGCGTCGTCCAGCTTGCTCACCTTGATCGACAGCCGTTTCTCGACGTCGTCCGTGTGCAAGAGCCGCGTGACCCGCCCTCCCTGCATCACGATCCGAAAGTCCGAAAGCAAGGCAATTCGCGGGTCGTGGGTCACGAAGATAAAGATCTTGCGATGCTGCCGCAGCAGTTCGAGCGCTCGCGTACGATGGATGCCTGCGTTCTCCACCTCGTCGAGGAGCACGATCGGTGTATTGCAGACGATCGCGGCGTCGGCGATGAGAAGGGCGCGGGTCTGGCCGCCGGAAAGCTCGGTCATCCGGGTCTCGGTGGCCACCGGCTCTCCCGTCAATTGATTGGCGAAGGCCAGGGTGCGCTCGATCGCGTCTTCCACGGCCCGGTGATCACTGCTACGGATTCGCGCGTGGGTTGTCAGGAACTCGCCCACCGGCAGATCGGAGAGAAAACTGGTGTGCTGCGTGATGAGCGCGATCGGATTGTGCGCCGGGTCATCGCGGTACTCGACCGGTGGACGCTTGCCGTTGATGAGCACCTTCCGCCCCGTCGGTGTGTTTGCGTGCGCAAAGAGCTCCAGGTCGTTGATCAATGTTGTCTTGCCCGAGCCGGTCGGGCCCACGACGCTGACCACGTCGCCCATTCTAAGATCGATGCGATCCACGGGCTCCGGGGTTCCGTCCTTGCCGTGCCCGCCCAGGATTGTGATGGATTCAATCACGAGTCTCTCCTCCTGAAGTCTATGATCGTATCCTGAAGTGTGTGAGTCTTACCGGGAGATACTCCGTGCTCGTTCGGTCGCTCGCCTTTTCCACACGGCGGCGGGGAAACGCGACATTCTCGAAGGCCGGCGAGATACAGATACATGGGACGGGCCCAGAGATAGGATCAGCTTTCTCTTGCTCTCGCAGTCGTCGACGCGAGACGACTGGACCGGATTATCCCCATCGGATCACTTTGGTCAAGAGCAGTTGAAGGTACAGAAATACAGAAGAGCCGTTCGGTTTTCCTTGACACGCACCTCTGGGATTTGAAGATACGATGAGTCGTTATTTCAACCAGGTGTTTTATCGCGCTGACATTCCGGCTCCCCGATTTGTCTCGAACGAGGGTGCGTGCCCAAAACGTCTTGTTGTGGCGGTGGCCTTTCGAGCTCGCTCTCTGGGAAAGCTAGCCCATGTTTGGGGTCCGTCGACGTAACCCCTTGGCGGACAAGACTCGAATTTCCGGATTGTCACTACATCAGGGTTTCTTCCCCCTCGGGGGGTGTCGGCGGCTTCAGATCTGTCAACTTCAATGCCTTGAGGACCCGGCGCGCGTCCGGGCAGCCCCCGCTGACCCCGCGACGCTCCGGTCGATCCTCCATGCGAAACGTCACCAAGCGTACCGTCTCCAACGCCTCAATCGCCCGCTCCGCCGAGAAGTCGATCCCCGCCTCCTCTAGCCGGCGAGCCAGCAGCCTCTGCACCAAGAGCGCCAGGGCGGCCACGAAGATATGTGCTTTTACTCGTGACTCGATCTGATGATAGATCGGCCGCATCGCCAGCACGTCCTTGAGCTGGCGGAACCCCCGCTCGACCTCGCTCAAGTCCTTGTAGATCGCCACCACCTCGAGCACGCTCAGGCCCGACTCGCTGGTCGCAATCACATATATAAAATCGATCACCTTCTCGCTCCCCAGGCCTGGCGCGTTCTCGAAGTACCGGAAGCCCCCCTGGTGGATCTCCCAGGAGTAGAAACGGTAGCCGTGGCTCCGCTGTAGCAGCCGCTCGGCCGCGGCGCCGATCTTCTCGGGCTTCGCGGGGTCTTCGCGGGGTCAGACCTAGTTATTAGTTAACTAATAACTAGGTCTGACCC
>JBEKTN010000208.1:0-14799 GCA_049516015.1 Isosphaeraceae bacterium | reverse complement strand
CTTGCCTACAATCTCCATCGGGAAGCTCCTTCTTCCAGCACGAGAGGCATTGTAACACGTGATGGAATAACGGCTTCCCGTTTTTCATGCTAGACCAACTTCCCTTAAGTTGAGCGTATGGGAGTGGAAAAGTGACAGCCACCAAATCTAGAGAATACAGGTAACTGTGGCAAGCCTTATGATTGTTTCATCGGTCTTCGGTCTTCCACGAGGCCGAATCGTCCATTCCAGCCCCAATCGCTCGGCCGTGTCTGTGACCCAGTTGGGATCGCCGAAGGGCCGACCGCGATTGACGCAGCAACGCAACGCCGCCACTTCGGCTTCCGTTTGCGGTTGGTTGACAAGTTGCAGCCAATCGGTGGGGGGAGCGGAAGGGGCCAAGCGGACGGGGCCACCAACTCTCTGCTACCTGGGAAACATGGATGGCCCCCGATGTCCCATATCGCTGAGCTTTATGGTACCATGATCTTGACACCCAGTCTCGGAGATAGCCATGCAAACCACTGTGACACCGCTGACAGAAGCCGAAATCTGGACCAAGATCATCATCCCGGAGAAAAACGGCCTCTCCCCCGAAACCGCCCGCTTGCTCCTTGAACTGACATTTGCCGAGGAGGACACGGCCCGCATGAACGACCTGGCCCAGAAGAACCGCGAGGGGGTTCTAACCGATGACGAGCGAAAAGAGCTCGCCCTCTATGTGAAGGTCGGCGATGTCCTTTCTCTGCTTCATCTGAAAGCACGGAAGTCCCTCGATCATCGGACCGAACCCGGGTCGTAGGCATGGACGAATTGCTCAGACAAGCGGTTCGCTCGCGGGCGGGCAATCGTTGCGAATACTGCCATCTTCCCGAAGCCGACGTTGTCACGCCGTATCAGGTCGAGCATGTCATCGCAAGGCAACACGCGGGCAGCGGTAGTCTCGCCAATCTCGCCTATAGCTGTCTGCGATGTAACCTCCACAAGGGACCTAATCTGGCCGGGATCGATCCGATCACAAAGAAGCTCACGGGACTCTTCAATCCCAGGCTTCAAAGATGGACGCGACATTTTCGATGGGAAGGTCCGCTCTTGGTCGGAAAGACCGCCCAGGGCCGAACGACAATCGAAGTCCTTGCGATGAACGATTCCGACAGGATCGCGCTGCGGCAAGAATTGCTCAAACAAGGGCTCTTACCTCGCGAGTAGACGCGTGTGTGGAGGTGAAAGTTGACAGCCACCAAATCTGGCGAATCAGATCTGAGTAAACGTGGCAAGCCTACGATTGTTTCTTCGGTCTTCCACGGGGCTGAACCGTGCATTCGAGCCCCAATCGCTTGGCCGTGTCCGTGACCCAGTGAGGATCGCCGAAGGGCCGACCGCGATTGACGCAGCAACGCAACGCCGCCACTTCGGCTTCCGTTTGCGGTTGGTTGACAAGTTGCGGCCAATCGGTGGGGGGAGCGGACGGGGCCGCCCACTCTCTGGTACCTGGGAAACGTGGATGGCCCCCAATGTCATGCCAACCAAGTAGTTGCAGCAGCCGGCCTCGTTGATGACTCCATTACCCCGCACGAAAGAAAGGCATTGTAGGTCAGGCTGGAAAGCCTGACCTAGATCCTTGCCGGGGTATTGGTTTTCGAGCAATTCGACGACGTCTCACTCATGGCCGCGTAAGGTATATCGCCGCCGCAAGACCTTGGGTGAGATGGGATCACCAACCTCCGCCGTCTCCACCGCCACCCGAATCACCGCCGCCGCCTCCACCCCAATCGCCGCCGCCATCGCCGCCGCCCCAGTCACCACCACCAGCATCGGCGCCGCCTGGATCGTCCCACGAGGTTCCCTGGCCGCCATGGTCATCACCGCCAACGAATTCGTCGCCGCCCGGGTCCGCGGGTGCGGGAGATTCGGCGGATGGATACGCTGAGGCATCGCTCTGTCCGGCGCCACCGTGGCGACCCGAGAACTGGTCGTAAAGCCAGTTGCCAGCGAGAGCTCCGCCAAGTCCTCCGAGCATGCCCGAGAAGAAACCGCCACGGGGAGCACCAGATCCGCCACCATATCCGGGTCCGTAACCGGGGCCCGGCCCCATTCCGGGCCCAGGCATTCCGCCCATGCCCATCGGCGAGGAGTACCCTCCCCCGGTCCGGCCGAAGACCCCGCCCAGGACACGGAGGAGCAGCAACACTCCGACGATTCCCAGGCCAATGGCGAAGAGAGTTCCCAGCCCGAACTTACCACCCTGCGCCTCTCCTCGCCGGGGAGCCGGCATCCCCGGAACCGCTCGCCGGATCCCGCTGACCGGGGAAGCCTCCGCGAGCGCGCTCTCCAGGAGTGCCGTCGTCTTGAGTAAGCCCTCGTCGAACCGGCCGCCCTTGAATTCGCGGGCAAGCGTACCGCGAACCTCATCGCGCTCCTCGAGCGACACGAGCGACTTGAAACGCTTGTGCACCAGCACGTGCGAGATAACGTGGTCCTTCTTGGAGATCAACAGATAGACGCCCTCGTAGCCGATCTCGCTGGCTCGCTGCTCGGCGAGCCGCTCGACGGCTGTTCGTTTTTCTGACGCCGAGGAATCCCGCCCAAGACCGGGGAGCGCCTCGATCGTCTCGATCACAACCGGGATATGCGTTCGCCGCTCGATCCGATCGAGCTCCGCCTCGGCCTTCTGCACTGCTTCGGAGCTAAAGATTCCGGCCCGGTCGCGAACCTCGGCAGCCCCAAGTTGCGGTACGGCCAGAGCCGCAAAGGCAACCAGAGGCATCGCGTACTTCGCTCGATGTTTGAACATGGAAATTGAGTCCTTGCCAGTCGAAGAATCCGTGTGCCTCACGAGGAGACACCGGGGAGTGAACCACACATTCAATCACGCCTACAGGCCCTTTGCTGGTGTTCCGCAGTCTTGCGTGTCGTTGCTGGAGTGTCTTCGCTGCGGCGGCGCGTTTCTCTTTGTACGCAGGGATTTGGCATCAGTTCGCCGGGGCCATGTCGAGATCAGAATGTTGCGATGTCGTCGAACCTGGTGATGGCAACGATCTCGGCACGGCGGATCAAGACCCGTGCCCGGTTGCGCCTGATGCCGAGTCGAACGGAATCATGGACATAGACCTCACGCGTGGCCGGACTGTCGCGGAAATCGTGGAGGTCGGCGTCATGAAGCTCCAGAAACTGGGCGTCGCACGCGACGAAAGTCCCCAGGCAGACATACGATGAGCTCAGATCGACAATGACTATCTTTCCCAGAAGCGGTTCCAGGAGCGGCGACAATTCCGAGGGCTCCATGAGCATCGCGACCCGAAGTTGAGACAAGCAAAATACATACCCGCGCGAGAGTGACCGAGTTTTGCATTTCACCTTGACGAATTCTAGCGCCTGGGCTACGGTCCCGCCACCATTTCCGGCAAAATCTCGTCCCAGACCGCCGAGCCAAGTCTCGCTCCCGGCGGCAATACGGGGCCGCGCGGCTTATGTTCACGTCCAGAAGCGCGTTCTTGATCGTTGCGCTGTCCACGCTGGGACTCGCCGGGTGGACGGTGGGAAAGGACAATCAGGACGACCCGGCGATTCCAGCGCCCGGCTCCGCCGCGGCGAGGCCAGGGGGCGCTGCCCAGGACCGGCAGCCGGTGATCGTGCTCTTGCACGATGGGCGGATCGTGAAAGGTGTGCTCTCGGAAGAAGATGGAATCTACATCGTGACCCAGCCGATCGGCGTCATGCGGTTTCCCAAGAAGCGCGTGGAGAAGGTGCTTGCGTCCGTCCGGGAGGTCTACAGCTTCAAGCTCGAGCAGTTGCCGGAGCAAGATTTCGACGAGCGGATCAAGCTGGCCCGCTGGTGCCTGGAACAAAAGATGGAGCCCGAGGCCAGGCAGCAGCTCGATGCGATCCTGCAGCTTAGCCCCAAGCATGCGCAGGCCCGGGCGATGCTGGCTGCGCTCGATCAGGCCCAGACCCGCCTTGCCAATCGGCTGCGCGACCCCGAAGTCCAGCAAACCGGGGCAGAGCTGGTCCGAACGCCCACCGGAGAGCGTCCCAACACGCTCGACACCGCGGTCATTTACGGAGCCCGCCGCGGGATGGGGATCTCGGACCTGCCGGTGATCTTTGACCTGCCCACCTCGCAGGCAGTCAAGCGGACTGACGAGTTCGCGCGGTACGTTCACCCCGTGCTGCAAACGTACTGTGCCCGCTGTCACAACGAAGGTTACGACGGCGAGTTCCAGCTCGTCCAGATCAAGAGCAAGCAGGATCGAACCAGGGACGCCTTGCGTGCCAACCTGGATGCGTCACTGAAGTTGATCGACCGCGAGAATCCGCCGCGAAGCGAGCTTCTGGCCAGTTCACTGCGGCCGCACGGCCGCGGGCCGAACAAGCGTCCCATCTTCCAGGGGTCCAACGATCGCGCTTATCAAATTCTGGCGACGTGGGTCAACAAGCTCCAGGCGACGAGCGTCGCGGCAAGCGTGGTGCAGGCGAAATCGCATCCTGCTGCGCCAGGAGGTGAGCCGGGCGAGAGCTTCGCCAGCCAGCGCGGCCGCATCGCTGACGAGCCAGAGCAACTGGGTTCCGCCACGCGTCCGTTCGTCACGGGCCCGGTGACTAACAAGACCCTGCCGCCTATGCGCGTGGTCCCGGGAAAGGGGGTGATTCCCGACACCTCGGTCGACCCCAACGAATTCCCCCTACCGTTCGCGGTGAGCGGGACCAAACCGCAGATCGGAACCAAGCCGCCGTTGACTCAAACGCCAGAAACGAAAGCTGTGCAGCCGGGCGGCTCAGCCGGGACCGATCCGGCCGCTGGCGGGCGAGCCGCGGCTGCGGTTTCGGCTCCCGCCCGGAAAAAGGCCGAAACTTCCCACTCAACCGAGACGGAAGCCGCCCCGGGTCCGGCGTCGAGCCCAAACGATGCGAATGACCCGGCCGAAACGGACCCTGCCAAGAAGAAGCCTCCAAAACCCCTCAATCTCGACCCCGCCATTCTGCAACGCGCCCTTCAGCTCCGGAACCAAGGCCGGTAGACGGTCGCGCGGCGATCATCATCGTTGTGAGAAGATCCAGCGATATACGTTTGGCCTTGATCGAGAATCTTTCCTCACACCCACCCATGCCGTTTCCGCAGCCACCATTCCATGGTGAGCAGCGCGGCGAAGATGAGCAGGAAGGGCCAGTTGTCCCAGATCTTGTGCTCGGTCGGACTGAGATACTCGGTGTAGCTTGATTGGTCGATGCCTTTGAGGTACTTGCCCAGAGCCTCGTGGGCAACCGCCTCGCCGCCGGTGATCTCGGCGATCTGGCGCGCCAGCGCGAGATCGGCTGAGGGATTCTCCAGCTCGCGATCGTCCTGGTAGACGAGGAAACGCGACGAGTCGCGGCCCACTTCCTCGCCGTTGTGGCGGGCGACCACCGAGACCTTGTAATCGCCAGGCTGGCCCGCGGCGGCGTAAGAGCCTTTCGCCTCGTCTCCCTGGGTGTACAGCTCGACTGGCTCGGAGGTCGGGTTGAGCCCTTCACGTTCAACCTTGGTCTCATAGGTCAGGCCGGTCAAAGACGCCCCCTTGGCGTCGCGGGCCGTGACGGTCATCTCGACATTCTGGCCGACGCTGAGGCGCCGGCGGTCGAGGTTCAGCTTGACCTGGTTGTCGCCCTGGTTTTCCTTGTGCGAGAGCCAGAAGATCACCTGCCGCCAGAACTTGCGATGGGCGATCCGGCCCTCTTCGAAGGCCCGGGCCCAAACCCACGTGTCGCCGCCGTAGGCGAGCACGCGCCCCGCGCCGGGCCCATCCATCGCGATCATCAGGGGTTCTGGAGGATTCCCCGGCGTCTGGGCCAGGACTTCCGCCCCCTTCTTGGGCTCGCCGAAACGGTTGGTGCCCAGGATCGGCGGCATCATGTCCCAGAGCTTTGCCGTCTCTTCACGGTTGGCGCCGATCTGGAGGATGTAGCTGGTCAGCCCCGAAGTGCTGGGAACGAACTTGACTCCGCCTTCCGGCTCGAGCTGACCGTCGCCGGGGTGGATCTCGGCCGGCAAGATGTCGGCGAGATCGGTCTGGGCCCATCCGCCGGCGCCGAAGCTCGTACGTCCGCCCAGCATCATGAGGCCAGCGCCTTTCTTGACGGCCTCGGCAAGCAGCCGGTGCTGATGTGGGGCCAGATAATCGGCCGGCAGGTCGCTGAGCACATAGATGTTGTACCGGCCCGGTGCGAATTCGGCGTCGTCAATCTCGCTCGCCTCGCCCCGCGCGGGCTGGCGGATCACCACGCCTTCCACCTGGATGTCGCGCGAGGTCATGATCGACCGCATCAGGAAGCGGTAGTCCCAGGTGAAATTCGGGCCTTGCAGGAACATCACGTTCAATCCACCGCTGAGAACCGTCACGAAAGTACTGATCTCGTTGTTCGTGGTCACGAACTCTCCTTCGAGCAGCGTGGCCCTGATTGTGATCTTCTTCTCTCCGGGGGTCTGGGGAATGTACTTCAGGCCGGTAACCGGTGCGACATTGGTCTCTTCGGGCACGCGCACCAGAGTCTTCGCGACCGATTTTCCCTCCGCCAGCAATTCGACTTCGATCGACCGGCCGGAGAAGCCGTGGGCGGTCAGCGTGCCGTGGACTTCGAGCTGATTCTTGACGAAGACGGTCGGGCCGGCGGCGATGTCGCGGACGGCAATGTCCTTCGATCCCTCGCCGGCCTTTTCGGTCCCCAGTCCGACGGTCACCGCGGGAATCTGCTGATCGCGCAGGCGGCGAGCCGCGACCAGTGGGTTGAGGCCATTGTTGGACGCGAAGTCGGAGATGATCACCATCCTGGCGATTCGCTTGTTGTTCTGGGCCTCGCGCTTCTCAGCTTCCAGCATGGCGGGGCCAAGATCGGTCTCGCGGCCTTCGGGCTCGGCCTTCTCATCGAGCTTGGCCTCACGCAGATTGGCGTCGAACTGGTAGGTCTTGACTTCCAGGTTGGGGCCAAGCGATTTGGCGGTCTCGAGGGCCTGCTCGAGGGCCTTGCGGGCCACGGCCCACCGCGTCTGGCCGCGGACCTCGTCGCTCAGCGTCATGCTGGTGCTCGAGTCCAGCAGGAAGACGAGCGACGCGGCCTGCCGCTTCTTTTCCTGGAGGATGACGGAAGGTCGAAGCGCGGCCAGCAGGCAGAGCAGCAGTGCCAGCAGCCGCAGACCCAGGGCGACCCAGCGCCAGCCGCCGCTGGAGCCGCGGAGTTTGCGCATGTAGGCCCAGAGAGTCAGGAACAGCACCGCAACCGCGCCACCAACGAGCAGCGGCCAGGGGCCGATCGGGTTGAGACTGACGCTGATACTATGGAACATGGGGCCCGATCGAAGAAAACGCGATGGGTGGAGAGGTCACGCCGAGACTCCGGCAGGTGACGGCCGGGGTGATTCCTTGTAAAATGTGTTCGCCAGTAGGTTTTCCAGGGTCACGATGATCAAGATCAGCATCATCAGCCAGGGGAAAAGCTCATTGCCAACCCTGACTGTGTCCTGATACTTCTTCAGCGCGGTGGCGTCCTCGGCAAGGGCATAGCCATCCTTGCCGAAGATCGCGTCGAGATCTTTTGTCTCGAGCGGGGCGAACTGGCTTTCGGTTCGGGGAGGATTCAGGCTGAAGCCGAGCCGGGTTTGATGGTTCTCGGCGTCCTTGGCCATGACGGTCCACTGGCCGAGCATCTGCGGAGCGATGATTTCGAGGTAATCGCTCGTGGCCGACGGGGTGAGCGTTTCCGGGGTCTTGGTGTCGGGCCCCATCAGCTGAAAGCTCTGGTACCGCGCGCCCGGGCCTAGAAAAAGCAGCACGTTCTCTCCGGCCTCGAAATCGAGCTGCTCGTTCGAGGTCCCGGCGAGATACGGCACCGTCTCGTTCATCAGCGCCAGGAATGCCCAGTAAGTCGGCAGGGGGAATTCGTTCCATGCCCCCCGATCGCTCCGCCTGGCACGGCGAGACAGCGGAGTGGTCCAGAGCAGGACCCGCCCGGTCTTGGAGCCTTTGAACGTTCGCTCGAGGAGCGCAGGAGCGCCGTCCGCGTAGTTCAGGAGGACGCGCGAACCTTCCGGCGGCTTGACAGTCCAGTAACGGTAGACGGGCACCAGGGCAAGCTGAGGGTCGATCTCCTTGGCATAGCGCTGAAAAAGGGGATGAGTGACGTCCGCGATCTTGCCAAAGGTGGTTTCGCCCTTGGACGGGCGGTTGGGCTCGAGCTGGGCGGGCAGAATCTGGCTTGCCGTCGGGCCATTGTAGTTAGCGGGGTTGCAGCGGTCGCCCAGCCCGAAGACCAGTCCCCCGCCCTCGTGCACATAGCCGTTGAGCAGGCCCCAGGAATCCTCGTCCTCGAAGGCCTCGACGTTGAGCACGAAGACCGCGGCATAGTCTTTGAGCGTGTCGCGATACTGCGCCAGCAAGGCCTTGGGGAGCACCCTGTCGATCTGAAAGCCGCTGGCGGCCGAGGGTGACGGGTCGGGATCGAGAGCCAACGCCACGAAGTCGGCGTCGACTCTCTGGTCGGCGATGAGCAGGACCTTGTAGGCCGGCCGCACCTTGAACGTGAAGTAGCGCTTGTCGTTGAATTCCAGTGGATCGGGAGTACCGCCGAGCCGCAGCTCGCCGCGGTGCATCTCTCCCTCCGGCAGCCGGGTCGGGGTCGCGAAGCTGACCTCGACCTGGCCGCCCGGGGGGATCTCGACCGGCTTCTCGCCTTTCTTCACTCCATCAAGATAGAATTCGACGACGCGACTCGCGAGTTTGGCGCCCTGGGCGCGGACCTGGCCCTTGATCTCGACCGACTCGCCCTGGGTGACGAAGCTCTTGGCGGGAGCGGCCGCGTCGATCGCGACGTCGTTGACCTCCGGCGAACCCAGGCGCAGGATGAAGGTGGCAATCTTGCCACCGGGAGTCGTCTTGGCCTTGGCGACCCGATCGAGACCCTCGGCGGGTTGATCGGGGTTCCAGGACGAGCGCGCCAGGTCCGTCAGCACGTACACCTCATGACGCGGCCGGTCGCATTCGACGACCTTGGGATAAACCTGCCCCATGGCGGAGTTCAAGGGCCGATTTACGGCGTGGATGGTCAGGTTGTCGATCCATTTGCGGGCCGCGGCCGGAGTCAGCCCGTTGCCCGCGACGGGATCGGCCGAGTTGACGGGGAAGACCAGGCTGGAGTCCGGAATCTGGTCGAGAATCGCCCGGGCTCGTTCCTTGGCCTCGTCGAGCCGGGTCTTGTCGTTCTCCTTGTAACTCATCGACAGGCTGGTGTCGAAGACCAGGCCCAGCGCGGTGGGGACCGATTGATCACCCAGAGGCATCTGCGAATAGAGCCTGGGACGCGCCAGTGCCAGAGCCATCAAGGCCAGTACGGCCATGCGGGCCAGGAGCAGTAGCCAGTTCTTGACGCGGAGCCGCTTCTTCGACTGCTTCTGCCGCTCACGCACCAGGCGTAAGGCCGGGAAAATGACATGCTTGGGCGTCTGCCTCATGAACAGGTGCAGAATGACCGGCAGTGCCGCCAATGCCGCTCCGGCCGCCAGTCCCGCGTTGATCATCGAGAATTCCATACCCCGTCACCCCCGAGCCTGGCGGCTGAGCAGATAGGACATCAAGGCTTTGTCGAAGGGCATCCCCGTATGCAAGGGAACATAATCGATGCGGGCGCGAATGCAATCCGCCCGGTAACCGGCCCGAAAACTCTCGACCTCCTCGAGGTAATCGGCCTTGATGGCATCGGCATCGACCTCCAGGATCTCCCGGGTCTCATTATCCTCCAGCTTGAGCATGCCCTGGAAGGGAAACATGGCCTCGGCCTCGTCAAGGACGTGGAAGACGATGACGTCGTGGCCCGAGAACCGCAGGCGATGCAGCGCCCGCAGAACCGGCGCGGTGTCGGCCAGCAGGTCGCTGAAGATCATGACCAGGCTGCGGTGGCGGATCATGCTGGCGACCTGGTGTAGGCTGGCTTCGATGTCGGTCTCGCCGGCGGGCTTGAGCTTGGCGAGCAGGGACAAGACATTGCCGAGCTGCGAGCGCTTGCTCCCCGGCGCGAGGCTCTGACGAACCTTCTGGTCGAACGCGATCAGGCCAACCGGATCCTGCTGGTGGATCATCAGGTAGCAGAGCGCGGCCGCCAGGCTGATGCTGTACTCGAACTTGGTCAGTTCCTGGCGGTAGGTGTAACCCATCGACCCCGACAGATCCATCACCAGGTAGCCGGTCAGGTTGGTCTCAGCCTGGAACTTCTTGATGTAGAACCGGTCGGTCTTGGCGTAGACGTTCCAGTCGACATCCGTAATGTTGTCGCCGGCGGTGTACTTGCGGTGCTCGGAGAATTCGACCGAAAAGCCCTGGAACGGGCTGGCATGCAAGCCCGCGATGAAGCCCTCGACAATAAACTTGGCGCGCAGGTCCAGCCGCGCCACCTGGCGGATGACCGCGGGATTCAGGTACTTTTCGGCGGTGCCGGCCAAACAGAACCTCCGGAGTTCTAGACTTGAAACGAGCCCGATGCGGCAGTTGTTCACAACCAGGGCGAGTTAGAGCAGAATGTCGATCGGAACCTCGAGGCCTGGAAGCAAGCGACTGCCATAGCGATCGCCAGGATGAAGGACAGTCTTGCGATACCTGCCTGCTGCGTCAACGTACACCGTGACCCGACGCCGCATCCGATCAATGATGACGTATTCGTGCACTCCGAGCCGATGATACTCTCCGCGCTTCTTGACGTAATCCCGCTCGCGCGACGCACGGCCAGGGCTGACGACTTCGAAGATCAGCTCAGGAGCCCGCTCCGGACGTGCCAGGCCTGATCGGTTACCGACCAGAAAGACGCCGATGTCCCCGATCCGGTCCGTCCCCGCATCCACGCGGACCCAGCATTCCGAGGTGACCAATTCCACGAGTTCGGGATGAGCCAGCCGGTAAGCCCCCAGATAGTCTCGCATCGGTTCGGAGCTGAGATCATGCTCGGGACTGTCAGGCGGCATGACGACAAGCCTTCCTTCCTCGCGCTCGTAACTCCAGCGGGGTTCGAATTCGGCTTCCTCGAATTCCTCGGCCGAGACAGATCGGCCGGAGTCGCCGGGACCGAGAAGAAGGATGGGTCGTTGGGTCGCCATCACTCTGCCTCCTGGTGGTGCCGCTCGCCGCCACGAGTTCGGGACTATTTCCGCTCGTACTTCGGTGTCTCCGGCTCGCGGGTCTCGCTCAAGAGCCGCTTGACGAGGCTCTCGGTGGTCTGCCCCTCGGCCTGCGCCTGAAAGTTGGTGCTGATGCGATGGCGGAGGACCGGAATCGCAACCTTGCGGACATCGTCGAGCGACACGCTGAAGCGGCCATCCATCGCGGCCATGGCCTTGCCGGCCAGGATGAGGTTCTGCCCGGCCCGAGGGCCCGCGCCATAGTCCACCAAGTCCTTGATGAACTGCGGCGCCTTCTCGTCGTTGGGACGCGTCGCGCGAACCAGCCGGGCCACGTAATCGACCGTGTATTCCGACACCGGCACCGACGTGACAAGCTTTTGCAGATTCACGATCGCCTTGCCCGAAAGCACCTTCTTCAGGTCAGGAACTTCTCCCCTGGTCGTGGATAGCAGGATTTTTTTCTCCTCGTCCAGCGACGGGTAGCCCACGCGGACGTCGAACATGAACCGGTCGAGCTGCGCTTCCGGAAGCGGATAGGTTCCCTCCTGCTCGATCGGGTTCTGCGTTGCGATCACGAAGAATGGATCGGGCAGATGCATCGTGTCCTGGCCGACCGTGACCTCGCGCTCCTGCATCGCCTGCAAGAGCGCTGCCTGCGTCTTGGGAGGCGTCCGATTGATCTCATCGGCCAGGATGATGTTGGCGAAGATCGGCCCGGGAACAAAACGAAACGTCCGGCGCCCGGCCTCCGGCTCCTCCAGAACGTTGGTCCCGGTAATGTCCGAAGGCATCAGGTCCGGCGTGAACTGGATGCGCTTGAAGCTGACATCAAGAATCCTGGCGATCGAGCTGACCATCAAGGTCTTGGCCAGACCGGGCACTCCCACAAGCAGAACGTGCCCCCGCGTGAAGATCGACGCCAGGATCAGCTCGATGACGTCGCGCTGACCGATGATGACCTTGTTCAGTTCGGCGACCATGACGTCGCGTGAGTGGCGAAACTCGTCAAGAAGCTGCGTGATCCGGTCACCGACAGTTGACATGCAAAAGTCCGACCTGACAAAAAAAGTGGAAACGCTGCGATATCCTGAATCTAGACACCGCCAGGCGACCCGCTTTCGACACTGCCTCGGTCCGGACCACCGCTGGCCCATTTCATGGCGACGACGAATGGTCAGGTCACGCCCATTGTAGCGCGGCGCGAATGCTTGATTCAAGCGCGCCAGCAACTCGAGACCCGCGATCCTCCCCATCACCGCACCAACTGGCGGTCTTGGCCCCCGAGCAGAAAACCCCGTATTCCTCCTAGACTTCGTAGACAAACGTCAGTTGTCAGTTGCGGCCCTACCCAATTGCAGAACGTCGCCGGGCCCCCGGCCGAAGGACGGGGTGGGCAGGGCTTGGCACTGCACACAACGGACCACGGACCACGGACCACGGACAAGAGGCTCCGGCTCCCCGACACGGCCGCGTCGGCTCTTGTCGATCGGCGTCGACTTCTGTCATAGTGAAATGCCGGAGGTACGATCACGTCGCCCTCGTTCGACTTGATGCCGGGAGCCAGCCATGAATCTTCCTCCCAAGACTCGATCCTGGATCGTGATCGGTCTGGTGGCCGGGCCGCTCCTTGTGCCCTTGATGGGCTCGAGCTCACTCCGGGCGGCCGTCACTCGCGACGAGGTCGAGCGGGCCATCCGGGATGGAGTTCGCTACCTCAAGCAAGAACAGCGCGGGGACGGTTCGTGGCCTGACGTACACGGCGATGCCCGCACCGGAACCACCAGCCTGGTGACCCTCGCCCTCTTGACCGCCGGCGAGAAGCCCGAATCACCGACCGTCCGTAAAGCCTTCGATTACCTGCGCACATTCGGGCCCGACCAGCTCAACAGCACCTACGCGATCGCACTTCAGACCATGGTCTACGCGGCCGCCGAGCCCGACCGCGACATGCTCCGGATCGCCGCCAACGTGAGCTGGCTCGAATCGGCCCAGATCAAGGCGGGAGACCGGGTTCCTTGGCCCGGTTCCTGGACCTACTCCAGCTCCAAGCGCAGCCAGCCCGGTGACAACTCCAACAGTCAGTACGCCCTGCTCGGCCTGGGCGCGGCCAGCGAGGTTGGAGTGCCCGTCAAGCCCGAGGTCTGGGCCCTGGCGCGAGCCTACTGGGAAGGTTGCCAGAAGGTTGATGGGAGCTGGGCCTACACGCCCGATTCGACGGCTGCGACGGCCAGCATGACCTGCGCGGGGATCTCCAGCCTGGTGATCACCGGTCTGAAACGTTTCCAGGGCCAGGAGTCCCTCCATGGAGAGCTGATCAATAACTGCGGCAAGGGGGGGGCCAACCCCAGCCTCCAGCGCGCGATCGACTGGCTGGCCAACCACTTCCAGGTCGGTCAGAACTACGGGAACGGCCAGCAGTGGAAGCTCTACTACCTTTATGGCCTCGAGCGGGCCGGCCGGCTGGGCGGCCTGCGTTTCTTCGGCCAGCACGACTGGTATCGCCTGGGGGCCGAAGAGCTGGTTCACGAGCAGAATAAGCTTTCGGGCTTCTGGCAAGGCGCGCTGTTCGAGGCTGACAGGACGGTCGCCACCAGCTTCGCGCTTTTGTTTCTGGCCAAGGGCCGCGCGCCGGTCCTGGTCAACAAGCTCCGCCACGGGCCCAGGGGAGACTGGAACAACGATCCCGACGACGTCCGCAACCTCGTCGCCGTCGTCTCGCGCGACTGGAAGAACCTCCTCACCTGGCAGGTCATCGATCCCGCCTTCGCCTCCGTCGCCGACCTCCTTCAGGCGCCCATCGTCTTCCTCAACGGACACAGGGTCCCCGAGCTCAATGCCCTGGCCAAGCAGAACCTCCGCGACTACGTCGAGCAGGGCGGGTTCCTGCTCGCCGACGCCTGCTGCTCCAGCCCCGAATTCGATTCCGGATTCAAGCAGCTCGTGAAGGAACTCTTCCCCGAGGAAGAGTACAAGCTCCGGCCCCTTTCCGACGACCACCCCGTCTGGAGGGCCAAGCACCTCCTGACCCCGGGCGCCTATCCCCTCTGGGGCATCGAGCATGGCTGCCGCACCGTCGTCATCTATTCCCCCAAAGATCTCTCCTGCTACTGGAACCAGGCCGAGCGCAGCCCCACCAACACCGCGGTCATCCTCGCCACCAGGGTCGGACAGAACATCGTCGACTACGCCACCGGTCGTGAACTCCCCGCCGACAAGCTCGTCGTCCGCGAAGTCCACGACTTCAAGGCCGACTCCGCCAAGCGCGGGGCCCTGCGAATCGCCAAGCTGCAGCACGCCGGCCAGTGGAACGTCGCACCCCTGGCCGTCCCCAATCTCATGGACGCTCTGCGCAAACCACCGCTCTCCTTCGACGTGGTGATCAACCACAAGGAGCTCTCGCCCCGCGACCCCAGCCTGATCTACTACCCCTTGGTCTACCTTCACGGCCGCGCCGCCTTCTCCTTCACCAAGGAGGACCTCGACGCCCTGCGGCGGCACCTCGAGCCCGGCGGTGGCACGCTCTTCGGCGACGCCGCCTGCGGCAGCCCCGCCTTCGACGCCGCCTTCCGGCGCTTCGTCACCGAGCTCTTGCCCAACAACCCACTGGTCTCCATCCCCCGCGACGACGAGCTTTACTCCACCAAGGTCGGCTTTGACCTCGCCGATTCTCAGTACACCAAGGCCGC
>JBEKTN010000207.1:0-14817 GCA_049516015.1 Isosphaeraceae bacterium | reverse complement strand
CCACTGTGAGAATGCCAGGGCCGTCGCGATCTTCCTGAAGTCGCACCCGAAGGTGGACTGGGTGCGGTTCCCCGGCCTGGAAGACGACCCCATGTTCGCCCTCAACCGGAAATACCTCCGTGACAAGGGCGGAGCCATGGTCGTCTTCGGCATCAAGGGAGGCAAGGAGTCGGGGCCCAAGTTCATCGACGCGCTGCAGCTCTTCTCTCACCTGGCCAATGTCGGCGATGCCAAGAGCCTGGCTATTCACCCCGCGACGACCACTCACTCGCAACTCGACGAGCATCAGCAGCGTGAGGGGGGAATCACTCCCGAGCTCGTTCGCCTGAGCGTCGGGATCGAGCACATCGACGACATCCTCGCAGATCTGGACCAGGCCCTGCGCATGATCGTCTGACGTTCATACCCCGGTCTTTGGATCGTTGATATCACCTCCTCGAACTCCACATGATCGCCATACTTGACTTCCCGGTTTCATGAGCCAATCCATCGGCAAAACCCAGACGCAGTTCTTCGAGTACCACGATCCCGACAATCCGCTCGTCTTGCGCGTTGGGCGACCACTGGCCCGGTTCACCCTGGCCTACGAGATGTACGGCCGGATGAATGCCGACAAGTCGAATGTGATCTTGCTCTTCCATGCCATGACCGGCAGCCAGCACGCGGCCGGCATCAACACCACAATCCCGGGGCTTGATGGCCGCTGGACCGAGGAAGTGCACGAAGGATGGTGGAACGGCTTCATTGGCCCCAACAAGGCCCTCGACACCCGCAAGTTCTGCGTCCTCAGCGTCAACTACCTGGGGGGTTGTTATGGCTCAACCGGGCCGGCGTCAATCAATCCCGAGACGGCCACCTATTGGGGACCCTCGTTCCCCGTCTTGCGGATGAGCGACATCGTCGATTCGCAGATCAAGCTGCTCGACCATCTCGGCGTGCGCCGGTTGCATGCGGTGGTGGGCGCCTCGATCGGCGGGTTTCTGAGCTTGCTTGTCGCCACGCGCTATCCAGACCGTGTCCGTATTGTGCTGCCTGTCGGTACGGGCGTTGAAACCACAATCTATCAGCGAATCATCAATTTCGAGCAGGTGAACGCGATCGAGGCCGACCCGAACTTCCGGGGCGGCGACTATTACGGGGGCACGCGGCCTGATCTTGGCTTGGCCCTGGCGCGGCGGATTGCGCACAAGACGTTCGTCTCGCTCGACACCCTACGAGAGCGAGCCCGCACCGAGATCGTCAGCCAGAAGCCTCCCTATGGATGGTACGAAATGAACCACCCCGTGGAGTCCTACATGCTCCACCAGGGAGAGAAGTTCGTCCGCCGGTTCGATGCCAACACTTACTTGCGAATCCTCGACGCATGGCAGTGGTTCGACCTCGTGGCCGAGGCCGGCGCCAGGGATTTCAAGGACCTGTTCCAGCGCTGCCGGCACCAGGAGTTTCTCGTCTTCAGCATCGACTCCGATCTCTCGTTCCCCCCCCAAGAGCAAGCCAAGCTGGTTCAGATGCTCAAGCGGAACCGCGTCCCGGTGATGTGGATCACCGTGCATTCGGACAAGGGACACGATGCCTTCCTGCTGGAACCGCGCCTGTTCACGCCCCATATCCAGCAGGTGCTTAGCCATCACGAAGAGGCAAGGTGAGCGCAACGCCGTTAGAATGAGGCCATGGCTTGTTGAGGTCAGCTTCGGCGAATCACGGCGCAGCACGGCCTTGTCTTCAAGAAAGAGACACTCATGCCCAGTCAACCGCGAATCGTATTGGCAACGGTCTAGCGCGGCCCTGACGCCCCGCGAGGGCGACAGCCGACACAATCAAGACACCGATTGCGACTCGCCATTTCATCGCGTCGAGTATCCGCATCCCTCGGAATTCTGCTTCGATCTACCTTACCCTATCTGCCTCAAGGTCGCATCGTCAGAGCCGACGCGAAGTGCTCCCAGGCCGAGGTCGAGAACACCACCCACCTGGTCTTCGAGTTGCTTCAGGTCGCGCTCCAGGGTTGCCAGGCCGTCGATGTGGTGGCGGATGGCCTGGCAGTCCGCGGCAGAGTCGGCATACAGAGCGTCAAAGAGGTGCTCGGGTGAAAGACGGACGACAACTTCTTTCAACTGCCGATCGAGGCCGCCGTTCAGCCAGTTCAGGAGCAGAGCGCCGATGGCCACGCCCCACAGAAGGCACCAGAAGGCCGCCTGAAAAAAGAAGTCCAGGCCGAGTAGCGGGGAGTTGAGCCAGAGGTGTTCGTAAAAGAAGTTGCGGCCCATGTGGAAAACGAGATAGGCCGGAAGGATGCAGAAGGCGAGCTCGAAGACGATGTGAACGAGGCGCCCGGCGCGGCGCGCGACCCTGCGCTCGATCACCTCGGCGATGTCGGATTCGAGCTTCTGGTAAATCTGCAACGCCACGGCCGCCAGTTGCTCGCTCGAAAGATCGCCAGATGAGCCGCTTGCAGGTGTTGCCGTGGCCAGCTCGATCTCGGCATCCGCAAGGTGGCCGCGGAGCACGCTACGGGCGCGGGCCAGGTCGGCCTCAGTCAGTCCCAGATCCGCTTCGGCCGCCCAGGCTGTAGTCGCCTGGCGCTCGCGCCATTTCTCGCCGACAAGCTGGCTGAGCGCCAATCCTCCGGCAAGAAGCGCCTGGGTTGGCGTCCGCGCTCGCAGCAGGATCAGCGACCGGATCAGGCTGCCTCCGGCTGACCACAGTCCCAGCAGCCCCGCCAGCGGGCCGGCACCCCAGGTCTGGGTCAACTGGCGAAGAGACCGCGACCGCCAAAGCCGCCGGTTGGTGTCGATGCGCTCGGTCATGCGGGTGCGGACCTTGGCCAGGAGCGCCGATCGGTCCTGGTCCATCGCCTGCTCCAGCCGGGTGACATCCTCGAGCCGGCCAGTGATCGGCGTCTTGATCGTGGCGAGCAACCACTCGTACAGCCCCAGCAGGTTGGCTCGCCGGATGCGGTGCCGTGCCCGGCTGGCGAGCTCATGCTCGAGCAGGTCGCGAAAGCGGCCAAAGTCGCCATCGACCGGCTCGCCATGTTCCTGGTGGGCCAGCGCCTCCACCGCATCGAACCGGAAGACTTCAGGGACCCGCAGGCCCAGGGCGTTGAGGTATGTCCGCAGATCGGCCCGGTTGTCGGCATCAATCGCGGCGTGAGTCTGGACATAGAGGATTTGCCGGCCCGGCGCGTTCTTGAGCAATTCCTGGCCTACCACGTGTGACTTGTACTTTTGCGAGGTGACGGTGTGAACCATCACGTCACAGTGGGGAAGCACGGTGCGCAGGATGTCGAGATGGCGCTGGCCACCAGACCCATCGTCGGGGTCTTGCGTGTCGGGGTCCGGGCAGTCAACCAGGATCATCTGCTCGAGGAGCGGGATATTCAGGCGATGGACTTCCATCGCATCGGCGTCGAGGCCGAGGAAGCAGGGATCGACGTCAGGGTGACAGGCCACAATCGCACGCCGGGTCATGGGCCGATATTCCTTGCCGGCCCGGCTGATCGACCGGCCCAACAGGGCGTTGAAGAGCGTGCTCTTGCCCGTGCCCGAGCCTCCCAGAAAGCCGATCACAAGCGCCCGGTCGAGATCGATCTCGGGAACCCGCAGTCTTGGTTCGAGCCGGGTGATAAGGCGCTCCGCCGCGGCGAACGGTGGCCAGGACGGGGCCGTGCGGGCCCAGTCGACCAGCCGCGTGTGAAACCGGTCGAACCCGGTTAGCAAGTGCTCGCGCTCCCAGTCGGGGGCGTTGAATCGATCAGCCAAGGGGATACCTCTCTACTCACTTCATCCTGTTCGGGATTCGACCGCTACAGGGGCCTTGTGATCATCGGCGGAGCCCGGCGGCGACTCGTCCAGGACTGCAAGCTCACGAGACAAGTCCTCGATTTTCTCCATCGCAGCTTTGTAATCGCCGCTCTCGGCGAGGGTTGCCAGGCGGTCAATCCGCTCGAGGTGGCGGCCCAGGACGCAATCGCGGACCAAGCGGGCCAGTATTGTTGCACGCTCTTCGTAATACTTCGCGAACAAGTCGGCCAGGAGTCTCTTTGCAGGTGAGCCCAGGCCGGCGAGCGTACCTTCTCCCCCAACCGTGACCGCGGTTCCAGCCGCCAAGTCGACGAAGATCTGTGCCATCGAATGGGTGCCGACGTGAAGCGCCGCGTGAGCAGCCAGGTCGGCACCACTGAACATGCAGAGCGTGATGGCCGGTCGGATCACGGCCGTGGCCACCAGTCCCCACTCAATGGCTCGCATCATCGTGGGGTTATTGGCCTCGAACTGCTCGAGCTTCCGTGCGATGGTCTGGCGGTAGGCCTCAGTCAGAATCGGGGTTTTGGCCAGGCCTGTTTGCAGCTCGTCAAATGCGCGCCGGCGTTCTTCTCCGGTCAGAATCGGGGTGAGCTCGCGGCGAACCACGGGAGTCGCCGTGGCCTCGACCAGCTCGAGCGTTGCATAGATCGATTCCAGGGCTCGATTGAGCTGCGATTGCTCGGCCTCGATGTAGCCGGCCTCTTGCTCCGCGGGATCGCGATGGCCGGGGAGCAGACGGACCATGGCGCTGCCGATCCTACCGTAGAAGCTGTGAACGGCCCGGTCAAATCGGGTCCGCCTTGGCGTTAGCCACCGCCAGATCTCATCCGACACGATGTGACCGGGAAGCTCCGGTGCAATCATCTTCGTCTGGACCGCCCGGCGGATCGCATCTCTGGCCTCTCGGTTTTCCTCGGCGACGTTCTTGAGCTCACGCAGGTAGGCCGGCAGCCCTTCACGCGCCTCGAGCATCTGCCGCAAGGCGCCACGGAGCGAGCGAACCTTGATCTCGGTGAAGCGCAGCTCGGCGAGATCGCCCCTGGGCTCGGTCGCGCCCTGGGACAGGGAGTGAAACGTCAACCGATTCTCGCGCGCCGCGGCCCGGTCGCGAGGTACGGCGTAGACATGGGCCGGTGTCGCGCCGGTCCCTTTACAAAAAGTGTCAAGCCAGCGCAGGCAGTGCTCGCGGTCTTCCGGCCATTCGACCATGTTGAAAACAACCAGGATCGTCTTGTCGGCCTCCGCAGCCTCGCGGAAGAAGCGGCGGACCGCGGCGTCGTTGAACTTCTGCTGGGTAAGGACGGCAATCAGAACATCGGCGGCGTGGCTGATGAGCCTGGCCCGGTCCCAGTTCACGGGAATGGCACCGTCCACGTCGGGAGTGTCCAGAAGCACCAGGTTGGGCGGCTGAACGCCGCTGGTGTCCTCGCGATGGATCAGGCGGTTGGACGGTCCTTCCGCGACCGCGTCGTCCTCCGAGGTCCAGGAGCCCAGCTCGAAACCAGGAAAGACCCGGGCCAGCTCGTGACGCTGGGAAAACGTCCGAGGCAGCAGGCAAACCGGATGACGCGTCTGGGTCGCGTCGGGATGGACCCGGCTGGCCGGAAAGCCAACCAGGTGGTTGAACATTGTGCTCTTGCCGATGTTGGTCCCGCCCGCAACGGCCACGATAAGATAGGGGCCCCCGGTCACCTGCGGCAGCAGTTTTTGAAACAGGTTGGCATGCCAGGCGGTTGAACCGGGCGAAGGCACTCCCAGGGGCGTCGCCTCCGCCTCCATACGTGACACCGCTTGGGCCAGCTTGACAATCTGGCCTGACCAGGTCGCGTATTCCATGGACCGGGCACTCCAGCGGGATAGCGAAATCACCATGGTCGCCGCTATATCCCTGCCGGCTCAGTGCAGGAACAGGATGCCACACTCAATCGAGAGACGAGCCGGAGGGACAGACCCTCTATTATACTGGACGTCTCCCTCCGGCATCGTCGTGACGAGGTGCTGGGTGAGTCCTCAAGGCTTACTCGGTGGCGTGATCGACTGAAATACTGGCACCAGGCCCTTCTCGAAAATCGGCCCGATCTGGCTGGGCACGACGAGGTGGAATTCGTAGCCGGAGGGAGGCTTGGGCGTCAAGGACACGCCGAAAAGGACGGGCTCCTTGGGAAGGTCGCCAGGGGCTTTCAGATCCGGCTTGTTGAGCGTTGCAGCGATTTGAGACGCGAACATCCGCACCAGCCCCTGGGCGCTCACCAGCGCGACAAGGCTGGCTTGCTCGGGCAAGCGGGAGCGTACGCTCTTGAAGCCGGCAACGGTACCGATTCCTGCATTTCCCTTCAGGAACGTGTCGATCTGAACCTTGACATCGTTCCAGGTCGGGGCTGTGACCTGGAACACTCGTTGTCCATCGGTGCCGAGCCAGGAGTTCATGGTCTCACCACCGAACATCGACTTAACGGCTGCGGCGCCACCCGGGTTGTTGGGATTGAGCTGCGCGAGCTTGTCGAAGTCGAGAGTGGCAATGATGTGGCTGAAGGTCAAACCCCGATAGTTCTCGACGTTCGATTCAATCTTGACCTCCTTGTAGACACTGGACGGGCCATTGCCTCCCTTCAGGGCCTGGATATTTGCCTGGCAGGCGGCGATGTATTTCTTGGGATCGGCAACGTGAGTGACGTTCATGCCTCGCATGCCGCCATCAAACGTAAGACTTCCAATCGTCTCGACCCGGCCTACCTCACCAAATAGGGCCAGAGCCTTGGCCTGGTCGGGCGTAGGTTTCCCGCCCGGATTCATCATCCGGATGGACATGCCCTGAAGCCGGTCGACCGTGCTGGCATCCATATTCATGTATACGTAAAACGAGGCGTCTGGGGGAAGCCCGGCCAGGTCGGCAGCAGTCCCGGGTGCAGCCTGCGCACCGGCCCTGGCGAGGGCGGTATCGGGCTTGACGGTCAAGACGCCCGCCAGGCTCAGGCCCTCACCCGCAACGTCGACGTTGATGGTCAATGCTTCTGCATCCTTGAGCGAATCGAAGAGAGCGCCGTAGATCTCCTTGGCGGCGTTCATGGACCCGGCGTTTCCGGCCTGCTGGCCGGCCTGGTCGAGGAGACCCATGAAGGTCTGACGGGCTTGGTCGATCTGGTCGGAATAGCGGGCCACAAGCGTGCTGGCGCTCACATAGACGCCAACGTCGCCAGCCAGGAATTGCTTGGTGAGAGCCGGTGCCAGAGCCTTGTCGAGCGTCTTCTCGCCGGGCCTGGCAATTGCGGCAATCAGCGCCTGGTCAGGACCAAAGGCGATGAACCCAGGCCCCTTGACGGCGTACCCCGCCTCGCCGGCAGGGTTCTTGAAAGCGTCGTAGCCCCCTTCCTGGTGCTTGAGATCAGGGTCCTTGCCACCACCTATTGCCTTGAGCACGCCTGGATAGTCATCATTCAGGACCAGGATGGCAAAAGGGGGCCTCCCCTCACCGCCCGGCGCTGCGGTTCGGATGAGACTGACCCACGGGGTTCTGGCCGCGGCTTCGCCGAACTTCTGGCGAAACTGGACCAAGGGACCGGTCAGGCCTTGCTCAGCGCGTTCCGCCAGCGTCGGACTCATGATCCTGAGCATCGCCATCAGGTCCGCATGCGTCGCGTCCACGCCGCGGACGCGAACCGCCACGTCAATGTCGGCGGGTACGGCCTTCAACCATCCGGCGTCGGCCGCGACAGGTGCTGGTGACTGGCCCAAGGATACCGCCAGAATCCACATCGACAATGGAACAAGCATTGCCCGAATCTCCCACATCGGGGCATCGCATCTAGCACGCCAGCCTCGAACCGACGAGGTGAAACTGCGTGCAGGTAATAGCGCCACCCTACAGGAAGCCATTCGGATCCGCAAGGATTCCATTGGCTCGAGCGGCGAACACGTCCCTGAAAGAAGAGACCGGGCCAGGCGGGAGTCAGAAAATAAGCTCCACGAGCGAGAGGTCGTCGGCGAAATCGTCCGTGCCCATCAGTTTGCGGTCGTGGGTGATGAGAAGATCCATCTTCGAAGTCTCCGTGCCGTGATGCGGGCCCTGGCCCATGAACGCCAGAAACTCGCTGAACGGCCACATCGTCTTGTCGGCTTTCTCGATCTCGTACGCACCATCGCTCAGGATGTAGATCCTGGCGAAGGAATCGAGCGTAGTGCTGCCCGACTCGTATTCGAGGTCGGTGACCGCGCCGATCATTGGCCCCTTGGAATCAAGAATCTGGAGGGTCGCCTGCTCGGCGGTCGGGCCGTTGATGAGCAAGGCTGGGGGATGGCCTCCCCCGGAGTAATCGACCCGACGCGTCGGCTTGTGATAGACCCCGTACCAGATCGTGAAGTAGAGCCCGTTCTGCTGATCCATCTGGAACGCGTTGTTGAGCGCGAAGAGAACCTGGCCAGGCTGGCGGAAGTCGGTATTGGGAAGGGCCTGGGACCGCAGCGCGTTCATGGCCGACACCGAGAGCAAAGCCGCGCCGACGCCGTGGCCGCTGACGTCCAGCAAGTAGAACGCAAAGTGGTCGTCGTCGAGCCAGTGGTAGCCGAACGAGTCACCCCCCAGCTCGGCCGAGGGAACGAACCGCCAGTCGGTCTTGATGAGGCCCTTCTTCAGCTTGTCGGGCAAGAGCGACTGGACGTACCTGGCTGCTTGCTTCACCTCGCTGGCCAGCCGCTTCTGGCTTTCCATCAAGGCCTGGTAGGCCTCGTTGCGCTGAAGAAGTGCGATGTAGCCCTTCGAATGGTAACGAATCCGCGCTAGCAGCTCGAGCCTATCGGGGAGCTTGACAATATAGTCGTTGGCCCCCAGGGCGAAGGCCTCGGCCTTGACGGCCGGGTCTTCCTTGGTGGAAAGCACGATCATCGGGGTTTCCTTGGTCCCCTCGTTGGCGCGGAAATTCTTGACCAGGGTCAGGCCGTCGATGTCGGGCATGACCAGGTCCTGAAGAATGACCGTGGGCTTGATCCGGGCCGCCTCCTCGAGGGCCTTGGTGGCATCGCGGCAATAATTGAAGGCAATATCCGGCTCGCCGGCGAGCATCCGCCGCACTGCCTCGCCGATCATCGGCTGGTCATCAATCAGGAGGACGGTGACCTTGTGTTGTGTCAAGAGGGGCTTGGTGCTCATTCCAGACCTCCCGGCGGGCTGACGTCATAGTCTTCGATGGCGTGGGCACCACCCAGCCGATCGTCGGGCCATGATCACAGGGCAGGCCAGCCCACCTCACTGGGCCGGTCGTCCCAAGCTCTATCATCTTTTCAGAATGAGGTAGGGCGCGCCTGCGCCTGACTCGGATTTTGAACCAGAAAAAAGCTGGCGATGGCCTGGCTGATCAGAGGTAAAGGTAGGACCTGATCAGCCGCGCCAAGGGCGACGGCCGCCCGGGGCATGCCCCAGACCACGCTCGTGGATTCGTCTTGAGCGATCGTTGTCCACCCCAGGCGCCGAAGCTGGAGCAGCCCCTGGGCGCCATCCCGACCCATTCCCGTCAAGAGCGCGGCAACTCCCGAGCGAGGCCAGTGCCTGGCCACGCTCTTGAAAAAGACATCAACCGACGGACGGTAAGTGAGTGCCCTGGGCTCGGCCGAGAAATAAAGCCGGCGGTTCGTGCCCAGAACGAGATGATCGTCCGTGCCGGAAAGAAGAATCTTTCCCTCGGTCAGCTCCATTCCGTCTCTGATAAGCTCGACCTTTCGTCCCGCGTGCTGGCTCAACCACTGGCCCAGCCCAGGGGCGAAGGCGGCGTCCACGTGCTGCACGATCACGATCGTCGTTTTCAGGGACGCGGGAAGCTTGGAAAGGATCTCCGCCAGCGCGAACGGCCCCCCGGTCGACGAGCCGAGCAGAACCAAGGGGTGCAAGGCCGGCTCCTGGACCGGCCGCTCGACCGGAGCCGAAGGTGGCAAGGTAGCCGTATGCGGTGGCGTCTTGCCGATCAGTCTGCCGATCACGTCGATCTTGCGGAGCAATGAGGCTGCGCCGGCGACCTCGCCTCCCAAGCCCAGCACGGGCGTATCAACAGCGTCGAGCGCGCCGCTGCCCATCGCCTGGTAGACCTTGCTGATATGCCCGCTGACCGTGGCCGTCACCACCAGGATGGCACAGGGCGTTTCATTCATGATCCTCCGGGTGGCCTCGACGCCGTCGGTCCCCGGCATGAACAGATCCATGAGGATCAAATCGGGCCCATCAGCTCGCGTCATCGCCACGGCTTGCTCACCATCGTGGGCAATCCACGCCACCTCTTGCCCGGGGACCGACAGCACCACCCGGCGCAGCACCTCACAGGCCATGACCGAATCATTGACGATGCCGATTCTCATGCGGATCTCTGACCGTCAGTTCAGGACTCGCCCCGACGTAGTAGCACTGTACCAGATGCCTGCTTCTTTCCCGACAGAAAGGGCTCACTTTTTCTATTGGACCTGGGTGGCCCTGGCATGCTGCAAAGTCGCGGTTGACGCGTGTTTTCTTTCCTATCGGATTTGTTGCGCTGGTTCGGGCGTGGTCTCCCAACCCTGCCCGAACCAGCTACCGGCAGAGATTGTTCGTTGAGCACGACCTCGGTGAATCGTCGGGGCTCACCGTTGATGTCGCGCGCTGAGCTGGGTGTACATGGCCTGAACAGACGGACCGTAAAATGTCTAGAAATGTCTAGAAAACGTGGAGTTCAAACAGCCAGAGACGGTACGAGATCGCCGCCCACCCCTGCCGGGGGCCCGGTGACCAAGCCGGAGATAAGCACGGCGGATCGCCTTGGTTCAAGGGGACGCGGGAGGGGCCACCTGCGGGAGGGGTCACCTACTTTGTGGTGCCAATGTCAGCCTCTACAAGATCCACTTTCACCAGTACTGGACGGGCGTTTGGTAGAGATTAGTAGAGGTTTCTGAGATTCGTCAGCTATCAATGGACGCACTGGATCCCCCATGTTTTTGTCATAAAGTCTAATCTGGAAACGACAAACACCCGAGCAGTCGGCCTTGTTCTGACAGTTCTCAATCATTTCCATCTCTTTCCCTCGGGTCCACTGGCTCAAAGCGCGGAGGGAGCGCGGAGGGGCCACTTACTTTGTGACACAGAGTAAATGCGGGTGGCCGATTTCGCCCAGGTGGTTCTTGGCGGGGCATCGCTCGGTGGTGGGGGCGTGCTTCCATGATGCCGGACCCGGTTCGAACGCAAAGAGACTGTCGCGCCGTAATGCCCCGGGGCTGGAGCAGCATGCCCCAGGGACGCGCCGGTTGGCAGGGGCAGCAGAAGCGTAAGCTTCGTAGGGCGTTCTTGCTCCCGGTGTGGTCTCTGGTAAAATGTATACCTGATCGGCCCATGCATGCTGGTGTCATCGTGATGGCTTCGCGTCGCGTGGCACCCCGTGACATCAAGAACCTGCAAGGGCCTCAGCCTTTGCTTCGTCCCTCTCTACCCCGCGTAGGTAATCGCTCGGCATGGCCAAGAAACCGTCTCCCGAAAAGCCCGCACCGTCGAGCCTGCTTCCAGGTTTCCAGCACCTCATTCCGAGCGCCGCGGCCGCTCCTCTGGCGACCCACAACCGCCCGCTCTTTTTGCCCGACCTGGTCCAGCAAATCGCTCACAACAAGCAGATCGACGCCAGCCGCCGCGAGCAGGTCCATCCCGCCTTCAGGAAATGGGCGAAAGACCTCAAGCAAGGGGTTTTGCAACAACTGCACGAGACCCAGGTGGAACAGGACTTCAACCACGTCCTCCTGCGCGGGCTGGGCACGACCCAGTCCGATGTCGCGTCGGACCAGCCCTGGACGCTGCCCCCGAAGTGGAACGTCCCCGGCTCGGGCGAGGTCGAGGTCGAGGTCGACGCGGCGCTGGGGAAGTTTCGGCTCGACGAGTCAGGTTGGTTGTCCGGCGAGCCGTTGGTCATGGTCGAGATCAAGGGGGCGAAGGTTGACCTCGACCGGAAGATGCCCACGCGGAACATCACCCCGGTTCAGCAGGTCTGGAACTACCTCAACGCCTCCGAATCTGCGCAGTGGGCCATTGTCTGCAACTGCGCCGAGATCCGGCTCTACAGCCGCCAGAAGTCGTCGAACCATGTGCACCGCGTGTTGCTGACCGAACTGGACGACCCGGATAGGTTCACCGAGTTCTACGCGATCTTCCATGCCAACAGCCTGCTGGGAACCGGCATGTTCGCCCAGAACACAGGCTGGCTGCTCCGAGTGGGCGCGAACAAAGGGGACGTTCTCAATTGTCGTGGCAAGATGACCAGTCTGCGTGGAAGGCGGTTTGCCTGGATCGTTCAACTTACCAAGGGAATTGCGAATGTCCCCTTTCGACGCCAGCAGATCATGGCACGGATCGAGCCGGAAACCAAAAACCAAGTCTGACACCCTGACCTATTGTCCCCGAGGAATGACCGGACTCAAAGCCGGGCCTGCGGTCCGATAATCTCGACTTATGTTCGATTGAGTTCAATCGTAGCGGATACGCCGCCCGTGACGGCTCATGGCTGATCCCGATCGGCTCGACGTCCATGTATGATTGTCAGATCACTCCAAGACCGGTCCGAACGAGGATTCGATGATCGACCAGCGCGCCTCGGGCATCTCCGTCATGAGTCGAGCGTAAACGTCGGTGGCCATCTCCTTGTTCGGAAAGCGGAGCTGGACTCCAAACGGTGTCCAGATCGCACCAACCTCGGTCATCAAGAGTCGTGCATCCTCAGGATCAAACGCGTCCTCGCCCGCCGTTGGCTGAATCTTATAAGGGAGCAGATCCAAGGTGGTGAGATCGTCCCAGGTCGCACACGTGACCGAGGCTGGGGTGGGTACCAGCAGATCCCTTGGTTTGTTGGGATCAATCTGGTGAAGGCTTGACTCCAGTACTCTCGCGAATCGCTGGTAGGCGTCTCGAACGACCTGGCTTCGCGCCTCGAGCGGCAGACTTTTCCATGCCTCCCATACCACAATGACATCAACTTGGTTAGCTTGATCGGTCGGCAGCTCGAAGATCACAGGCCCCATTCGCGATCGTTCGCCCATCAACTCCTTGACGAGTAGATCGGTAAGATTGTCTCGAACGGTAGCGATAGGCTGTTTTCGGCCAGCGGGTCGTATAACAGGCATGACGAGCCTCAGAGTCTTTGGGAATTCTCGAGTAACCAGTGGGCCGATTCCCGGACCGGTGTAACTTGATCCTCTCCGATTTTGATGGCTCGATATCGGAGCTTCGGAGACCAGTTCTCACTGATAACCAAAGCCCGATCCATTAATAATCGTTCCATCCGCCTCTCATAGGCTGGGGGGTACAACTGGGCTCTTTCCTCGATTAACAAGAGAGCCCAACCATCGACCGGGTGGGCTTTGTCCGACATCAGGCTGCGTGATCGTGTCAGTTTGAGAGTCTTGTTCAAGGCGTCTCGCAAGATTGGCTCTTTGGCATTATAACCTATCATTCTGAAATATGTTAGTCCTAGTACGATTTCAGCGACGTATCCATAGAAGTACAGTGCAGCCAGATGGTGCTTCCCTTCAGAGAGCCAGTCCGCTTCTGCGCAACGCCTTTCGGCGGCTCTCTCAAGCCTTGAAACGGTATCGGGACCGATCTTGCCGATGATTGACATTCTAACTTAAACAGGCTGTGGAGGTAGCAGACGAACAGGAAACGACGGTAAGGGGTCGACTTGACAGTCAGAAGATGCCGTCACGGATTGTAAGCGGCCTCTTGGCATCAGGATTCCGGTAATACCTGATGGGATAGCTCGCGACATCGACAACGCAGAAGATGGCACCTCTGACTTCGGGATAGAGAGCAAAAAGCCCGTACTGATCGTTGAACAAACAATCATCTATCTCGTCGTCGTCTACAGTGTGTTCAAAGTCTACGTGGATTCCGACGACGTAAGGAATCTCATGCCGATCGGCCAGATCCTTGTAGGTGGAGAACTTCCCCTGGATCGTCGCGTAGAGTCTGTCTGTAGTCTTTCCCACTCCCCGATGAAATGTCACGACCTCCACCAAGGCGTCAAGAACGTCTTCATCCCCAAGAATGCTCCAGTCCGGCGTCTTGCCTTCAATCGGCCTAGAATGCTGGACACGGAAGCCCTGCGTCACAAGATAGGCACCGATGATCAGTTCGCGGAAGGCATGCAGTCTTTCGTCGTTCGTGTCGTCAACCTTCGGTAGGTTCGCGAATCTCCTCTCGAACTTGCTCGCATCCTCTTCCGAGATCAACTCGAAACACCGTTTGATTTTCGCATCAATGCTGCGGTTGCCAGCGATCTGGCCGTACTTCATCGAATCGCTCCGAGAATGGAGTTCTGACTACTGCACCTGTGCGATTCTACGATCGGTTGCAAGACGGTACCAGATACGGAACAAGCCTATCCATGGATCGTATCCTTTTATCCCAATCGTTCCAAGATGACTCGCCCAACTTTTCGAGGCTCGTTGCTTGCCCTTGCGTCTTTTTGGCACCCGGTAATAGTTATGATAAATAGGAATATGAGACTTAATCGATTCGACCAACCCTCCTTCACATCATCCCTGCCGCATCGGCGCCCCCTACGACGTGGAAATTGCAGCCACTCATTCGCCGCTTGACCTTGCCCGTGAAAAGCTGTCTCATAAAGCGGATTATGCAACGCCGTGTTCAGATTCTGGCCTGCCCGCAATGCCCTCGCATCCCGCACGGTCGGCACTGACCGGGCCTCGGGTTGACCAAGATCGGCTGCGTGACGCGGGCACGCGGCGGCCGAATCCGATTCGCCACCCTTAGCACCCACTCCCGCAGTTCGGCCGTATTCTCGACCTTGTACCGCGTACCGTCGCGGCAGACGATGAACCCATGGGAGCAACGCCCCCAAGCTGGTCTTCGATCAGGAGAGAATAGACACCGGTCTGCACCCAGCCCTTTGAAGGTGAGCGTATTAGTGTGCTAAGCTGTCGCTTTCCAAGGAGTTACCAACTTCGCATGGAGGCGACCCTGATGTTGCTCAACGACGTTTTCGAGCGGTTTGCCCAAGAC
>JBEKTN010000206.1:0-14826 GCA_049516015.1 Isosphaeraceae bacterium | reverse complement strand
CTCCAGAAGAGACGCCGCCCCCATTTCGTTCCGCCCCACCGCCACGTTAAGCTGCAAGGCCCACACAAACCACCAAGCCTCGTACTCTCATGAAACTTCCTTTCCGCGTTGTGGAACTAGCAGATCGCGGACTCAGCGGTTGGTCAGTCTTACGCCATGATCCCCTGAACATCTTGCTGTTCACCGAGAGCGATGCGATCAGGGCCGCTCGGGCACTGAATAGCCGTGGATGGTGGTCGTTCGCCCAGAGCGACCGTATCATGGAGTTTCGCCGCAACCACGCATCGCTGGAGGAATGGCTGGACCATGGCCTGGGAATCTGAATCATGGCAACGTTTTTTGGATACGGCCGTGCAGATCGCGTCGGGTAAGCGGCACGACTGGCGAAACCTCTTCTTGCTGTATCCGTACGATCCGGCTGATGAGAAGGAGGCCTTGGTCGGCGTCCAGCTTGCTCTCTCGCGGCTTGCGGACGGGTTCATTACGACCGAGGTGATCTCTTGGGGGGCGTATGCCGCCGCCTTTCTCAAGAACCAGGGCTTCCTGAGACTCCCCCTTAACAAACCGGACGAGTACAGGCGATTGGAGCTCAACCTTGCTGAACGGCTGCCGGAGTACCTGGCCGACCGGACCCAGCAAGCCCTGGAGGGACGGTCCAAGACGCACATCGTCTTCGTCGTACGAACCGGAGCGATCTATCCGTTCACCACGATCTCGCAGACCCTGGCCGTTTGTGAGATGACGAAGATCGGTGCCACGCTGGCGGTGCTCGGTCCCGGACACGTGACCGACCGCGGTCGTTCTTTTGGGCTCCTTACCGGCCCTGCTCATCCTGGATATCCGGCGCTGATTGTTGGCCCAACTTCTGAATGACCACGGAGTCAGCGGCAATGCCTTTCACCTGCATCTTGGACCTTTACGATCCCGAAAACCTGCCCAATCGCCAGCTTGAACGAACGATTCAGCCGGATGACCCCTCCACGGTCTACCGCGACATTAACGACTACGTGCTCCCCCCCGAAGTGAAGGAGTGGCTCTTCGACCGATCGGACAGCTTGGTCAGCCAATATCTTGGCAGTCATAGCGGTGTCCCGGATGCGACCTGCACCTGGGTCACCGGCTTCTTCGGCTCCGGTAAGAGCCACCTGCTCAAGGTCTTGGCCTACCTGCTCTCGAACAAAGAAGTCACCGACGACGCGGGCCATACGTTTGGTGCCACACGCGTTATCTGTGATCGCCTCGGTGTGGGGAACCTCGGGATCCTCATCACTGCCCAGTTCTTCGCGCGCGCCCTGATCGTTCAGATGCTCGGCTATGCCCGGGGCAGCTCACGGACCGGCGAGGAATCCTCGATCAGCTACATCATCCTGAGCTGGCTCGAGCGTTCTCTAGGCTGGTCACAGGTTCCCTGGATCGCTCAGTTCGAGCAACTGCTGGCCAGGAACAACCAGTACGAGAACTTTTGCGCGTTCGTGGCCGAGACGACTGCGAGTGACGGCGATACGCGTCAGTGGGTCGAGATCCGGAACGACGCGGCGCTGGCCTACCCGCTCCTGGTTCAGGGACTGCACAAGTTCCTCCCGCGGACCCACAAATCGCTCGAAATGGCCGTAGAATCGGTTCGCCTGGCCGAGCAGAAGAAAGTCGAGCCCGAGGAAGTCGTCCGCCGCCTAGTCAGCGAGGCGAAGACCCTTCATCCCCAGAAGGGTCGACTACTCGTCTGTCTTGACGAAGTCTGGCTTTACCTGGGCGACAACCTGGACCGGATCACCGAGCTGCAGGCTCTGGCCGAGAAGGTCAAGTCGATCGGGCTCGGGAAGGTCTTTTTGATCGTGACCGGCCAGGAAGCTCCGGAGGAGGTCGACAGCCGATTCCACAAGCCCGGTGCGGGTATCGGCATCCTCGCAGATCGCTTCCCGGAGAAGTTCCGGCTTAGCGCGAACAACATCGACTTCGTCGTGACGGAGCGGCTTCTCCGAAAGTCCAACTCGCCCGAACGGATCGCAGCGCTCCGTAAATCGATCGCCGATCATCGGCCTCAACTCAGCACGGCCGCATGCATACGCACCGGGCTGATAAATCCGAACAACCGCTTCACGAACACCGATCCGGCTGCCTTGGAACGGTATTATCCGCTCCTTCCTTACCACGTCATTTTGATCCAGGATATTCTCAGCCGACTGCGGAACACGGGACCCTCAGGCGGCGTCGTCGGGACCAAGGAGCGTGCGATCCTGATCATCATCCGTGCCCTCTTCGGCGAGCCAGACCATCTGCTTCTGGGTGCCTTGCCCGTCGGGCATCTCGTCACTTTCGACCGGGTTTATGACGTCCTCGAGGAAGAACTCAAGAGCATTCATCTGACGCAGCGCGACCAGATCGCCCGGATTCTGAATGATGCCAATTCCGACTCCCCGTGGCTAGCCTCTGTGGCGAAGGCCGTCCTCCTGCTCCAGCAGGTAGCGAAGCAGTATTTTCGGGTCACCGACGAAGTCGTCGCGGCGGTCCTCTACCCCAAGCTCGGAGCCGACCCCAATGCGCACTTGAAGCGCGTCAAGGAAGCACTCAAGACGCTCTCTGAAGCGGGGAATCGCTACCTGATTCAGGACTCCGAATTGGGCTACCGGTTCCTCACCGAGACGGAGACACGCTTCGAGAAGATCGTGGCCGAGCAGGACGTTACCGACCCGGAACGCTTCGAGGTTATCAAGGTGGCAGCCACGGTGGCTCTGAAGAGAAAATTCGCCAAGGTCGATTACGCGGGTAAGCACGGCAAGCGGAAGTTCGAGGTGAAGATCACGCTGGCGGACTCGCTCACGGGAACAACGGCCTCTCTCTTCTCGGGCAGCCACTTGGAGCTGAACCTCCTCACGCCGTCCGCCGTGGAGGACGACCCGCACTGGGCCGAGGAGCACTTGATGAGCAGCACCGATGCTCCGGAGCGAATGGTCTGGGCGATCAAGGACCTGGGGAGCCTCGTCGAGATTGCCGATCGGATCGTCCGCGTTCGTAAGGCCCTCCTCGACCCGAGGGTCCGGACGAGCGACGAACGCGAGCAGGAACAGATCGAGAATCAGCGTGCGCGGGTCGAAATGCTGGAGAAGGACGAGGAGCCGAACTGCCTCCCGTCGATCATCCTCCAGGGGATGGGCCAGGGGACGTTCATCTGGAACGGCGAAAAGCCCGACATGCACGGCATCCCGACCGCCGAGCAGCGATTCGCCGACTATTCCCAGAAGGCGATCAAGTCCGTCTACACCGAGTTCGACCCCGGCTCGGCGGTCGTCGTGGACGACGACCTGCGTCAAGTTCTCACCTGGAAAACCACTCGGCCGCCGTGCGTCCAAAAACTGGAATTGATGGACGCGACCGGCAAGGTCTTGCTCGATCGACCCGTGGTCAAGACGGTCGCCGATCGGCTCCGGCAACCCGACCACTCCTCCGATGAGACGAGAACCGGCGAGGCGCTCGCCGCTGAATTCGACTCGAAGCCCTTTGGCTGGGACGACCACGTTGTCCGCGCGGCACTTGCCGCCTTGCTGAGGACCGGTGCGGTTGTCGCGAAGCTCGGGACGGCTCAGATCCGCACATCGTCGGAGCCGAAGGCGATCGAGGTCTTCTCGGGATGGAACCAGTTCAAGAGAGCCGTCTTCGAGTACGTCGGTGAATTGACGCCCCAACAGCGGTTGGCGGCATCCCAAGCCCTTCATTCGCTCTTTGACCGGGCTGGCGAAGACACGTTCGAGAAGATCGACCGGGCGCTTGGTGAGGTCATCTCCGGCTTTCTCCCCAAGGTGATCGAACTTGTCGGGGTCGCCGAAGTCGGACACCTGCCATGCCTCACGGTACTCACCGAATTCCGCGATGACCTTCAGGCCATCCAGCAGGCCGCTGTGGGGTCGGCCCGGATCCGGTTGTTCCTCCAGACCGAGCGGCAAACTCGGCTGGCTAACGATGTGCCCGCGTTCAAGTCCATCCGCGACTTCAAGGAGAATGGCTCCCTCGACCTCTACCAGAAGATTCAGGGGTTCGTGACCTATCCGGCCACGCAGTTCGTTCAACGGGTTGGCGGCGATCTCCCGGCGCAGCTTGCGGCTCTTCGTAGCAATCTCAACCATTCCGAGTTCTACGCGGGCACGCGCTGGTCTTCGATCACCCAGGCACATATCGCGATCAGGCAGCGTTACGTCTCCGACTATCGCCAGGACCACACCACCCGGCAGACACAGATCGCTTCTGCCAAGACGGACCTCACGGCCCACCGGAACTGGGGTAAGCTCGACGAGGCGGAACAGCGATCGATCCTCGAGCAGTTTGGCTTCAAGGAGTGCACCTCGGACCCGGGCACGCTCGATGAGGCAGCCGCTTTCGTTTGCCCGAGCTGCCATGCCGATGCGAGCACCCTGGCCCTCCAAGCGGGATCGATCGCGACTCTCCGTGCACAGGCGATCGCCCGGCTCGATGCCCTTGATGCGCCCACAACACCCGAGCCGCCTCGAGGGCCTGGAACGGGGGAGGACGTCCCGACCGGCGAAGGCACGATCGTTCTCATCCACGATCACTCGGTCGGTTCCTCCGGCGAGATCGACGCACTGGCAGATCAAATCCGCGTGGCTTTGCAAAAGGCGATCCCTGATGGGCAAGTGAAGGTTGACGTCCAGATCCGACGCGAGTCGCCCTTGAATGTGAGGGCGTAACGATGCTAGCCAAGAATCGCCGCGAGAATCTGCTGACTCACGTCAAGGAGGCGAGGAAGATCGTCGAGGATGCGTTCGATCGCGCCTTGGTGGGCCTCGGGCTGCCGAAGGACCGTGACCCTCTACCAGCGGAGCGGCTCACAAATCCGGATAAGCAGAAGATCCGGAAGGCTGTCGACGAGGTCAACGCCCGTGACCGTGAGGCGGGCGGAATGTCCTACATCGATGCCCGACGCCGCTACCTGGAGCATTGCGCCTTCACCCTGGTCAACCGCATCGCGGCGCTGCGAGCCATGGAGGTCCGGGGCTTCTTGCCCAAGAGCGTGATCGCTCAAGACGCCGAGTACGGAGGGCTCTCGGCCTGGGGCCGTGACATCCTCGAAGCGTGCTCTGTGGAGATTTTGGGCGAGTCGATCCCGGTCCGGACCGCTGACGAGGCACGGTGGCAGGCAATCCGCGCCGCTTGCGTCGCCGCTTCAAGAGACGTCGCGATCGTCTTCGACCTCCAGGACGAGTACAGCGTCCTCGTCCCCGAACCCGCCGCGATCAAGGGCCTGGTTGTCGAACTCACGGAGCAGGTGACGACGGACGACTGGGCGGCGGATGACATCCTGGGATGGGTCTACCAGTACTACAACGTCCCGGCCAACCTGGATTACAAGGAGCGCAAGGGTCGTCGCGGCTACAAGATGTCGGCCGACGACATGATCGTCGCGAACCAGTTCTACACGCCTCACTGGGTCGTCCGGGTTCTGGTCGACAATACCCTCGGGCGGATCTGGTGGGAGAGCATTCCCGACCTCGCGAGAAAACGCCTCGGTGAGAGAGAGCCGGGCAAACAAGTGAGCGACGAGGAGAAGCGACTCCGCCAAATCTGCCGCCACACGTGTGCCTATCTGGTTCCCCTGCCGGACGAGCAACGACTTGGATGGTGGGGCGAGGAGGCGAGGAGCAACGCAGAGGCCAGGGCCGTTGCCGAAGCTCGCAAGCGTTTCGACGCAGCAGCAGTCAAACCGGAGGGAGGCCCAATCCCCCCGCCGGCGGCCGTTGCTCCGCGGCCATGGAAACCGGTTCGTGAGCTGAAGATTATCGATCCGGCTTGCGGCTCGGCTCACTTCCTGCTTTACGTGTTCGATGTGCTTCGGCGGATGTATGAGATCGAGTTGGACTCGGATCGTCCTGAAGCTGCCGAGGTGCCAAGTCTAATCTTGGCGGAGAACCTCCACGGCATTGACGTCGACGTGCGTGCCTGCCAGCTCGGGACGTTCAACCTATACCTGAAGGCACGTCTCGCATTCCGCGAGATCACGGGGCGAGATGCCTTTCATCCCTCGAAGCTGAACATCGTTTGCGCCGGGGCACGAATCGCTGAGGGTGAAGAGCGGGCGGAATTGCTCGCTTCCTTTGACTCGACACCTTTGGCCCGTGAGCTGGCCGAGCGGATTCTCAAGAGCCTCTCCATGACAGCGGAAATTGGGTCGTTACTCAAGATTCGCGAAGAGTTTGAGCCGCTTCTTCACCGCCATCGTTACATCCAAGGACGACCAGTTCAAAAGTCTTTCCTAGGGCAACCGGAGGCTTATCAGAGGAATTTTCTTCAGGATCGGGAGATCGACGAATTGAGCCTGCCCCAGGTTCTGGACCGCCTGAAAGGCTTTGAGTCTGAGGCCAGGCCGCGTGGGGATGTGGGGAGACTTTTGTTTGCCCACGAGATGGCCAAGTCGTGCGGCATGGTGGACCTTCTGACGCAGACTTACGATGTCGCCTTGATGAATCCGCCCTACGGGAAGATGCCCGAGGCATGTAAGGATTACTGCAAAGGAAATCGAAGACGAGGAATTCCGGCCCACTACCCGAACACCGGAAACAACCTGTATTCCGCCTTCATGGAAAAGTCGATCGACCTGGTCGACGAATCCTGTTTTCTCGGCATGATAACGTCTCAAACATACATGTACCTAGGCACTTTCAAGAAATGCAGGAAGAATGTCCTCAATTCACTCGCTCCGCCCGAGGTACTTTGCGACACGGGCTACGGGGTCCTCGACGGTGCCAAGGTGATCACCGCCGTGGCGGTCCTTCGTAAGCAATCGCGGCCGAACACCTCGCGGTCCTGTGTCGCCTTTCGCATGTTCAACGAGATGGAGGATGATAAGGAGGCCGTTTTCGTCGAAGCCCTCGCCACACTTTCAAGAGGGCTTTCGCATTCGAAATCGTATCTGACCTCAGTCTCGACGTTCATGCAGCTCCCTTCGTCGGTCTACTCCTATTGGGTACCATCCACTGTCTCGAAGCTCTTCGGGCAGTATCCTCCCCTGGACAGGGACGTCGCCAGGAGACCGGAATCCCCGAAAATCGCGGACGCGAAACAAGGGCTTGCGACCGGTGACAACCCACGTTTCGTTCGCCAGTATTGGGAAGTATGCCCTGAGCTTATTGCCCGGTCGCGAGAAGAGACTAGTCAGGGGCGTCCCTGGGTGCCGTTCGCCCGAGGAGGATGGCTGGACGTCTTTCAATCTGATATCGACAAAGTGGTCGATTGGATGAACGACGGCGAAGCGCTAAGAGCGTTGTCCGCTTCCCGAGTTCAGAACGACACTTTCAATTTTCGTCATGGAATTTCGTGGCATAAGTCTCCGTCGTACCCCAGTAACCAATCGAGAATGAACGCGAGGGTCTTACCCGAAGGAACTATCTTCACCGTCTCTGTTAATGGCTTATTTCTCGATTCCGAGCGCTATTGGAGCGCCCTCGGCTATCTCAACTCTCAGTTCATTTTCTACTTGATTCGTGTATTCGAGATGCGACAGGTTCTCAACGGAGCCGTTGCACTCTTGCCTTATCCAGACCAGTCAGATCTCGAGTCAATTGGAACTAAGGCATTTGTTGCGTTTACGTTTTCATCTTTAATTAGAACTACTGACGAGATCTCCCCATTCTTTGTTACACCTTCGATTCTCCAGGCTATCCGCAGCCCCGTTGGACTTGGTCGGCCATCAGGGCACGTTCAAGCAACTCAGTTCCAGTGGCCCAATGATGAGGTGGTACAGCGTCGGTGCCCAGATCTCACAAATCGGTTTCTATCAGTCTATCAAAAGAGAGCCAGTACAAACGACTCGCTCAGGCAAATCGGCTTAACCGCCTTTCTGCGGAAACAAGCCATCGAGAGCGAGATTGCTTCCATGGCAAACGGTATCGACGAGGAGGTCTATGATCTGATGGGTATCGATCCCCATGATCGTAGACACTTCGCTGAGGAGATCGCCTTCCGACAGTGTCTTCCCCCGATGGAAGAGGACGACGACGCAGACGAGGGAAACGATACAGAAGGCGAAGCCGAATCCGGATCGCAGGAAGATGGCCTAACCGAGGCCGTGTTGGGAGAAACTTCGGTCGAGGCAGACGCCGACGAAGTTAGTGCTGCCTCTTCTAAAGCTCCTCAAGAGCCCGTCGGGAATGCTGCGTTCATCAAAGAGGAAGTCAAAGAGGAAGTCGCTCGCCTCCTCTCGTACGCTGTCAAGCTCGTCGTAGAGCGAGACCCCGACGGTATCGTCCTTCTTCAGACTCTCGGGCAGAGGTCAAGCCTGGCCCGACTCGTGAAGATCCAACTATCTGATTGGTTCGGACCCGAAACAGTTGAAGCCAAGTGGGCCGAGGCGGATGAGATCCTGACAAAGCCAGTCGAAGACTGGCTTGCCCAAGACTTCTTTGATTTCCACGTCAATATGTACCGTCGCCGGCCAATCTTCTGGCAGTTGACCAGTACCGGCTGCTTACCTCGCGGTTCGCTCCCTGGCGCCTTCTCTTGCCTTCTCCATTACCACAGACTGCGTGGCAACACGCTTCAGAACATCCTGGCTCATTACCTGGTCGATGTCTTGGAAACGGCACAGGCTCAATTCAACGCGACGAAGACGGTCCTCGAAGGGCTTCAGCAACGCGGCGCAAGGCGTCGTGATATCAACGACGCCCAGGGGTCCTTTCAAACCGCCGGACGGCAATACCGAGAGCTAATCGAATTCCGCCGACGCATCCAGGACCTCGACACGGGCGCTCGGCCGGTCACGCCGGCCCCCGGCCCGGGCGCTCCTTGGTTGAAGCAGAAAATCGCCGAAGTCACCGGCGGCCCGGCCTACGGTCGTGGCTGGCTGCCGGTGCTCGATTACGGCGTCCGCGTCAACATCGAGCCTTTGAAGGTCGCCGGCATCCTGCCTCGCGCGGCTGATCGCATCGAGTGAGCGTCCTCTCGCGACGCACAAGCGGCGATCACGATGCTACGACCGCCGAGCACGCTTCCCTTTTGGGGGTGCGGTGTCAGGGAGTGGAAAGGAAGCTTGGTACTGCTCGATCGTCATTCCGGCGACCAGCATGAGCCTCTCAACGAGCTCGTGAACGGTCGTCCCGGGATTGCAATCGATCGCATTGGGTGTGTCCTGCCACTGAGAGCGGTGAATCTGCTTCGAATGCTCGATAGCCGTCGGGATGCGCGGTGCGATCTGCTCAAAATAATCCATGCTCTTCTCGTAGTGCCTGATATGCCTTGTAAGGAATCGCCTGACTCGCGCATAACCGTCGAAGCTGCGGCCAATGCGCTCGAAGTGCAAGAGAAGCCAGAATTCGAAGCAGGGATTCGACCAGGCGAGTTTCAGACCGTTGGCCTTCGAACGATCAACTCCCCGTTTCCAGGAAGGGTTGTCGTTCCTGCACTCCGTGTCGACCACACACCAGACCTCGTCGAACGGCGCGAGACGAATGCTTTCCTCGGACTCTGTTGCTCTTTCCTCCCTGAGTCGGATTGCTTCGTCAACGACACGAACGATCTCGGCGCCCTCTCCCACGATCTCAACTTCGAGCAAGCTCAGGCTGATCGCTCTTCGCAGCGACTTGAAGTAATTCGGCTCGGTTTCCGCTCCTTCGCAAACGATCAGGATACTCTCGCGAGGTCTGCGTGTGGGTCTCCCCCGTCCCAGGGCAGTCTCTGGCCTCATGTAGTGCCGACGAGCCATTTGGTTGACACCCCGAAGGAAAACCGTGAGGCAGCTTCCCACATCGATGGTGATGCGTGTTGAGGGGTCATCCTTTCGGAGTAACGAGCTCGAGCTTTTCTGTTGTTCTCAAAGATTGAGAGAATTCGAATCTCTTCAGGACCGGGATCGCTCCATATCGACCGACGAGATAGCCCTTCTGCATCGCTTCCCCCTTCCTGACGCTGAAGTCCTGAAGTGAATAGAGGTCGGTTGCCCCGGATCGGTCTTTCTCCGTGAACCAGACTTGATCTCGGCGGAACAGCGCCGGATCAAGTAGGCTGGTATCGTGCGTCGTGAAGATCAGTTGAGCACCGCCAGGGTTGGTCTTCGGGTTGTTGAAGAGCTGAACGAGCTCGCGAGTAATGAAGGCGTGAAGACTCGTATCAAGCTCGTCCATGATGAGAACGGCTCCTGATTGGAGAACGTCGTAGATCGGGCCGAGCAGTTCGAGCATCCGCTTCGTTCCGTCCGACTCCTGCTCCAGGTCCCATTCAATTTCGTTGTCGGTGCCTGGCAGTCGGTGGGTGGTGTGAATTTCGACCTTGAGTTCATTCAAGAAACTTTCGGTCAGGTAATCTCTCACATCATCCGGGATTTCACTGGGGAAGCGAAGGTGGTCCTTGCGAACCTTGCTTTCCTTGGCGAGCACCCGGCTGATGCCCGTGTCTGCCGCTTTGAGAACACCTGTGAGCCATTCGCGGAAAGTCGAGTTCTGGAGGAGCTGGCTCCGCGTATAGCTCATCGCATGGACTTCCCTACGCAACACTTTGAGTTGATTCCTGAACCATCCATAGATGGGCTTGATTTGGGGGTGGTTCCACTGTGCTGCCACAGACAGGAAAAGAGCGTTGTCTCGGGTCCGCTCGGCCAACTGTGACTTGTCGCCTTTGAGATGCGTCCGGTTCCATGACCAATGCGATTTGCCCGTTGTATCCGTTGTTCGCTGGAACCATTCTTGGGGCTTGCCTTTGGGATAGACTGTCAACCATTCCTCATGGACTCGATCTTGGGAGACGACGAAACCGTACTCGTGACGAACCCCGTTGAGAATGAAAGTCATCTCGAATTCACTCGGCTTCTTGGCCAGTTCCGGATCGAGCATGAAGGGGTAGACTGGGATCTTGTCTCCTTCTTGCCGATTCTCCGAGGATCGAAGCACGAAGTACCGAAAGAAGGCAAAGGCCTGAATCAAGTTGCTTTTCCCCGAGGCATTGGCGCCGTAGATGGAGGCGCTTCGGAGCAAGGGGTAGCGTTCGAACCCCTGGGCCGTCATCGTGTTAGTTGGAAGTTCCTTCCCGGACCCCGCAACCATGCTGAACCGTTTGTCAGCGCTATAGGATCGGAAGTTCGCAAGCCGGAATTCGAGAAGCATGGCACTTGCCCCAGACAAATTGAGGCGACTTTTTGCGGATCTTTGTCATGAACATCGTCAAAATTGTATTCCCTGTCTAGTCAAAAGCAAGCCGGCTCTTCTTCTCTTAACCATTGGGACCGAAGGGGGCCCCAGAGGGACATAGTGAATTGCCATCAAAGAGTAGAAGGAAGACACGGATAAACTGCCCAATTCGCCTGGGTCGTTCCCACAATTCGCAATGTCCCCCTCGGTCTCCCCAGTGCCGGCCTATCATTGTGGTTGTTGAACATTGCGCGCATGCCATCGCGCTGCGGTACTGGAAATCCCGTATAGTTCCGCCAGAGAGTAAACGACTTGTTCTGAGAATGCCCCTTCAATCGCGGTTGCAGGAAGCAGGAATTCAGCGGCAAATGCATTGGCTCTGCGGCTTTGGCTGAGCATCGCGTGGTCGCCTTGGGCGCCACAGAGCAAGTCTTGTCCGGGTATTCGAGCTTGCCAGAGCAGGCGTCCGAATGCGGATGCGATGGCAAAACGTGAAGCCGGATAGCTTTGCATTCTGCCCTCACTGGCCGAGGGCACCAGATGAGCCCGTCTTCCGGGGGCTGCACAAACCGCGGCGCGGAACAGGGAACTATTAACGCTTTTGTCGCACTGAATGTCCAGCTCGCGAAGTAAGTGCGGCAGGCTGTCGATTGGATCGTTCCCGAGTCCAACCTTCTCCCGGACAAGACGAGCCAATTGGTAGCCCTGCAAGAAGTCCGGCTGATTCGTTGACACTCGAGAAGTGTTCAGCCTCTGCCAACCTGGTACTCCGCCGCCGGGAATTGGCTGCAGTCCACTGGTTACCAAGTCCGTTAGCATACCCTCGACAGGAGCCAGTTCCTCCACCGCGGTGACCAAAGGGCAATCCAGCAAGAGTTGGCACAAACCGGTTGCAATTCGTGGTTGCTCGGTCCTGAGCTCCTCAACCCTGCTCGCACTCACTTCGCCGACCATCCAGCGAAGGCGAGTTGGTGGATCGGTTTCATCGGCTTGGGCGCGTTGCCACCGATCTCTCAGCCAGTTGCCCCAGTATTCAAACTGTGCCGCGGACTGTGCGCGCTCAATCGTTCGTTCTATGAATTGCCTTGCCTCTGCCTCAAAGTCTGCTTTGCGAACAACAAAGAGCCCCCAAGACTTCTCCTGACCGCGAGCAGGGACGAATTGCACAGAGGGAGCAAGACTCAGGGGCAGCCGATCCGCGGCCAGAATGACATGACGATCCTCAGGGACAATTACGATCGAGGGAATCGCAAGATCCGAGCAGGCGTGCCCCAGGAGATGCCGATGTTGCCAGTCTGCAAAGCCTGGGATCTCTGAGGTATCCTGTGTGTAACCGTCCCAGTTCTGGAGGGCCTCGGTAACGCCCGGAATAGGAGGCTTTTCGGAAGTATCATCACCTATCCGACTCTTGCGAAAGGGTGTAGCCGATTCCCAGAGCAAAGCGCTCCAGTTCTCGATCAGCCAATCAACGAGCCCACTGACGGGCCCATAGACGCCCTCCGATGTTGGTGCGGAGAGAAGACGACTTCCGCGCGGCCGGTTCAGAGTCAAGCAGTCATCATCGACGCTAATGCTGAAATCGGCAGCGGTGAGGTCCTCAGGGAGCGCCAGCTCTTCAACAGTGTCATCGAAATCAACATTCAGTCGCAAAACGCCCATCACCGACCCGCCACTCTTCTGGGGATTTGGTCCCGAGTGCGCTCGGCACGACGCTGCAGCTCCTCAAATAGCCCGCCGTCAGCCGGCACCTCGGGATAACAGTTATAAGCTGGCTGTGCAAGATTACATGAGACGCCTACGAAGATTCGCCCCTCGGAGTCTGTCCGGATATCTCCATCCCCGCGAGCGATCGATCTGTACAGGCTCGGTCGATTGAACCACAATGCTAATTCCTCCCAATTCCAATGCATTGATGCGCCGTGCAGGAGCCAGATCATGGATGATCGACGCAAGAACTACCGCGCCTGGGACGCCCAGCAGAGCAGCCACGAGCCGGTCTCACCGCGAGAAGCGCCGCCCGAAGACGACCTGGTGTTCTTCCTCCTGGATCTCATCCCGCAAATGGACCTCACGCCCTTCCACCAGTATTACGCCCAGGAGCTGCGCGGCCAACCGCCTTTCGATGTGACCATGATGGTGATCCTCCTGGTCTATGCCTACTCCGTGGGCGTCTGCTCCAGCCGTAAGATCGCGGCCGCCTGCGAACGCAATCTGGCTTTTCGAGCCATTGTCGCCAACGATCCGCCTGACTTCCGCACGATCAGCGATTTTCGCAAGATCCACCTGGCGGCGTTTCGGCCCCTGTTCCTCGAGGTATTGCGCGTGGCCGGCGAGATGGGCATGGTCAAGCTTGGGAATCTGTCCACCGACGGGACGAAGATGGGAGCGAACGCCTCGCGGCACAAGGCGATGAGTTACGGGTACATGAACAAGCAAATCGAGCGGCTGGAAGCTGAGATCGAGCAATTGCTCAAGCAAGCCGAGCAAGTTGACACCGAGCAAGACGCTGCGTTGGGAAGCCGTCGTGGCGACGAACTGCCCGACGAATTGAAGCGGCGTGAGGAGCGGTTGGCGAAGATCCGGGAGGCGAAAGCGCGTTTGGAAGCCGAGGCCCGCGCCAAGGCGGAAGAAGAACAACGCCGCCGCGACGAGGAGCAAGCCAAGCGTGAAGCCGAAGGCCGCAAACGCCGGGGCAAAGAACCCGCGCCTATCGACCCCACGCCCGAGGACAAAGCGCAAACGAACTTCACCGACGCCGAAGCGAAGGTCATGAAGCAGAGCAACAAGGGATTCGATTATTCCTACAACGCTCAAGCAGTGGTGGATAGCGCCGAACAGATCATCGTGGCAGCGGAAACAACGAGTGAGGCGAATGACAAGCAACAGGCCGTCCCGATGGCCCAAGCAGCCCTGGACAACCTGAACGCGGCAGGGATCGAGCAACCGAAAGCGGCGGACGGGACGCCCAAGCCAATTCCGAACACGGCCGACACCGGCTACTTCAGCAAAGAAGCGGTCGAGGAGTTGGAGAAGATGGGCATAGACCCGCACATCGCCACAGGTCGACAGAAGCACCACGAAGCACCGGTTCCGCCCGAGGCGGCAGCGCCCTCGGCCGAAGCGGCAGCGCCCTCGGCCGAAGCGAGTGCGAAGGAAAAGATGCAGCGCAAACTGCGTACGGCGACTGGCAAAGCTCTCTACGCGGCGCGCAAGCACATCGTCGAGCCAGTATTCGGAATGATCAAGTCCGCGCGGGGAATCCGCAAGTTTCTGTTGCGAGGCCTGGAGAAAGTGTCGGCCGAGTGGCAACTGATATGCTTGACCCACAATCTTTTGAAGATCTGGCGCCGCTCCTGCAGCGTCAGGATAGATTGAGGGGGATAGTGCGCGCACAGGGTTGGGCCGAGGCCGAAAAGGCCAAAGCCTAACGAAATCCAGCGGCCATGCGAGAGCACGGGCAAATATTCGGACAGGCTCCTAGTATTGACAGAGCCGAGAAACTAACGGCGTCCCTGTTTCGTTCCCCGGAGGACGACGCCGACCGGCTCTTCGTCTCGGCGTCGGGCTCGCGGGTTCTGGTCACTTTGCCCAGGGCCAAGCAGGCCGTGGCGATCGACCTCACCGACCCGGAGGACCCGCGCCCCGCGGGCCGGACCGAGCTTGCCCGGGCGGGCGCCCCTTATGTCTCGTTCTCCCCCGACGGCGA